>DAINBQ010000130.1:0-2287 GCA_036732825.1 Burkholderiaceae bacterium | reverse complement strand
GGCTCGGTCCTTCCTGGAGAGAGCGCGGGCAGCACGAGGGAGCAACACACATGAGCGTTCCCGACGAAGGGCGGGCGGGGCTGGCAGGGAAGACGGCGACCACCTCGGCCTCGCTGCGCGTCCGGAAGATCAAGGCGATCAACGACTTCGTCGTCAAGTTCGCGAACGTCAATGGATCCGGATCGGCATCGGCCAACGAGTTGTTCGCGCGCAGCATCCTGCGCATGGGCGTGCCGGTTTCGCCGCGCAACATCTTTCCGTCGAACATCCAGGGCCTGCCGACCTGGTACGAGGTCCGTGTCACCGAACAGGGGCACCTCGGGCGGCGCGGGGGCGTCGACCTGATGGTCGCGATGAACCCGCAGACCTGGGACAGTGACATCCAGGAGATCGAGCCCGGCGGCTATCTGCTGTACGACAGCACCAAGCCCGTCCCAGCCGCGCGCCTGCGCGCGGACATCAACCTGGTCGGAGTGCCGCTGACCGAAATCGCCTCCTCCAAGTTCGCCGATCCGAAAGAACGGCAACTGCTGAAGAACATCATGTACGTCGGCGTGTTGACAGCACTGCTCGGCATCGAGCCGGAAGTGATCGCGCAGCTGCTGGGCGAGCAGTACAAGGGCAAGGACAAGCTGATCAAGCCGAACCTCGACGCGTTCATGACCGGCCTGCACTATGCGCGCGAGTGGCTCGAAGGCGCGATCGCGCTGAAGGTCGAGCGCCGCGGCAACGTCGGCGACCGCATCTTCATCGAGGGCAATGCGGCTGCGGCACTCGGGTGCGTCTACGGCGGAGCAACGGTGTGCGCGTGGTACCCGATCACGCCTTCGTCCTCGCTGGCCGAATCGTTCCAGAAGTACTGCCGCAAATACCGGGTCGACGCGGCCAGCGGCAAGAACAAGTACGCGATTGTCCAGGCCGAGGACGAGTTGGCGTCGATCGGTATCGTCATCGGAGCCGGCTGGAACGGAAGCCGTTCGTTCACGACAACGTCGGGGCCGGGAGTCTCGCTGATGAGCGAATTCATCGGCCTCGCGTACTTCGCGGAGGTCCCGGCGGTCATCATCGACGTGCAGCGCGGCGGCCCGTCGACCGGGATGCCGACCCGCACCCAGCAATCGGACCTGCTCGCATGCGCGTATGCATCGCACGGAGACACAAAGCACGTGCTGCTGCTGCCGGAAGACCCGCACGAGTGCTTCGAGTTCTCGGCCGCCGCCTTCGATCTCGCCGATCGCCTGCAGACGCCGATCTTCGTGATGAGCGATCTCGACATCGGCATGAACCACCGCTTGTGCGCGCCGCTCAAGTGGGACGACAGCCGCCGCCTGGACCGCGGCAAGGTCATGGGCGCGGCGGAGCTCGATGCGGGCAAGGACTTCGGCCGCTACCTCGACGTCGATGGCGACGGCATTCCGTTCCGCACGCTGCCCGGCGCGCATCCGACCCGCGGCGCCTATTTCACGCGCGGCTCGACCAAGGATGCCTACGCCCGTTACTCGGAGGCCGGCGCCGACTATCTCTACAACATGGAGCGGCTGCTGAAGAAGTTCGACACCGCCAAAAAGCTGGTGCCGCAGCCGATCGTCCGCAAGGCCGCGCAGAAAACCGGCTTCGGTGTCGTCTACTACGGCTCGACCAGCCCGGCAATGAGCGAGGCGCTCGGCGCGCTCGAGCAACAGGGAGTGCACCTGGACCGCATGCGGGTGCGCGCATTCCCGTTTCCGTCCTCGGTGAAAAGCTTCATCAGCGAACACGAAACCGTGTTCATCGTCGAGCAGAACCGCGACGCGCAGCTGCGTTCCATGCTGGTCAACGAACTCGAGCTGGATCCGGCCCGCCTGGTGCCGATCCTGCACTATGACGGCACCCCGATCACGGCCCGCTTCATCGTCAAGGCCATCGCCGACCGGGTGCAGGGAAGCAACGTGCGTCCGCTGAAGAGCGGCAAGGCCGCGTGAGGACGTCATGACCTATCTTGCAAAGCCGAAGCTGCATCATCCGACCCTGCCCCAGAACAGCCTCGGCTACACGCGGCGCGACTACGAAGGCAAGATCTCGACGCTGTGCGCAGGCTGCGGTCACGATTCGATCTCGGCCGCGATCATCCAGGCCTGCTGGGAGCTGGCGATCGAGCCGCACCGCGTGGCCAAGCTTTCCGGCATCGGCTGCTCATCGAAAACGCCGGATTATTTCCTCGGCAACTCGCACGGATTCAATTCGGTTCACGGACGCATGCCGTCCGTGCTGACCGGCGCCAACCTCGCGAACCGCGACCTGATCTACC
>DAINBQ010000129.1:0-8789 GCA_036732825.1 Burkholderiaceae bacterium | reverse complement strand
CGCATGCCGTCCGTGCTGACCGGCGCCAACCTCGCGAACCGCGACCTGATCTACCTCGGCGTCTCGGGCGACGGTGATTCCGCTTCGATCGGCCTCGGCCAGTTCGCGCACCTGATCCGGCGCGGCGTCAACATGACCTACATCGTCGAGAACAACGGCGTCTACGGGCTGACGAAGGGCCAGTTCTCCGCGACCGCGGACCAGGGTTCGAAGTCCAAGCGCGGCGCAATCAATCGCGACGCGCCGATCGACATGGTGTCGTTGGCGCTGCAACTGGGCGTCACCTATGTCGCGCGCAGCTTCTCGGGCGACAAGGAGCAGCTGGTACCGCTGATCAAGGGCGCGCTCAATCACCGCGGCTCCGCTCTGATCGACGTCATCAGCCCCTGCGTGGCTTTCAACAACCACCCGGGCAGCACGAAGAGCTACGACTACGTCCGCGCCCACAACGACGCGGTGAACCGGCTCGACTTCATGCCCCGGCGCGAGACGATCGTCACCGACTACCGGCCGGGCGCAGTGATCGAGATCACGCAGCACGACGGCAGCCGGTTGCGCCTGCGCAAGCTGGCCGACGGCTACGATCCCGGCGACCGCCTGGCGGCGATCAGCCATATCCACCAGCATCATGCTCGCGGCGAGATCGTCACCGGCCTGCTCTTCGTCGACCCTGCAGCGGATGACCTGCATGAACACCTGAACACGGTCGAGACGCCACTGAACCGGCTCGCCGAGGCCGATCTCTGCCCCGGTTCTGCCGCGCTCGAAGCGCTGAACGCCGAACTCACCTAGACGCTGGTTCTCGCACGCTCGGGTCAATTCCGGGCGCGTCGTGTGGTCTCGTGCGTCCGGCGGCGGCGCTGTAACACCTGCCGTGCCTCCCCTTACACCTCGGTTGCCCCAGATCAATGCCGTCGGCGCGCTGGCGGCCGATGCTCTCGGCTACGTGAGAGCACACACACAGCCCGCCGGCGCCTCGGCCAGCAGAGCGCGCGGGAATCGCGAGACAACGAGCAGGACAGAGGGAGACGAGCATGGCGCAGGCGGAGCAGGCAGGATTCCGGATCGTCGCGCGCGAGGATTACTCCGACGTCACCTACATGCTCGAGGTGGCACACCCATTGATGGCAAAGGCCGCCCGGCCCGGCCAGTTCGTGATCGTGATGGAGCACGAACATGGGGAGCGGATCCCCCTCACGATTGCCGACTTCAGCCGGGAGCGCGGAACAATCACGCTGGTCATCCAGGCCGTCGGAAAGACGACGCGCGAGATGCAGGCGAATTGCAAGGCCGGCACGACTCTGTACGCGCTCGTCGGGCCGATGGGGATCCCGAGCCATATCGGCAAGGCGAAAAAAGTCGTCTGTGTCGGCGGTGGACTCGGCGTCGCACCGGTGTATCCGCAGGCCCGCGCCTACAAGGAGAGCGGCGCCTACGTGATCGGCGTCATCGGCTTCCGCAACCGGGACCTGATGTTCTGGGAGGACAAGTTCGCAGCCGTCTGCGACGAACTGATCATCTGCACCGACGACGGTTCCGCCGGCATCAAGGGACTCGTCACCGAAGGGATCAAGCAGGCGATCGCGAAGCACTCCGACATTGACGAGGTCGTCGCGATCGGCCCACCGATCATGATGAAAGGCTGCGCCGAAACGACCCGCCCGCACGGAGTGAAGACGATCGTCAGCCTGAATCCGGTGATGGTCGACGGTACGGGGATGTGCGGCGGCTGCCGCGTGAAAATCGGCGAGCAGGTGAAGTTCGCCTGCGTCGACGGTCCCGACTTCGACGGCCACCAGGTCGACTTCGACGACCTGATGAAGCGCCTGGTCCGCTACAAGCGCGCCGAGCACGACGCGCTCGAGCGCTGGCAGGAGTCGTGCCGCATCCGCGCCGATACCGTCATCGACCTCAAGGCTGCCGTGCTCGGTAACGAGGCCGAGATCCCGATCGACATTCAGCCCAGCACCGACGGCTGAGCCAGGGAGACGATGCCATGGCCACCGCGAAGAAGAGAACGATCCGCACGATTCCGCAGGAGCGGACGCCGATGCCGGAGCAGGATCCGAAGGTGCGGGCGCGCAACTTCGAGGAAGTCGCTTGCGGCTACCGGCTCGAGGATGCATTGCGCGAAGCGGACCGCTGTCTGCAGTGCCCGGACGAGCCGTGCGTGCGCGGCTGCCCGGTCGGCATCGACATCCCGGGCTTCATCAAGAAGATCACCGAGAAGCACCATCACGGCGCCTACGACATCATCACCGACACCAACCTTTTGCCCTCGGTCTGCGGCCGCGTCTGCCCGCAGGAAGCCCAGTGCGAAGGCGTGTGCACGGTCGGCGAAACTCTCGAGCCGGTGGCGATCGGCCGTCTCGAACGCTTCGTCGGCGACATGGCGATCGCCGAAGGCTGGGAGAACGTGCCGTACATCGAGCCGTCCGGATTCAAGGTCGGCATCGTCGGCGCGGGCCCGGCCGGCATGGCCTGCGCGGCCGACATGGCGAAAGCCGGCTGTGAGGTGATCGTCTATGAGGCGTTCCATACGCCGGGCGGTGTTCTCAAGTACGGCATTCCCGACTTCCGGCTGCCGAATGACGTGATCGATGCCGAGATCGAGAAGCTGCGCAATCTCGGCGTGCGTTTCGAATGCAACACGCTCGTTGGCCGACTGTTCACGATCGAACAGATGCTCACCGAGATGGGATTTCACGCGGTGTTCATCGGCACTGGCGCCGGCTATCCGAGCTTCATGGGCATCCCCGGCGAGTCGTTGAACGGCGTGCTGTCCGCCAACGAGCTGCTGACCCGCTGCAACCTGATGCGGGCACGCGACTTTCCGAACTTCGACACGCCGTTGCAGCCGGGCAAGCACGTCGCTGTGATTGGCGCAGGCAACACCGCGATGGACGCGCTGCGAGTGTCGTTGCGGCTCGGCGCCGAGTCCGTGCACTGCATCTACCGCCGCTCGAAGAAGGAAGCCCCGGCGCGCGTGGAGGAGATCCATCACGCTGAGGAGGAAGGCGTCGATTTCAACTGGCTGACCAGTCCGGTCGAAATCCTGGGTGACGCCAGCAACAACGTGCGCGGCCTGCGCTGCGTGAAGATGGAGCTCGGCGAGCCTGACGAGTCCGGGCGGCGGCGCCCGGTCGTCGTGCCAAGCAGCGAGTTCGAATTCGAAACCGACATGGTGGTGTTCGCGATCGGCACCAATGCCAACCCCATCCTCGGTCAGACCACGAAGCTGAAGCTCAACAAGTGGGGTTACATCGATACCGACGACAACCTCGCGACATCGATCGTCGGGGTCTACGCTGGCGGAGACATCGTCACCGGTGCTGCGACGGTCATCCAGGCGATGGGCGCCGGCCGCAAAGCGGCCCGCAATATGAAGGCCTACCTCGGACTGCGCGACAGCGACTCGGTCTACGACACCGGCGCGAGCGGATCGCTCTTCGGCATTCCGCGCGAAGAGCACGGCTTTGCGCGGATCCGCATCGCGCGATAGGCAGCCACGCAGCACAGACATGGAACATAAGGAACGAGCATGAGTGCAGTCCTCGAACGCCCGGCGGCCAGGGGAAAGGCCGGAAGCAAGCCGGCCGTGAAACTGCCCGAACACATCGTCGAGGTCATCAGCGATTCCGGCGAAGGCGCACAGCGCTGCGGCCAGGCGCTGGCGTCGATCGCCGCACGCAGCGGCAACGGCATCTGGACCGTCGAGATCATCCCGGCCGAGATTCAGCCGCCAGCGCGCAGCGTGGCGGGTGCCAGCGGCATCCGGATCCGAATGGGCTCCGAGCAGGTCACCAACGGCGGCGACGAAACCGACCTGGTGGTCGCGTTCAACGAACAGGTGCTGCTCGGACGGGTGCGCGCCGGCGAACTGAAGCCGGGCGCGACGATTCTGCTCGAGAACATGTGGGCCGAGCACCGCGACCCGGTGATCGTCAAGTCGTTCAACGAGACGCTGGCGGCACTCAAGGACGCCGGCTTCCGCGTCATCGACCTGCCGCTGGAGAAGGAATGTCGCGCGCTGATGAGTGACCCACGCCGCGGCAAGAACATGTTCGTGCTGGGCGTGCTGTGCAGCATCTACAGCTTCGACCTGCAGCTCGCGCGCGACCAGATCGCGCTGACGTTCGGCAAGAAGGACCAGAAAGTCATCGACTCCAACGTGCGCCTGATGGAAGCCGGCTTCGCCTGGGGTGAGGCCAACCTCGATTTCAAATACGAGATCCCCGCCGAGAAGGCGAACGTCCCGCAGATCGTCGTCAACGGCAACACGGCGATCGCGCTCGGCGTGCTGGCTTCGGGCATGGACATCTGCGCGATGTACCCCATCACGCCGGCAACCTCGGCGTCGCACTACCTGTCGGAGTGCTTCGAACGGGTCGGCGGAATCGTGCACCAGGCCGAAGACGAGATCGCCGCCTGCGCATTTGCGATCGGCGCGTCCTACGCCGGCCGCTGCGCCGTGACGATCACCTCGGGGCCGGGTTACTCGCTGAAGCAGGAAGGCATCGGCCTGGCCGTCATGGCCGAGATCCCGCTGGTCGTCGTCAACGTGCAGCGTGGCGGCCCGAGCACCGGTCAGCCGACCAAGGTCGAGCAGGCCGACATGCTTACGGCCGTCTATGGCAGCCACGGCGACGCACCGAAGGTCGTGATCGCGGCCACCAGCATCGAAGACTGCTTCTACTCGATGATCACGGCGCGCAAGATCGCCGAGACCTTCAACATGGTCGTCGTGGTCCTGACGGACGCGAGCCTGGCCACCGCGCAGCAGCCGTTTGCGCGGCCGAATTTTTCCGAGGACTGGCTCGCACCGCCGATCGATCAGTCGCCGCTGCCCGAGGGCGCCAAGCCCTATGACTGGGACAGGATCACAGGAATTGCACGCCGTTTCTCGCCCGGCCAGCCGAATGGCATGCACACGGTCACCGGCCTGGCGCACGACCGTGCCAGCAAAGTGGCCTACGACCCTGCGATCAACGAGGAAGGCCTGCGGGCCCGCAGCCTGAAGCTGGCGGCGCTGCAGAAGACGCTGAAGACTCCGCCGGTGTACGGCGACCCCGAAGGCGACCTGCTCGTCGTCGGCTGGGGCAGCACGCAGGGCATCATCGAGGAAGCCGTGCAGCGCGTGCGCGACGAGGGCTTGAAGGTCTCGGCGCTGCAGATTCGCTTCATCCAGCCCATGCCCTCCGGCATCACGGGCATCCTGAAACGCTTCAGGAAGGTGATGACGGTCGAGGGCACCTGGGCCGACCGCCCGAAGGAAGACGAACTGATCGACGAAGAGAATCGCCGTTACGCGCCGCTGGCGATGATGCTGCGTTCGCGCACGCTGGTCGACGTCGACTGCTGGACCGAAGCCCGTGGCCAGCCGATCAAGCCGGGCATGGTGGTCGACGCCATCCGCGCCAAGCTGGCCGAATGAGATTCAGCGAAGGAAAGTAGACGATGGGCTCCGCACTCAGTCAATGCATCATCAAGCTGCACGAGGAACACTACGAGCTCGAGGATTACCAGGGCGGCGTACCGCGCTGGTGCAGCGGATGCGGTGACAACGCGATCCTCGCCGCCGTGCAGCGCCTGTGCCGCGACGAGAACCTCGCGCCCGAGCGCACCGTGTTCGTGTCCGGCATCGGTTGCTCGAGCCGCTTCCCGCACTACATGAAGACCTACGGCTTCCACGGCATCCACGGCCGCGCTTTTCCGCTGGCCGAAGGCGTGAAGATGGCCCGGCCCGACCTGAACGTCTTCGTCAACACCGGCGACGGCGACTGCTGCAGCATCGGCGCGGCGCACTGGATCCACGCGATCCGCTACAACATGAACCTCACGGTGATCCTGCACGACAACCAGGTGTACGGCCTCACGAAGAAGCAGGCTTCGCCGACCTCGCCGGTCGGGTTCAAGAGCAACACGACGCCGCGCGGTTCCGTGCTCGAACCGCTGAATCCGCTCAGCGTCACGCTGGGTGTGCAGAACGCCTCGTTCGTGGCGCAGGGCGTGGACTGGATTCCAGAACTGCTCTACGACATCATCTCCAAGGCCTTCAAGCATCGCGGCTTCTCGTTCGTGCGCATCATCCAGCGCTGCCCCGAGTGGCTGCCGAAGGCGTTCGAACCGTGGATGCATGATCCCGGCAAGACACTGCTGCTGACGCACACCAACGGCTTAACGCCGAGCGCCGACACGAGCCGGATCTACAAGAACCAGCGCGAGCACGATCCGCTGAACATCCACCAGGCCCGCGAGATCGCATCGTCGACCGATCCGATTCCGGTCGGCATCCTCTATCACGATCCGAGCGTGCCGTGCTACGACGAGCTGCGTGGGGCGGGACAGCCGCGCACCGCCGAAGCGATCCGCTCGGGGCTCAACAAGGAATTCGACAAGTTCACGATCTGGCCGGACGAGGAGCGCGAGCAGCGCGCTGCCTGACCCTGCCGACATTCGAGGTTCACACCGCCATGGACATGGCCGCCAAGTTCCAGGACCAGACCGTCTTCCACATGACCGGCAAGCGCGCGGGCGACGGTCTCGCCGCGTTGCAGGCCGGTTTCCGCCCTGCCCTGCTGGCCGCCTACCGCGACCTGACGCGCCTGCGCTACGACTACCCGGTCGTGCTGCTCGACCGCGACGTGGGACCCGAATTCGTGAAGTCGTTGTCTGCCATCATGGGTGATCTGATCGCCGACATCGCACCGCGCGGAATCGAGGGTGAACGTCTGCGCAAGCAACTGCTGCGCCTCGAACGCGAGATCCGCGTGCTGCTGGCAGAAGGCACCGCCGGCATGTTGACCGAAGTGTGGCCGCTCGCGGCCGACAAGGCGGCCGGGAACGACGACAACGTGCGCGAGATCCTCAGACGGGCCGTCGAATCGCTGGACGTCGACGGCGAGGTGCTGAACTGCGAAGGCGCGCTCGCCGCGCGCTTCCTCACCCGCGCATGGCAGAACGTGCATGCCGAAAGGGCGAAACAGTTCCGCACACTCGTTGATCACCTGGTGCGCAAGCTGTCTGACATCCTGCGGGCCGCGCACTTCCACTCGCAGGCCGGCCAGCAGCCGACCGCCCTGCAGTCCGGATTCGGCTCGCTGCACTCCGACGTCTTCGACTTCTCGGCCATGTCGCGCCTGGTCGCGCGCAACGCACCGCAGGACGAACTGCCTCCACAAAGGCGCAAGCGCATCGAATGGGCACTGTCCGTGCTGCGCGGTCAGCCCTTTTATCCCGAACCCACGGGCGCAGGCGCTGAAGCAAGCTACGAATTCGTCTTCAGCAACTGCGCGACGGCGATCGAGGCGCATCGGACCCGCCTGCCGAAGGTGGTCGAGGTCGTGAAGGCCCTCGCGGTGGCGGAGCTCGAAGCACGCGGCGGCTACGTCGAAGCCGACCATGATGCGTTCTTCGAGGGCTATGACGTGCATGCGCTCACCGCCGACGACCTGGCGCAGTTCCCGGACTATCTGGTCTGCATTCCGCCGGACCGCAACGCCGCCCCTGAAAATGCCGCGCTGATGGAGATGCTCTCGGCCGGCATGCCCGTCAAAGTCCTGGTGCAGCACACCGACCTGCTCGAGGATGCCGCCATCGGCCAGGGGCACTTTGCCTTCGGCGTGCGCAGCGCACGGCTGGCGACGACCGCGATGGGGCTCGGCGGCATGTTCGTGCTGCAGTCCACGAGTTCGAACCTCTACGCACTGCGCGACCGGGTACGGCACGGCATGGGATGCCGCGGTCCGGCGCTGTTCAGCGTATTCAGCGGTTCACCGGAGAGCAGCGACCTGCCGCCGTATCTGACGGCTGCGGCCGCGATGAAGTCGCGGGCGTTCCCGGCCTTCACCTACGACGCCAATGCCGGTACCAACTGGGCGACCCGGTTTTCCTTCGAGAACAACCGGAATCCGGCGGACGACTGGCCCGTCGAGGATTTCGAATACGCCGACGAGGCTCTGCAGCGCGTGCGCGAGCGCGTATGGTTTACCTATGCCGACTTCGCGCTGTGTGATCGTCGTCACGCTCACCACTTCGCGGTGGTTCCGCGCGATCGCTGGACCACCGCGATGGTGCCGGTCGCCGACTGGCTGGCGCTTTCGGAGCGCGAGGCCGCCGAGCGCGTCCCCTACCTGCTTGCCGTCGACGGCACCGACCAGCTGCATCGCGTGATCGTCGACGCGCGGCTGCTGCAGGCCACGCGCCGCTGCCTGTTGCTGTGGCATCGCCTTCAGGAGCATGGCGGGATCCACAACTCTCACGCTGAAGAGGCGCTGGCGCGCGAGAAAGCGGCATGGGAGGAGCAGAAGCAGCAGGAAATCGAGGCGCTGAAACAGGCGGCCGCCGCGACAGTGCAAACACCGGCAACAGCGCCGACAGCCGCCGCAGCGGCAACCGCAGCAGCCGCGGCGCCGACTGCCGAGGTGGCGGAGGTGGCTCCGCCGCCTTCCGACGAGCCGTGGATCGAAACGATCCGCTGCTCGAGCTGCAACGAGTGTCAGAACATCAACGACAAGCTGTTCGCTTACAACGAGAACAAGCAGGCGTACATCAAGGACGTCAACGCCGGAACCTATCGGCAAATCATCGAGGCGGCCGAAGCCTGCCAGGTCGCGATCATCCACCCGGGCAAGCCGAAGAACCCGAACGAGCCCGGACTCGAGGAATTGCTGGAGCGCGCGAAGCCATTCCTGTGATGCCTCGCTGCCGGGCGGGCAACCGATGAAATTCCTGCGCTCGGACCTCGCGCACGGACACGAGCTCGAAGGCGCGGTCGTCGTGATCGACGT
>DAINBQ010000128.1:0-8800 GCA_036732825.1 Burkholderiaceae bacterium | reverse complement strand
CTCTTCTCGATCGACCTTGATCGCGACGAAGCCGGCGCGAAGCTGGCGCGCGATCGACTCGTCCTCGAAACTCTCGCGCTCCATCACGTGACACCAGTGGCAGGTCGCGTATCCGACCGACAGCAGGATCGGCATGTCTTCGGCGCGCGCCTTCGCGAAGGCCTCCTCGCCCCACGGATACCAGTCGACCGGGTTATGCGCGTGCTGCAGCAGGTACGGGCTGGTCTCGCGGGCCAGGCGGTTGGCGGGATGAGTCGCAGGCGTGTCCATGACACCATGAGACTACGCCGGCGCGGAGCGTGCGGAAATGCAGCCCCCAACCCCGTCGCTGTGGATGTTGGCAGCATCCGCGTTCCGAAGAGGGATTCACGATGATCTGGGTCGACGCCGACGCCTGTCCGAAAGTGATCAAGGAGATCCTCTACCGCGCCGCTGAAAGATCGCGGGTGATGGTCACGCTGGTCGCCAACCGCGGGCTCTACACGCCGACCTCGCCGTGGATCCGCACTCTGCAGGTCGCGCGGGGATTCGACGTGGCCGACAACGAGATCGTCGGGCGCGTGGCAGCGGGCGACCTGGTCGTGACGCAGGACATCCAGCTCGCGGCCGCAATCCTGCGAATCGGCGCGCACGCCGTGACTCCGCGCGGCGAACCTTTCTCGAGCGAGACAATCGGGGAGCGACTCGCGATGCGCGAACTGATGGACGAACTCCGTTCGAGTGGCGTCGATACCGGCGGGCCCAGTGTGCTCGGGCCGACCGAGCGGCAGGCCTTTGCGCGGCAACTTGATATCTACCTCGCGCGGCGCGCAGCGCGGTGAACCGGGTCAGAACGGCACGGGCGGGCCGCGCCAGCGTTCATCGCGCGGCCGGGCTCGGGCCAGGGCCTGCTCCGCTTCGAGCCAGCCGTCGCAGCCATTGCGCCCGGGACGGCGACGCAGAAGGTTCAGCAGCCCCTTGCACTTCGCATAGAGGCGGAAGAACCGCAGTACGTGTTGCCGCTCTGAGGGACTCAGCGGAGAGGAGCTGCAGACGAGCTTGTCATCCGTCATGCCGCGGTCCGTCAGGATGACCGCTCCCCATGCCTTGACGCGCAGCAGCGTGCCCAGCGGCAGGCGCGGCCCCAGTACCAGCGCGTCGAGCAGATCGCCCTCGAGTCCCACGAAGTTCGGCACTGAACCGTAATTGAACGGGCATGGCAGCGGCGAGACGAAATCGATGTGCCCGGTGGAACCGCGCTTGAGAAACGAGCCCTTCGGGATCTCGATGACGACTTCGACTTCAGGCGCCGCAAGCTTTGCGTCGTGTGCAGGAATCGGAATCTCGGCTGCGAAGTTCACAGGGCCAGCCTACGCCAGCCGGCCCGGCACAGACGCTCGCCGAACTTCGACGGAGCGTCTGCAGGACGGTTCGGGCGACGGTCAGGTAATAACGACAAGCACGCTGCAGGGCGCGTGCTCGATCAGTGCCGGCGAGGACGAACCGCGCCACCAGCGGGCCGCCCAGCCGTCCAGGTGCTTGTGCCCGACGACGATCAGATCGGCCTTGATCTTCTTCGCGTAGTCGGTGATCTCGTCGACCTGGTCGCCGACCAGCACCTCGCCCTGGACCGTATGCCCGGACTCTCTGAGCCGGCTCAGGCCGTCCTCGAGGATCTCCTGGTAGCGCTTCTTCTCCTCCTCTTCGCGCGCACCGTCGAAGAATCCGCCTTCGATCCCGATCGGTGCGGCGGGCAACGGCCGGACCGCGATCAGGTACAGCGCGGCCTTGGTCCACTGCGCGATGTCATGGCAGTCGAGCAGAGCCTTCTGCCCCGACTCTGAGCCGTCGTAAGCCAGCAGGATTCGCTGATACATGGTGGGCCTTTGCGTTTGCCGCGGACCCAATGACCATAAACCGTTCGCGGTGTCTGTGCAAAGGCCTGATCGGATTGTTCGGCGAGGACGGGGAGGGACGGTGAGTGGTCGCTGGCGCGCCGCCCCGCACAGTTACGTCGCTCAGAATCGCGCCGCGCAACCTTCGAAAGATCGGCTGCCGTAGCGCAGCGTGACTCGGGCGCCGTAGGCGGTCTCGGATCGGCCATCGCTGCACATCTCTTCGACGAACTCGATATGGATCGTGCCGCCGTCCTGCGGCGACCAGGCGTCGTACACGCGCGCCTTGCCATCCGCCGCGGAAGCCTTGAATGGCGCCCCGGGGAAACGCACCGGCCTGGCGCCGGGCCACTCGAGCCGTGCGGCGGTTGCGGTCGCGACGAAACGCCAGGGCGGATCCTCACCCGACGCAAGCAGCCGAGTAGCCGCTGCTTCCCTGGGAGCCGCAGTGCAGGTCTCGACATGGCCGATCGCGCGCTGGAACTGACGCGCGGTCGCGATCGGGCCGGCGACGTCGCCGCGGAACTCGACATACAGCGGCCGGCCGGAGTCGAGCATGATCTCGCGCACTGCGACGGTGCCGGTGGTCAGCGCCTCGTCCGGCGTCTTGTCGTTGATCTTCATTGTCTGCTGCGAAAGCTGTGCGCCATTGCATGCCTGGAACAGCAAGAGTCCTTCCGGCCCGTTGCTGACGAAGCCGCGCAGGTCCGCGGCCACGGCGGCCGCGCTGGCGCCCAGCGCGGCAAGTGCGACCGCGATCCTGATCGCATTTGCGCGCTGCCGGTTCAAGGATTTGATGAGTTTTCGCGTGAATTCTGCCTTGCTGCGCACTCGTTGCTCCGTGTTGGCTCTGCACAAATTGAGAACGGGCACATGGTTGCCCATGTGCCCGTCGAAGTTACCCGAAAACCTGGTGGTCAGAGATTCGGGTAGCCGGTCCTGGCAGTCGGGTTGAAGAGGTCGAATGTTTCTGCGGCCGGCACCTTCAGGTTGAACTTCGGATCGTTCGTCTGGATGCCGAGATACTGGCGCAGAGCGGCATGGATGTGGCGCGGCCGCATCACGATGCCGTTGACCGGATCGACTGCGCCGGTGGCCGGGTCGATCTTCAGCTGCTCGTGCCTCGGCCCGCTGGCGCCGAACACACGATTGCCCCAGGCCGGATTCGCTTCCATCAGGATCTGCGAGCCGACCGCCCAGTGGTCCTTGCCGTTGCCGCTGTTGAGCGGCGTGCGGCCGAACTCCGAGTAGATCCGCAACACGATGCGATCCGCGAGGCCCAGCGTTGCCGCTTTGTCCCAGACGTAAGTGATCATGTCGGTCAATCGCGGCAGCGCGTTCGCGTAGCTGTTCGCGAGGTTGCTATGGCCGTCGAATCCGCCGCTCGAGAGCTGGATCGTGCTGCAGATACCCGCCTGCGCCGCGATCAGCCCGACATGCGCCTGCGCGAACGTGTCGAAGGTCGCGGGGGTGAACTGCGCGACCCGTGCCAACATTGCCCGCGAATCGGACGCCCCGCCCAGCTGCTGTGCAGCCAACTGCGCGCGCGGCACCGCGACGCCGGCGGCGATTTGTGCCTTGGCGCGTTCGGCCTGGGCCGCCTGCACTTTCAGGAGGTCCGACGCCTTTATGAAGTCCGTCGTGGCGCTCGCCGAGTTCGGCGAAATCAGCGCCCGCCAGTTGTTGGCGTTCGGGATCGGCGTCGGCGCCACCAGCCCAGCGCTGACCGCGAATCCGCCGGAGTTCATCCACTGCATCGGCAGTCCCTTGCCGTGCACCGAGGCGAAGAGCTCCGAAATGTTCGGGTAGCCCATGTCCAGCCGGCCGGTCGCGTGCGCCCGGGTGCCGTCGCCGTGGCCGTTGGTCTCGCTGTGCACGCCGTTGATGACCAGCATCTGGTTGGAGAAGCGCTGGAAGAACGACGCGTTGTTGCCCATCGGCGCGTAGCGGATGTTGCCCGCGACGCCGGCCGGGGTACCGGCAGCGGCGTAGTTGTTCATCCGGGGATCCGTTTCGCGTGGATCACACCAGGAACTCGCGTCCAGACCACCGCTCGCGTGCACGTTGATCAGGATCTTGCCGGTATATCCGGCACTCTGCGCGTTGGCGAGCGGGACCAGGCCCCAATACGGGATCACCAGACCGGTGGCACTGGCCACTTGCAAGAAGTTTCTACGATTCATGAGAGTTGCTCCTTCTTCTCTTGGCCAGGGTCACTCGTACAGGAACTTGGCATCGCCGACCATGTAGGCGACGACTGCAGCCCACGCACGACCGGTGTAGTTCGCGTCGTTCGTGTTGTTGAAGGCACAGGTCGTCGGACGCGCCGGAGCGGTCGCCCGGTCGGCCCACACATCGGTGAACACCTTGACGGTGCGCTGCACCTCGGCGTCGGTGGTCGGTACGTCTTCCTTCCACAGCGCCTTGTGCAGGTAGCGCACGTTCTGCGTGATCGCATCGAGCCCCGCTGGCGTGTCCGGCGTGTCGGTCCTCGTCACGTTCGGGAACAGCAGGCGCGTAGCTGCGGTCTTGTTGAAGTCGGCCTGCGTGATCGCGCAGCTGCGGGTTGCGACGAAGCGATCCATCACGGTCGCCTGCATCATCGTGTACTCCTTCTGGCGCGTGATGCGGTCGACGCCGTTGAAGTTGCCGTAGTTCACGCCGTTGCCCGCATACGGGTTGTTGAAGTCGGCCCACGGCTGGCCAAGCAGCGCCACGAACTTGGTCTGCAGTTGCGACGGAGTCAGCAGGTTGTAGCTGCCCACGTCATGCAGTTCGAGCATGCGACCGGCATTCAGGCCGGTCACCCGCTCGGCACGGAACCACTTGCTCATCACCAGGTCGGTCAGCAGGTCCTTGACGTTGTAGGCGCCGTTGCCGCGGTTGGTCTTGAAGCGGGCAGCGATCTCCTGCAGCTCCTCGTTCTGCGCGTTGTAGGCGGACAGCAGGTTCGCGTATTGCGCGCTGGTCGTGTCGAAAGGTGCCTTCAGCGGTTCACGTCCGAACACACCTTCGTACCAGAAGTGAGTGGCTCCCAGCGCGTAGCGCGCGTCCATCGCAACCTGCTGACCCATCCACTGCAGCGCGGTCGGGTTGCCGGTGAATCCGCCCGGCATCGGCGTGCCGGCATATCCCGGCGCCTTGCTGTCGCGGAACCAGTTGTCACCGTTCTGATAGAACTCACGGCCTGCCGCGTCGTTCGGATAGGCGGTCGAGCGGTACGAGTTCGGCAGCGCGTGGTTCACGCCCGCCGCAGTGCGGTTCGGCAGATAACGGTTCGCTTCATTCCAGTTCTGGAAGCCGGCCGCCATCGGGTCGATCGTGTCGTGGCAAACGGCGCAGGCCGGGTTCTCGACGGTCGGAACGATGAAGGCGGCGCCGTCATCCAGCGGGCGCGCGGCCAGCGCGGTCACGTCGGTGGCCAGGAACTGCTTGGCCATGATGTAGACGCGGTGCCGGTTGCGGTTCGTCGGCGTGGTCGGGAAGCGCTGCAGCCAGCCCTGCGTCGACAACACACCGGCATGTTCGCGGACGCCGCCCAGACGCTGGCTCGGAATCGTCGCCGGCAGCCACTCATTGTCGTTGGCGGGGTCGACGAACGTGCCCTGCGTTGTGGCGCCGAGGTATTGCGCCAGGATGCCGTTCACCATCGTGTAGTTGCCGGCCACCATGTCGGTCCACGACTTGTCGGTGTTCACGATGTAGCGCATCAGCTCGACGCCCTCGCGTCTGGCGGAAGCCTGGAACCGGTTGCGCTCGTTGGCCGCGAGGTTCGTGTTGTTGATGATGTTGGCCGCGGTCGGGAAGTCGGCGGCGTTGTAGCCCATGTTGTTGCCGAGAACGACGACGCCGGGCGCCAGGAAATGCGTGTCGCCGACTTCGTTCAGGAATCGGTCGAAAGGCGCGCCTGTCATGTAGCCACGGATCGTCGTGCGCAGTACCGGCGTACCACCGGCGGCCACCGCCGCGGCTTCTTCAGCGGTCGGGTTGCGGCCGGCGAAGAGGATCGAGGCCTTGGCAAGCGTGGTTGCGTCGTTGATGAAGGTGACACCGTTATAGAACTGACCCATGACCGGGCCCGGAATCGGCGCGGTCGTGCAGGACTGCTTCATGACCGGCAGCAGCGCCGCCAGGTCTTTGTATTCCTGCGAGTTCGCGTCGACGAAGGGCTTGCCGCCATCATGCGTCGGCAGTCCGATCGTCTTCGACAGCAGCAGGTCACCCTTCGCATTGGCGTAGGTGCGCAGCGTGCTGTAGTTCTGCTCGTTCGTGCCACCGGCTGCAAACACCAGTCCTGAGCCGGCCGCCGGGCGACCCGACATATGGCACAGCAGGCAGGTAGAGCTCATCGCCGGCCATACCTTGGTGGTGAACTCGGCAGGAGCGGTCGCGCACGCGGCCGCGCTGGCGCCGCCACCCACGGTGACCATCAGCGACGACGTGCTGGCACGGCCGGCAGAATCCTTGACCGTCAACGTGACGGCATACATGCCGGCTTCCATGAACATGTGCTGGACCGACGGTCCCATCGCAACCGGCGAGTTGTCCTTGAAGTCCCATTGGTAGCTGGCCGGATCGCCCTTTGGCGAGGCCGCGGTAAAGTTCACCGCCAGCGGGGGCGCACCGGAAACGACGTCCGCAGTTGGCGTCGCGGAGGCTGTCCCCGCCGTACCGGCTTGACTGTCCTTGTTTTCGCCGCCGCCGCAACCGACGAGCGTTCCCGCCGCCGCTGCGAACAGCGCGATACACAGGGCTCTGGCGAACCGTGCGCTGAAGCTCCAATTCAGATTCATTCTTCCCTCTCCTTGTGCGCCGACAAGACGAACTGGCAGCGAACTGTGCCTCCGCGACCGGAAAAAGGAACTCGGCGAGACGGATGAGGACGCAGTACCTCTGCACTCGGGGGGTCACCCGAGCAGGCTGCTTTCAGAGGGAAAAACGCGGCGTAATCAGCTTGGCCGGAGCGCGCTGCTAATACGTTTGGATGGGGTTCGATGGTGCAGCGCAAGTCCGCGAATCAGCGGGCTTTTGGGTGTTCCAGCTCTGCGATCCATCCCGCGTGGGAAAGATTCCCGGCCCCACGGCGATTCAGTGCGCTTGATTTCATGAATTTGATGCGGTTCGACGATGCTAGATTCAATCGCATGTCGATTTCCCCCACGTTGCGCAGCTTCTGCCTGGCACAGGCCAACGCCGTTCTGGTTCCAGCGGAGGTCCTGGACGACCACGGCATCGACGCTGAGTTTGCGGGACTGCTGACGGCGGAAGGCCGGCTCTCCGCCGAGCAGGTGCGCTGCCTCGGCGAGGGGTTCGAGCTGTACTGGAATCGCAGCCGCGATCTGTACGCAGTCGCGCCGGGTTCGTGGTTTCCGCCGCGGCGGACGAATCTGCTGATCGTCATGGAGCCACGTGGCGTCGTTCCCTATCTTGAACCCTTCGGTGGTACATCATCGATGCTCTACGCATCGGACCTCGACACGCATCCGGAATACGTGGCCTGTCTGTTGGTGCACATGGAGCGCCTGGCACTGCTGCGTTCGGTTCGGGCCGCGCTGGTCTGCAACCTGAGCTACTGGTTCGATCGCGACGATGCGAGCCGGAAGGCGTTTGCAGCCGCGGCGGCGCGGGCCAGGCGTCCGGATGCACGTACCTTCGTTGCGCTGGCGGGCGCCTTCGCCTGGATCGATGAGCTGCTGCACATTCCGCTGCGCCCGCCCTTGCAGGAACCGACCGAGCCCTACCTCGCCGTCGAGGGGGCCGATCTCTACGTGCCCAAGCGTCTGCAGCCGCAGGTGACCGCGCTCTGCGACGAAGGCGAGGCGGCGGTGCGCAGCGCGATGCAGGCAGCGGCGCCAACCGGCACTCCCGTGGCCGGAAGTACCGTAGACGCGCTCGCCGACTGGCTGCAACAGACACACGCGCACGTGATCGTCGTGGCCGACGGCACGACCGTCTGGAGTCCGGAGATGAACGACACGCGCTGGATCAGGCGTGCGCTGGTCGGAGCGAGCGATGAAGCGGTCGCGAGCATTCATGCGGATCTGCGGATCATCGACACGCGGTCGCGCCAGTTCCTGGAAAGGGTGCGCGACGTCGAGGCGCTGCCGAAGCGCTGCGCGGTCCTCGAAACCGGGGGCGGCGCCTACATCGACGCCGCTCGCCGAGCCGTGGTCTACGAGATGCAGCAGCCGGCATTCGATGCACGCGCAACCGCCGCTCCGCCCTATCACCGCCTGCTGCTCGGCGCCCGCGTGATGCACGAGTGGGGACATGTCGCACACACGGCGAAGTTCCTGCGCGTGCCCGAGGAGGTCCGAGCCGCCTACAAAGAGGCGCGTGCAGAACTCGGCACGTGTTTCGCAAACGTTCTCGCCGCGGTTCCGGCGCGCCTGCGCGCTACGGTGGACGCCGAACTGCAGACGATCGCGCCGAGCACGGCCGAGGTGCCGGCAGCTCTTGCGCGCAAGACACTGGGCCGCGTCGGCGACTATCTTGCGAACCTGATGTGCTCTCGGCTCATCCCCGCGGAGGAGATGCAGGCCTATGTGCGCACCAACGTGCGCCATCACATGGACGAGAACCTCGGGCTGGTGAGCGAACTCGCGCGCTACACGTACGAGGTGCACTACCTGGCGCTCGCCGGAATGTCCCGCTCGTATTTCTTCGACACGTCGCGTTTCCGCGATTACTTCATCGACAGCGGCATCATCAGCGAAGACGACACCCACCAGCTGTTCGACGCGGCCGGCCGGGTTCTGGCCTGCTACGCGATCGACGAGACGAAGCTCGAGCTTCCTGCGGCTGCTTGAGCACCGAAAACGCAAAGCCCGGCCGAAGCCGGGCTTTGTCTTGGGGGAGTTCACAGCTCGCGGCAGCGGGACCGGGCGCTGCGCCGGCTGCTGCTTCCGCTCAGTTCACCGCCGTCG
>DAINBQ010000127.1:1414-8825 GCA_036732825.1 Burkholderiaceae bacterium | reverse complement strand
CGCGCGGCTCGTTGCGGTGCTTCAGGAAGAAGTACTCGTCGCACCACTTCTTGAATCGCGGATGCTTGTCTTCTCCGTACGGCTGCAGCGCGGCCCGGCAGGTTGCGTGGAAATGCCGCGCATCTTCTTCGAAGCCGTAATAAGGGGTCAGGTCCATTCCGCCGCCGAACCAGTAGATTTCCTGTTGTCCCGGCGCCTTTGCAATGAAGAAACGGACGTTCATGTGCACGGTGGGCACGTACGGGCTGCGCGGATGGAAGACCAGCGAGACTCCCATCGCCTCGAAGCCTCGACCGGCGAGCTCGGGTCGCTGCGCGGTGGCCGATGGCGGAAGCTTCGTGCCGATCACATGCGAGAAACCGACGCCGCCGCGCTCGAGCAACTCGCCATTTTCAAGGATGCGCGTCAGCCCGCCGCCGCCGAGCGGTGCATCGGCGGGCTTCTCCCACAGGTCGCGCAGGAACGGCCGGTCCTCGAACTGCTCGAAGCGGTCGACGATGCGCTGCTGCAGCCCGAGCAGGTACTCGCGCACTGATTGGCTGTCGATGAATTCGTTCATCCGCGCTTGCGCAGGTGACGATCGAGGAAGCCGAGCACGGTGTCGTACCAGGCGACGATGTTGCGAGGCTTCAGGATCCAGTGATTCTCGTCGGGGAAGATCAACATTTCGGACGGCACGCCGTGGTACTGCAGGGCCTCGAACAGGTTGAGCGCTTCGCCGATCGGGCAGCGGTAGTCGAGTTCACCGTGGATGATCAGCGTCGGCGTCTTCCACTGCTTGATATGGCGGATCGGCGCATAACGGTCGTAGCTCGCCGGATCTGCGTACGGATCCTCACCGCCCATTTCTAGATACCACCACGCGGGATGATCGGTGGTGCCGGTGAACTGCGCCATCGTCAGGATGCTGGCGTGCGTGATCAGGCACTTGAATCGCTCCGTCTGCGTGCCGATCCAGTTCGTCATGTAGCCGCCGAAGCTGCCGCCCATCGCCATCACGCGGCCCGCATCGACATCGGGCCGCTTCTCGACTGCGTCGGTCACGGCCATCAGGTCCTTGTAGCACTGGTCGCCCCAGACGTTGCCCCAGATGCCCTGCACGAATGCCTGGCCGAATCCCGTCGAGCCGCGTGGATTCGGCTGCACGACCGCGTATCCCTGCGCGACCGCGAGCAGCGGATTCCAGCGCCAGTGCCACGCATCGGAGGTCATGCCGATCGGCCCGCCGTGAATCCACAGCAGGGCCGGAAGTTTTTCCTTTGCACCTTTCGGCTTCATCACGAAATACTGGATCTCGCTGCCGTCGGTCGAATTCGCAGTGCAGCTTTCGACCTCGGCCCAGTCCGGATATTCCAGGCCGGACAGTCGCGCCAGCGTCTGCGGCGGCGACTCCGGCTTGGCGGTCATGACGAATGCCTCCGGCGGCTCGAGGAAGGTCGAGCGGATGCCGGCGATGCGGCCATCGGCGAGCACCTGCAGATCCGAATGCGACCCGCCGCTGCGCGCCGCACTCAGTCGGTCGGCCTTGCCGCTCGCAATGTCGACCGAGAACACAGGGACCTGCCCCGCGAGATCGGCGGTGAATACGATCTGGCGGCCGTCCGCGGTCCAGTCGCCAAGATTTGGCCATGCGTCGAAATCGGTGGCCAGTTCGCGCAGCGCCCCGGTCGCCACATCGATCAGCGTCAGTGTCGGGCGAAAGACGATCTTCGGCGATCGCGTGATGCGGATCACCGCGAGTGTCCGGCCGTCGGGCGCGAACAGCGGCGAGTCATTGTTCGTGTTCTCTGCCGCGCCAAACGTCCGGGTCTGCTTCGTTTCGATGTCGATCAGCACGATCGACGTGTCAATTTCGCGATCGGCCCCCGGCGTCTGCCAGGTGACCGCGACCGTGCGGCCGTCGGCTGCGACGTCGAACGTGGGTTCCACCGCAAGTTCGCGCTTCACCGCGGGCGTGAGATCGCTGCGCTTCGTGCCGTCGGCCGCGTAGGAGATGACATGCGTGCATGGCAAATCCTCGTTTTCGTGCAGCCAGTGATCCCAGTGGCGAACCGGCTGGCCCCGAAAGTGACGCGCGCTGCTTCCCTTTTTCCTGCGCTCGGTGGCGGTTTCGCGCTGCTTGTCGTGCTCGACGCCGGACAGCACCGGGGCCAGCACGATCAGGCGCTCAGCGCGCCGGGCAAACCGGAATCCGTCGACACCCAGCGGCTCGTCGGTGATTTGCTGCGGCTCGCCGCCCGCCGCCGGCAGGATCCAGACCTGCATGCGTTTTTCGGCGTCCTCATCCGGCTTCACCTCGTTGGGTTGCCGGTTCGACATGAAGCCGAGCGCACCGTCGGCGCGAAAACATGGCGCCGTGTCCTTGCTGTCGCCGCGCGTCAGTTGTACCGGCGCCGAGCCGTCGCATGGCACTTTCCACAGGTCCGAAACGTACTTCGCACCGTCGCGGTCCAGGCGCTGCACAGCGACCGCGAGCCACCGGCCATCCGGTGAGGGCGCCACGCCGCTGACGCGCTTCAGGTTGATGTGCTGCTCGACGGTGTAGGGAGGGTTCTGCATCGCGTACGATTGCCTTGTGTATGAGCGGGTTTTAAAGGGTGCCATTCTGCCCAAGAGTCGCCGGGTGCGGGCATCCCTCGGGCGGAATCGGGAATCAATGCGGTCGATCAGAATCAGAACGGGCTTCGGAATCGCAACGGTGGTACTGGCTGCGCTGGTCGCGGTTTCGTGCGCAACGCTCGGTGAGGATGAAGCCGCACGCGGCGCGCCGCAGATCGAGGGTCTTGGGCGCTCAACCTTTCCGGTGACCGCGCGCGATGAGGAAGCGAAGGCGCTGTTCCATCGCGGGTTGCTGCTCGCTTACGCGTTCGAACACCAGGAAGCCGCGCGTGCATTCCGCGCCGCGGCCGCGCGCGATCCGAGTTGCGCGATGTGCGCCTGGGGCGTGGCGTGGGCGCTCGGGCCCAACATCAATCAGTCGGAGCGCCGAAATGTGCGCGAGATCCGCGTCTATGTAGCCAGGGCGCAGGCGGCCGCTCCGGGCGCCTCACCGCTCGAACAGGCGCTGATCCGAGCGATGGCGGTGCGCTATCGCAGCGCCGACGAGTCGACGCAGAAGGCCGCCGAAGCGACGGCGGCCAGCATGTGTACGACATCGGGCGAGGCGCGCGACGCCGATCCGCTCGAACTTGCCTACGCGCAGGAAATGACCGGCGTGCTGCAGCGCTATCCGTCGGATCCCGATGTGGTTGCCCTCTATGCGGACGCGGTGATGACGACCAGCCCCTGGGACTGGTGGGATCTGAAGACTGGCGCGCCGAACGGTTCGATGGCGGAAGTCGTGCAGCAACTGCGGGCGGCGGCAGTTCGTTCACCCGATCACACTGGCGTTCTGCACTTCCAGATCCACGCCACCGAGCAGTCGCCGACACCGGAAGTCGCAGCCGTTGGAGCCGACCGGCTCGGCACGCTGGCGCCCGGCGCGCCGCATCTGGTTCACATGCCCGGTCACACCTATGTGCACATTGGCCGCTTCGGCGACGCGGTCGCCGTGAACCAGAAGGCGCTGCAGGTCCAACAGGCGTTCGACAGGCAGATTCAGTCGCAGGGCTACTCGAAGCAGGGCAACTGGGATTTCCACCACCTGCATTTCCTGTGGTACGCGAGCCTGAGCGCAGGGCAGGGCGAGCAGGCGCTTGCGACCGCGCGCGAAATGGCTTCCCGATTTGGACGCTCGGCGGCCGACGGCCGCGAATACAGCCGTTCGCTGCCGCTCGTGACGCTGGTGCGGCTGAAACGCTGGGACGAGATTCTGGCGTTGCCAGCACCGGCCGAGGGCCTCGGGCTTGCGGAGGGCATGAGGCACTACGCGCGCGGTGTCGCCTATGCGCGCACCGGGCGGCCCGCCGAGGCACGCGTCGAGGCGGCCGCGCTTGAACGGATGCAGGCGCTCCCGACGCTGAAGCGGGCGCGCATTTTCGATCAGCCGCTGCCGGCCGACATGCTCGAGCAATCGGCCCGCTCGCTCGACGGCGAGATCGCGCTCGCCGAGGGCCGTCACGCCGAGGCGATCGATTCGATGCGCAAGGCCGCTGAACTCGACGACGAACTGGGCGGCGAGCCGCCGCGCTTCGCGGCGGGCGCGAGGCTCGATCTGGCGCGGGTGCTGCGCGCAGCCGGTGAGTTTGCCGAGGCCGAGAACGAGCTGCAGAAGTACCTGCAACGGCATCGGGACAGCGGCTGGGCGCTGCTCGAGCTGCGCGAGACGCTGCGGCAGCAGGGCAGAAAGCCTGAGGCGCAGGCGGCCTTGAACAGCCTGCATGCGGCCTGGAAGGATGCCGACCCCGGAGTGCGTCGCCTGGCCCAGCCCGGTTGAAGTCCTTGGCATCTTGAAGCGAGCCCATGCACCGCCTCGAACTCCGCCTGACGCCCATCGGTGTGGAACTCGTAATCAAGGGCCAGTTGCGCGACATCGAAGGAGGCAAAGTGCCGGCGCCGCCTACTCCGAGTACACGCTCATGTCGTTGCCACTGCAGGTGGCTGTTCGCGCGTTTTCCATAGCGAAACCAACACGCCGCCGGCGATCAGGCCAAACGTCACGGTGAGCGAGATGACCGCCGGGATCTTGCCGATGATTCCCACCAGGAAGATCTTGCTGCCGATGAACACCAGAACCAGCGCCAGCGCGTACTTCAGGTACTTGAAGCGGTTAATCATCGCCGAAAGCGCGAAGTACAGCGCGCGCAGGCCCAGGATCGCGAAGATGTTGCTCGTGTAAACGATGAACGGATCGGTGGTGATGGCAAAGATCGCCGGCACCGAGTCGACGGCGAAGATCAAGTCGACGAACTCCACCAGCAGCAGGGCCAGGAACAGCGGCGTCACGTAGCGCTCCAGCTTGCCCGTGGCTGGATCGCTCTCCCGCACCCAGAAGGCATTGCCGCGCAGCCCATCGGTCACGCGCATGTGCCGCCTGAGGAACTTCAGCAGCGGGTTGTTCGCGATGTCAGGCGTATGGTCGGCGATGACCCACATCTTGATCCCAGTGAATACCAGGAAGACACCGAACACGTACAGCACCCAGCTGAACTCGCTGACCAGCGTGGCGCCCAGCGCGATCATGATCGCCCGCAGCACGATCACGCCCAGGATGCCCCAGAACAGCACGCGGTGCTGGTACTGCCGCGGGATCGCGAAAAACGTGAAGATCAGCGCGATGACGAAGACGTTGTCCATCGACAGCGACTTCTCGATCATGAACCCGGTGTAGTAGTCCATACCGCTGTCTGCGCCCATGTACCACCAGACCCAGACGCCAAAGCAGACCGCCACCCCGATATAGCCGGCCGACAGCAGCAGGCTCTCCCGCACGCCGATCTCGTGGTCGTCCTTGTGCAGCACGCCCAGATCGAAGGCCAGCAGGGCCACGACGATGCCGACGAAGGCCAGCCACACCCAGGCGGGCTTGCCCATGAAGTCGGCGAACAGGAAGGAGAGTAGGGGTTCCATGAGGTGAATTCGCGAATGGGGAAAGGCGCGGTGACGGTCACCATGCCTAAGGCAGACTTGTGGGCGTCGATGGATGCGCCGCAGTGTCGACTGGTGGAATGCGTGCCAGCACTAGTCAGCTGCTCATGACGGCCCGGCTAGTCGGAAGCCCGCTACCTCCGACTTTGCGGCGCCAGATTGCGGTGAGTCCATGCACCACTACACCCATCAAGACCAGGAGCGCGGCGCCGATGGCCCAAAGCACCCAGAGTCCCATGCTCACGCCACCGGCCAACGCGGGGACGCTATGCAGCAGACTGTCGGCCAGGGGCACCAGATCCGAGAGCATCTCAGTGAACGGCTGCGCCACTTCCGGCGGCACCCACGAAGTCAGCCACTGCGGAAGGCGCAGGGTCTCGAGGCCCGTGGCCGCGCCGCTATAGGCCCCCGCGTTCGAGACCACCCAGAGGGCGACGGTGTGCAGCGCCCAGACGGTCAGCGACCATAAGGCCAGCAGCGACGTGACGATGATCCAGGTGATGGCGTAGAGCATGGCGCGAACTCCTATGAATCGGACGCGGCGGAGTATGGGGATTTCAGTGGTTCGAACAAACCATTCAAATACGAACCTAAGATTCGGTTTTTTCGAACCTGAAATCCAATGCTCAACTACCGGCATCTCTACTACTTCTGGGTCGTGACCAAGGAAGGTGGGTTCGCCCGCGCCGCCGATCGACTGAACATGGCGGTGCAGACGATCAGCGGCCAGGTTCGTGACCTGGAGAGGTCGCTCGGGCACCAGCTGCTCAAGCCCGCGGGTCGTGGCGTGGCACTCACGGAGGCTGGACAGGCCGCGTTCGCTCGGGCCGAAGAGATCTTCCGGCTTGGCCAAGTTATCGCGGACGAGGTGCGCGAGGCGGCCAGCGCCAAACTGGTACGGCTGGCCGTTGGCATGTCCGACGGCATCTCCAAGCTGGCCGCCCATAAGCTCTTGGAGCCGGTGCTCGGCACGGCTCGGCTGCGCCTGGTGTGCCATGAGGGCGAGTTCGACCAGCTGCTGGCCGAACTTGCGCTGCACCACCTGGACCTGGTGTTGGCTGGTCAGGCCGCCCCGCGCAACCCCAATCTCCGGCTGACCAGCACGCGTATCGCGGAATCACCCGTGGAGTGGTATGGGCCCATCGCCCTCGTGCGCAAGGCCGAACAAGAGCGGTTTCCGCAGTCGCTCGGGCAGCTGCCGGTCCTGTTACCTACCGGGCACTCGGCGTTGCGTTCCACGTTGGACCATTGGTTCGACGCGCAGGGGCTGCGGCCGCGAGTCGTCGGCGAGTTTGAGGACAGCGCCTTGCTCGCCGTATTCGCGGCGCGTGGCTTAGGTGTCTTCCCCGTGAGCGAACTGGGAGCGGCTGACGTCGGGCTGCTGCGCGGCTTGCGCCGGCTGGGCCGCTGCGACCGCGTGAAGGAAGAGATCCACGCCATCTTCTCAACGCGAGGAAAGCATCATCCGCTGGTCGCGCAGTTGACCGCCGCCGCGCCCGCCTGAGGGAGGCGGTCAGGGCCGAGGCCCGCGCAACTGCCGCCACAGCTTGAGCGCCACCAGCAACAGCGGCGTCGCATGCATTGCCAGGTCGAAGATGTCGACCGGACGTATCAGTGCACCGCGGACCAGAAGGCGCAGTTTCTCGAGTAGATGAGGCTCGGGCGTAATCGGCGCAATGGCCATCCAGGCCGCCAACAGCAGCAACCAGATCCACGGCAAGCGGTCGAGCCTGTTCAGCATCGCTGGACAGGCTCGATTCGGCAACGGCGTTGCGAACGGGCCGCCTGTCGGGCGGGTGGCGTTTCGATGTTCACGTATTGTCCCGCGCGGTGGTCACTGTTCGTGGATGGCGATCCGATCGAGAACATCAAGCTCATCGAGAAC
>DAINBQ010000127.1:0-1314 GCA_036732825.1 Burkholderiaceae bacterium | reverse complement strand
GCATCGTAGGCACGCTTCTGCGCGGTGCGCACCGTGTCTCCGAGCGCGGTCACGCACAACACGCGCCCGCCGCTCGTGACCAGCTGGCCGTTGTCGAGCGCGGTGCCGGCGTGGAACGTCACGCAGTCTTCGCTGTCGGCGGGCACCTTCTTGATGAGATCGCCCTTGCGCGGCGCATCGGGGTATCCGGCGGCGGCGACAACAACGCCGAGCGCGGTGCGCCGATCCCATTCCGCCTCGACTTCGTCCAGCCGCCCGTCGATCGCCGCTTCGATCAGCGACACGAGATCCGACTTGAGCCGCGTCATGATCGGCTGGGTTTCCGGATCGCCGAGCCGGCAGTTGAACTCGAGTGTCCGCGGCTGGCCTTCCGGTCCGATCATCAATCCGGCATACAGGAAGCCGGTGAAGACGATGCCATCGGCCGCCATGCCGCTGACCGTCGGCATGATGATCTCGCGCAGGACCTTGGCGTGGATCGTCGGCGTCACGATCGGCGCCGGCGAGTAGGCGCCCATGCCGCCGGTGTTCGGCCCCTGGTCACCATCGAGCAACCGCTTGTGGTCCTGGCTGGACGCGAGCGCCAGCACGTGCTGGCCGTCGCTCATCACGATGAAGCTTGCTTCCTCGCCGGCCAGGAAATCTTCGATGACGACCCGGGCTCCGCTCGACCCGAGTCGGTTGTCGATCAGCATTGCATCGATCGCCGCATGCGCCTCGGGCAGCGACAGCGCTACGACGACGCCCTTGCCGGCGGCCAGGCCATCGGCCTTGATGACGATCGGCGCGCCTCGATCGGAGATGTAAGCATGCGCGGCGGCGGCGTCTGAAAAGGTCCGGTACTCCGCGGTCGGTATGCGATGGCGCTGCATGAAGGACTTGGCAAAGTCCTTCGAGCTTTCGAGCTGCGCGGCGGCGCGGGTCGGACCGAAGATGCGCAGGCCGTGCGCCCGGAACGTATCGACGATGCCGCTCGCCAGTGCCGCCTCCGGACCGACAACGGTCAGGTCGATTCCCTCGGCCTTGGCCCATTCGGCCAGCGTCTCGTTGCCTTCATACGCAACATTGACAAGATGACCGTCACGCGCGGTGCCCCCATTGCCCGGCGCAACCCAGACCTTCTGCACGCGCGGCGACTGTGCGAGCCTCCATGCCAGCGCGTGCTCGCGGCCTCCGGAGCCGACGACGAGGACTTTCATTTCACTGCTCGAGCGCGGCGGTGGTGTAGACCTGCTGCACGTCGTCGAGGTCGTCGAGCACGTCGAGCAGCTTCTGCATCTTCTGCGCGTCTTCGCCGGTCAGCACCGTCTCCGC
>DAINBQ010000126.1:0-8924 GCA_036732825.1 Burkholderiaceae bacterium | reverse complement strand
AGGTCGGTCGCCAGAGCGCTGCAACTGGCGACCTGCTGCGAAAGTCAATCGTAGAAGGTTCGGGGAGGCGGCGGCGATGAATCCGGGTCCGCTGCCCGCTGCCCATTCGGTTGGCGCCTCACTGCGACGGATGGGCGGTGCTCACACGCCACACGGTATGCAGACGTCGTCTGCCACCCGCAGCGCGCCCGAGTTGTCGATGGCGACACCCACCGGGCGGCGCGTTTCCAGGCCGTTCTCGCGTTCGGGTGCTTCAGTGCTCTTCCACGCTCCCGCTGGCCGCGAGTTGGGTCAGCGCGACACCCGCGTCAGGTGACTCGTGGCGAAGGCCGCTTGAGCTGACGACAACTCCATGGCGTTTCCCCGGGGGCGATCTGCGAGGCGGCTGCCACTGGCGGGCCAAGGCGGCCACCGTGGCTCTGAATTCCCGGCCCAGCTCAGGGTGCCTGCAGGCGTATGCCAGGGTGGCGTCCAGAAACCCCAGTTTGCTGCCGCAGTCGTATCGGGTTCCCCGGACCTGGCAGGCAAATACGGGCTCCAGGGCCAGCAAGCGAGCAATGCCGTCGGTGAGTTGCACCTCGTCGTTGGTCCCGGACGGCAGATGATCGAGGCAATCGAGAATTCGCGGCGAAAAGATGTAGCGGCCCACGACCGCCTGCGCGAACGGAGTGGCCGCCGGCGGCTTCTCGCCAATGCCCGTGACCCGTGCGAGAGGCGCGGTCGCGTCGGTCTCGAGAAAGCCGAAGTGCGAAGCTTTTTCACGTCGCACCGGCTGCACGGCGACCAGGGACCCTCGGCAGTCCTGATAGCGCTCCAGCAGTTGCGACAGCACCGGCGGGTCGGAATCGATCAGGTCGGCGGGCAGTATCACGGCGAACGGTTCGTTGCCGATCAGGTGACGCGCGCAGTGGATGGCGTGACCGAGCCCCAGCGGCGCGCTCTGCCGCGCATAGACGATGTGCATATGGTCCGGGGCGAGCCCGCGCAGTTCTGCCAGTTGAGCGTGCTGCCCCTTGCCTTCGAGGGCACGCTCGAACTCGACGGCGCGGTCGAAGTAGTCCTCGATCGCCCGCTTGCTGCGGTGGGTCACGAAAATCAGCTCGGTGATTCCCGCGGCGAGTGCTTCGTCGACGGCGTACTGGATCAGGGGCCGGTCCACGATCGGCAGCATTTCCCTGGGGACGGCTTTCGTGATCGGAAGGAAGCGCGTACCGAGGCCGCCCACCGGGAACACGGCCTTGCGCACCTTGCGATGAGGATCTCTGACCCGTCCGGGCGGGTCGTCGGTTGCAGGGACAACGAGTCGATTCTTCATTTGGCCTTTTCCACGGAGTGATGGAAACCGCGATTTCGTGGCGACGATCAGAAAGCACGATGCATGCCGCGAGGGGTTCGTGGCGTCAGCGGGACCATCGCTTGCTTGTGCGCCCCGGACAGCGGGCATCCGCGCCGCTCATTACAGGAGAGTCCAGATGGCAAGCCGAGGAAATTCCAAAGCGAAAAACGACATCATCGAAATGTTGACCGACGACCACCAGCGCGTGAAGCGAGCGTTTCGCGACGCCGAGAAGCTGGCAGAAGAGCAGGACATGGAGTCGCTCGAGCAGCTGGTGCGCCAGACCTGCGCCGAGCTCGAAGTGCACGCCCAGATCGAAGAGGACGTGCTCTATCCTGCCGTGCGCGAAGCCATCAAGAAACCGGAGCTGGTCGATGAGGCAGAAGTCGAACACGCCTCGGCCAAGGACCTGATCGCGCAACTGGAGAACATGACGGCCGACGATCCGAAGTTCGCGGCGACGTTCAAGGTCCTCGGCGAATACGTCAAGCACCACATCAAGGAGGAAGAATCCGAGATGTTCGACCAGCTGAATCGCACCGGCATCGAATGGGAGCCTTTACTGCAAGAAATGCAGGCGATGCGCAGCCAGCTGATGCAGGAACACGGACTGGTTGAGGCGGAGGCTGACGCCTAGAAGGCGTAGTTGAAATGCGGGGGCTGGCCCTTCAGGGTTGACGGGCCAGTTCGCCCTGCACCGCGTCGTCGCGGGCCGCGGGCTGCGCGACTGCGGTCTCCGGCACGAACTGCCGAGCGAACGCCACCGCGAGCAACATCAGCTGGGATGTGAAGTAGATCCACACCAGTATCACGGCGAGCGAGCCCGCGGCTCCATAGGCGCTGACAAACGCCGCGCGCGCGAGATAGAGCCCGACCAGGTACTTGCCCACCGTGAAAAGCAGGGCACTGCTCAGCGCGCTGATCCACACCAGTTTCCAGGGCGGCGCTGCGCTCGGAAGCCAGCGCACGATGGCCGCGAATGCTGCCGTGAGGACGCCGACCGATACGACGACATCCAGCAGCGCGAGCAGCACCTTGAACTCCGGAAAACGGTCGGGCAGCCAGCCCGAAACCGTCGCAAGGAGGGCGCTCAGCATCAGCGAGATGATCAGCAGAAATCCGAAGCCCAGGACCAGGGCAAGCGCCGCGAGCCGGGCGCGCAGGAAGGCCCCGACGGCCGAGCGTTTCCGCTCCTCGAGATGCAGCATGCGGTCCAGCGCGTTGCGCAGTTCGACGAGGACGCCGGTCGCACCGACCAGCAGAGTGGCCAATCCGACCGTCCCGGCAATCGCCCCGGAACCGGGCTTCCATGCCGACCCGATCATCCGTTCGAGGCTTTGTGCCGCTTCAGGGCCGATCAGGCCGGCCATTTGCGCAGTGAACTGGTTTCGCACCTCGTCTGCGCCGAAGACGGCACCGGCAATCGCGGTTGCGACGATCAGCAACGGTGCCAGCGCGAAGATCGAATAAAACGCCACCGAAGCACCCAGCCGCGGACCGCCGTCTGCGTTCCACGAAGCCACTGCGTTCCACAGTGCGGCTGGAATCCAGAAGAGCCAGGTTGGGCGCGGTTTTGCGTTGATCACGACGACCTTCAGGCATGCGGCATGCCTGACGGGCGGCATGATCCCACCTGCCCAGTTACTCGCGTTGTCGCTGATGGCGCTCGGCGCGTCGACGCTGCACGGCATCCGTGCCTCGGGTGCGCCTGCTGCGCTGCGACCGGTGAGCCTGGCCATGGGGACAGCGAGCGCGGGCGCTGCGGCCGGCGCGCGCGAACGTACGATGAACGCGTGCGTCGCAGCGCGGGATCGCGACCGCGACGCTGCGGACTGCCCGCGCCAGTAAATGGAACAGGCGCAACCCGTAGGCATCAGCAACAAGTCCTCGCCTGCCGCGATCGGTCTGCTCGCGGTGGCGCTCATCGTCCTCGCCAAATATGCGCAACCCGTTCTGCTGCCGGTGGCCGTAGCGATCGTCCTCACGTTTCTGTTTTCCCCGCTGGTCCGGCGCCTGCGCCGCTACGGCATCGCGGATGCTGTCGGCGCCGCGGTCGTCGTAGCCGGATTCGTGACCGGACTGATCGTTCTCGCATCCGCGCTGGCTGCGCCGGCGGCTACCTGGTGGGACCGGGCCCCGCAGGGAATCCAACAGCTGATCGACCGCGCCGAACAGTGGCGGCATAGCGTGCCGTTTCTGGCCGCACCAACTCCGGCTGCGCCTGCCCGGACCACGGGCCGTACGCGCGCTTCCGAAAACCCCGAGACGCAGACTCCTGATCCGGTCAAGGACAAGATCGCGAGTGAAAGCGTGGCCCTGACCGGCACCCTCCTGCTTAAGGCGGGAAACGCCGGGATCTCTGCGGCAGCCACCCTGATTCTCCTGTTCTTCCTGCTCGCCTCGGAGCGATGGCTTGTGAGCCGGACGGTGCAGGCCCTTCCGGAACGCCGCTCGCGCGTCGCGGTCATCGGTGCCGTGCGGGCCGCTCAGCGCGACATCGCCACCTTTCTCGCCACGCAGGCATTGATCAACGCAGGCGTCGGCATGGCCACCGGGCTGGCTTGCTGGCTGATCGGATTGCCAAACCCCGTGCTCTGGGGCGCGCTCGCAGGGATCATGAGTTTCGTACCGTATCTGGGGGCTCTCGTCACCTTCATCACGCTGTTTCTGGTCGGTGCACTGACATTCGACACGGTGGGCGAGATGATGCTGCCCGCGCTTGCGTTCGGAGCGATCAACCTGATCGAGAGCAACTTCGTGACGCCCTGGATCGTGGGCCGCCGACTCGAACTCAGTCCCCTGGCCGTGTTTCTTACCGTCATGCTCGCCGGATGGCTGTGGGGGATTGCGGGTGCATTCATCGCGGTGCCGTTCCTCGTCGCAGTCCGAAGCGCCGCACGCCGCTCGAAGGCTCTTCGCATCTGGGCGACTTATCTGGATCGTGACGGCGAGGAGCCGCCCAGCATGCGATACCTTCTGGGACTGCGGCGCCGGCGAGCGACGCGGGTCGGCGCGGCCGCCGGCGAAACTTCGGCTAACGCAGCGCAGCCACCGCCGGAAGACCTGCCTATGCAGGGCGGCGGCTAACGGGAAGGACGCTTGTCCGGATCCTCGCCCTGCGCAGCGAGCTGCGCGTCGGCGACGACGTCGCTCGCACTGACGTTGGCTCCCAGCACCTGCTCCATGTAGAGGAGGGCCGCCTGATGCCGCTCGCGCGAATGGCTCGCCACGCAGTCGGCGGGAACCCACAGGGAGTACCCGCGGACGTAAGCGTCCATCGCAGTGAATAACGCACACCACTCGGTCGCCACACCAACCACGATGAGTTCGCGCGCCTGCAACTGCTGAAGCAGGAGCTGCAGCGGCGTTTCGTAGAACGCGGAGTGCCGCGCCTTCAGCACGGCAATGTCCTCGGGCTCCGGTGAAAGGAGCCGGGCGATTTCTGCGCTGACGCCACCGCGCTCAATGCAGTCTTTGAGAAGCCCGCGAAAGTCCGATCGCCAGACGCCGAAGTTGTCGTTGGCATAGATCGACTGGACGCCTTGCCGGGCAAGGCGCTTCTTCAGGTCCGCAGTACGGCGCGCGGCCTGGAGGGCGGGCTCGCACAGTTGCTCCGCCCCCTCGTATTCGAACGTGCTGATCCAGTCCACCAGCAGCAGCACGCGCGGGCTGTCCGCAAGCGGGCCGCCCGAAAACCGTGGCTGCGCCGGTGCGTTCAATTTCGGCTCCGGCGCCGTTCAATCCGGCTTGATCGCGGCCTCCCGCTCGAAGTGCCGATGGCGGCCGACGGCCTGGACAAACGCGTCAACCACGGTGGCGTGGTCCTGGCCGCTGACCACCAGAACGCCGGGGTCGCCACTTCCGTCCGGCAGCATCGGAGGAACGTGGGCGGCCTCGAGCAGCGCGCTGGCGCCGTCGAGAGCCAGGATCGGCTTGCAGTGCCGATAGATGTTCTTCACGAAATCGATGGCCATCTCGTCTTCGAGCAGGGCGGCGACGGCCGCCTGGCCGGCGGGCAGCACGAGGGCGTCGAACAGCACCGGGGGCTGCAGTTCCATCGTGGCATCGGCCTGCAGCGTGGATCCCGCGGCCGGTTCGACCGGGCCCAGCCGGCCCGCCACGTAGACCGGAACCGCACCGTGCTCGAGCATTGCATCGTGCATCGCCTGGACGGCGTCGGCATCGACGCCGTCCGCGACCAGCAAGGCAATCTTCCTCGTGCGTATCGAGCCGTCGCCGGGACGCGCACGCAGTGACAGCGCCGGGGACTGGTCCACTTCGGGCTTCGGAAGTTTGTTCAGGACCCGAGGCAACGGATCGGGCAGGTCAATGCCCAGTCCCTGTGCGACGCGGGAAGCCAGTCCGGTGTCCACGTTCATCAGCCCGGCCACCATGCGCGTGCGGATTCCCGGGGTCTGGCACTTTCCAAGCTCGAACCGGAACGCGTCGACGATGTGCGCCTGTTCGGCCGGCGTCTGGCTCTTCCAGAACAGTGTGGCCTGCGTGTAGTGATCCGCAAATTTTTCCGGCTTGCCGCGCAGCTTGTCGTCAGAAATTCGCTCGGGAAACGAAACGAATCCCATGCGGCCGGCCTGGAACGGACAGCCACCGCCGAGCGAGTTCGGTTCATAGGAGACCCGGCCGCGCGCAATCGCCTGGCGGTTGGAACCGTCGCGCTGGTTGTTGTGCACCTGACGCACGGGCGCATTGATGGGCAGCTCGTGAAAATTCGGGCCACCCAGGCGGCTCAGCTGCGTATCCAGGTAGGAGAAATTGCGACCCTGCAGCAGCGGGTCGTTGGTGAAGTCGATTCCCGGCACGACGTGTTGTGTGCAGAACGCAACCTGTTCCGTCTCGGCGAAAAAGTTGTCGGGATTCCGATTGAGCACCAGCCGGCCCACGACCCGAAGGGGAACCAGCTCTTCGGGCACGATCTTCGTGGCATCCAGGACATCGAAGCTGAACCGCTCGGCATCCTCCTCGCTGAAGATCTGGAGGGCCAGTTCCCACTCGGGATACTCCCCGGCCTCGATCGCTTCCCACAGATCGCGCCGGTGAAAATCCGGGTCCGCTCCGCTGATCTTGACGGCCTCGTCCCAGACGACCGAGTGCGTGCCCAGCACCGGCAGCCAGTGAAACTTGACGAGAACGCTGCTGCCCTTGCGATTGACGAGGCGGAACGTGTGCACGCCGAAGCCCTGCATCATCCGGTAGCTGCGCGGGATCGCGCGGTCCGACATCACCCACATCAGCATGTGCGTGATCTCGGGCATCAGGCCCGCGAAATCCCAGAACGTGTCGTGCGCGCTCGCGGCCTGCGGCATCGCGTGGTGAGGCTCCGGCTTGACTGCGTGGACGAGGTCGGGAAACTTCATCGCGTCCTGGATGAAGAACACCGGCATGTTGTTGCCGACGAGGTCCCAGTTGCCTTCCTCCGTGTAGAACTTGACCGCAAAACCCCGGACATCGCGCGCCAGGTCAGTGGATCCGCGCTCGCCGACGACGGTCGAAAACCGGACGAAGACAGGCGTCTGTTTGCCCGCTTCCGCAAACGGCGCGGCCATCGTGATGTCGGACAGGTCCTCGTAGCTTTCGAAGAATCCGTGAGCGGCGGAACCGCGTGCGTGCACCACGCGTTCGGGGATGCGCTCGTGATCAAAGTGGGTGATCTTCTCGCGCAGGATGAAGTCTTCGAGCAGGGCCGGTCCGCGCGGCCCGGCTCGTAGCGAGTGCTGGTTGTCTGCGACGGCGACGCCCTGGTTGGTGGTCAGAGCCTGTCCGCCCGAGTCGACGCGAACGCGCTGCATCGGCCCGTTATTGGGGTTTTCACCCGCCTCGGGCGGATTGCCGGTCTTCTGGTTCGCGTTTTCCTCGCTGAGTGTGCTGGCCGAAACGTCGGCGGGGACCGACACGTTCTCGCCTTCGGCAGGACTGAGGGCCGCATCGCGGTCGTACTCGCCGGGCTTGTTTGCGTTGAACGGCAGTGTTCGTACGGCCTCGTCGGTCGCTGCCAACTTCTCGCCCAGGCGAACGTTCGAACTCGGCGCCGCCGCGCCGCGAGTGCCGGCGGCTCGCTCTTCGCGCGCCGACGGTCCTCCTGCAGACAGGACGTTCGACCCTTTGGGCAACGTTTTTCGTTCTGATGCGCGCGGGGCAGGGGAGGACTTGGAAGCGCGTCGCGACTTTGTGGCCATCGGATCTCCTGATAGGCATTGGCTGCGTAGGGTCGACGGCACGAGCCGTCCGGCGCACGAGTCAGCAAGGCGCATGCCGCGATGTCCCACCTGCCGATGAAGGCACACGAGTTGCTGGGGTGATTGATCACGCGGCGGCGCGACTTGAAGACATTTCTTCGATGCGCACGGCGCCAAGGCCGGGGCAACTCAACGTCGCCCCTTTGAATCGAAGTTTCGCAACGAAGAGGAGTGCACAGTGGCCAAGACCATCGTAGGTTCGTTTGACAGCGTTGATGATGCGCACGAGGCAATGCGCGCGCTGCAGGAAAGCGGATTTCCGGCGAACGACATCAGCATCATTGCCAACAACGCGTCCGGCCAATACGGCACCGAAGGTCAGTTGCCCGGCGGTGCGCCGGCGACGCTGTCCGACACCGGCGCGGGCGCGGCGACCGGCGCCGCCGCTGGCGGTCTGCTCGGCGGGGCGGCGGGCCTGGTCGTCGGCCTCATGGGGTTGGCGATACCCGGTATCGGACCGATCGTCGCGGCCGGACCCCTGGCGGCGACCTTGGCCGGCGCAGGCGCTGGCGCTGTCGCAGGCGGCCTGATCGGAGGCCTCACCAGCGCCGGAGTGCCGGAAGAAGAAGCGCATGTGTACGCAGAGGCCGTGCGGCGTGGCGGCGCGCTCGTGACGGTACGGGCCGAAGACATGCGTGCAGAGGAGGCGGCCCGCATCCTTCGGAGCGGCGGCGCCGTCGACATCGAACGCCGGGTCGAGGCATGGCGCGGCCAGGGCTGGCAGCGCCACGACCCAACGGCCGATCCGCTCAGCGCGGATGAGCTTCGGCGAGAGCGCGATCTCTACCGGGCGGGCATCACCGGACGGTCGGGGATGGACAAGCTGGCAGACGATGGGTGGCGTGACCAGGCTCAGCATTTCCGGATGCAGCACATCGAGGACTACGGTACGGCGCCATTCGATGAGTACGAACCCGCCTACCACTATGGCTGGAGCCTCGGCAACGACAACCGGTATCGCAGCCGCACATGGTCCGACTTCGAGCCCGAGGTACGCCGTGACTGGGAAACGCGCTACCCCGATGGTGGATGGGAGCGCTTCAAGAACGCCGTAAAGCGTGGTTGGGAGCGCACCACCGACGCGGTCGAACGCGCGATTCCGGGCGACTCCGATCGCGACGGACGCTGATCTTCGCCAACCAGCAAACGGGCGAGGCAATCCAGGGCCTCGCCCGTTTTTCTGCACTTGGACCAGGCAACTTCATGAAAACCGATCAGCCGTCCCCGACTCGCAAGGTCGGAATCTACGAACGCCCCGCGAGTGCAGACCGAGCTTGGCGCCGATGGGTCATCTGGGCAATCGCGATCGCAGTCGCCGGCGCGTGGGGTGTCTA
>DAINBQ010000125.1:5682-8954 GCA_036732825.1 Burkholderiaceae bacterium | reverse complement strand
GCACTTCGACCCAGGCGTCGCCATTGGGCGCCTTGACGATCTTGTACGGCATCAGCTTGATGTCTTTCTGTACTTCCTTTTCCTCGAAGCGGCGTCCGATCAGCCGCTTGATCGCGTACAGCGTGTTCCTGGGATTCGTGACCGCCTGCCGCTTCGCAGCCGCTCCGACGAGCACTTCTCCGTCTTCCTGGTAGGCAACGATCGACGGCGTCGTGCGCGCGCCTTCGCTGTTCTCGATCACCCGGACCTGGTCGCCTTCCAGCACCGCGACGCAGGAGTTGGTCGTACCGAGGTCGATACCGATGATTTTTGCCATGTTCAGATCCCCTCTGCTTTCTGCTGTTCTGATCTGCCAGAACGGCCTGCACCAAATGTGCGGCGGTTGTGGACGAGTTCAACCCTGTTCATGCCTGCGCGACCGTCACGAGCGCGGGCCGAAGCACGCGATCGGCGATCATCCACCCCTTCTGCAGGACCGATACGACATGGTTCGCCGCAACGCCGGCAGGCGGCGCTACCATTGAAATCGCCTGGTGAAAATGCGGGTCGAAGCGCTCGCCGACCGGATTGATTTCGCGCAGGTTGGCCCGTTCGAAGGCACCGCGCAGCTGGCGCAGCGTCAGTTCGACCCCTTCCCGCATCGCTTCCGGGGTCGCATTGGTTGTTGCGACGGCCTTTTCGAGAGACTCGATGACCGGCACCAGGCTCTCGGCGAAGGACTCGACTGCAAACTTGTGGGCCTTGCTGACCTCGTCCTGCGCGCGGCGGCGAACGTTGTCGGTTTCGGCCTTGGCCCGCAGGTAAAGGTCGTAGTTCTCGTTGGCCTTGCCCAGCGCCTCCTGGAGTTCCTTTTCGACGTCGACGACGGTGGCCGAGCCCAGTGCCGGTGCCGGTGCATTTTCCAGGCTAGGTTGCTCGGCCTCGGCGGCGGCCGGAGCGGTGTCCGGACCTTGCATGACCCCTCCGAATACTGTGAATTCTCAACGACTTGAAGGATGTTGGGACGCCTGCGTGGTTTTCAAGCCGCGCGCGTGCGACAACCGCGGGCAGGTTGCGCAATGGCACTCCCGGCCGTAGCCGGTTTGTGGCTTCGCAAGGGACGCCGGTAGGCGGCATACCGTCTATCGGCCGAGGGACCTCGCCGGAACACGGGATCGGATGATCTATGCGCCAGATGGGTGAAGCCCGTTAAATACGGCCATGCCCAGCCAGCAGACGATCTTGATGACCTCGACCGAAAAGCGGGATGACGCCGCGGAAACTGCGCGCGAAAAGTTCGACGCGCAAACGCCGTTGACGATCATCGGTCTGGCTGCGATCGCGATGATCCTGCTGATCAACTCGCCGGCGCGCCCGACGGCCGCCGCGCCTGCGCCGCACTTCACGACCGCCTGCGAGAACTGCGGGACCGTGACGGCGGTGCGACGGTCCGCCCATTCGGCACCGGTGTACTTCGTCGAAGTGCAGATGCTGGATGGCTCGGTGCGAACGATTCAGCAGCTGGCGGCGGGTTTCAACATCGGCGACATCGTGCAGGTCAATGGCAACGCGCTGACGCTGCGGCCGGCGAAGTCCTAGCCACCGCCTACCGTTCGGCTCCCAACTGCCGCGCCAGATCGCGGCTCTTCTGTGCCTCCGCCTCGCGGCGGACCCGATCGGCACGAGCCACCGGCCATCCCTGCATGTGCAACTGCGCGATATCGGCCAGCGCCGAAATGAACGCGGGAGAATCGTTCAGCGTAGGGATGTAGTGGAACTCCCGCCCGCCGGCGTCCAGGAACTCCTGCCGGCCCTCCTGGGCGATCTCTTCCAGCGTCTCGAGACAGTCGGCAGTGAATCCAGGGCAGATGACGTCGACTCGCGGCACTCCCTTGGCGCCGAGTTCGTGGAGGGTCGCCGCGGTGTACGGCTGCAGCCACTCGGCGCGCCCGAAGCGCGATTGAAAGGTCAGCCGATATTCGTCGTCTTTCAGGCCCAGCGCGCCGGCCAGCAGCCGCCCGGTCTTCTGGCATTCGCAGTGGTACGGGTCGCCGAGTTTCAGCGTCCGTTTTGGAACGCCATGGAAACTCATCAGCAGCGTGCCGCCGGCGTCCTGCGGCCGGCCGTGCTTCTTCCAATGGCCGAGCACGGCAAGTTTCACCGCCTCGATATACGCGGGATAGTCGTGGAAATGGCGCACCCAGCGGACTTCGGGAACATTGCGCGTCCGTCTCAACTCGTCGAAAACCTCGTCCAGCACCGAAGCGGTCGTCGTTCCCGAATATTGGGGGTACATCGGCAGAAGCAGCACGCGCTCGACGGCCGACTGCCGCAGTCGTTGAAGCACCGACGCAATCGAGGGCTCACCGTAACGCATTGCCAGAGCGACATCGACGTCGAACCCTCGTTCGCCGAGGTAGCCGCGCAGCAGCAGTGCCTGCTGTTCCGAATGCACCATCAGCGGCGACCCCCGTTCGGTCCAGATCGTCGCGTACTTCGCCGCCGATTTGCGCGGCCGCAGCGTCAGGATGATTCCGTACAGGATGGGCCACCAAGCCCAGCGCGGAATCTCCACGACACGCGGGTCGGACAGAAACTGCCGCAGGTAACGCCTGACGGCCCCCGCCTCCGGGGCGGTGGGCGTGCCGAGATTGACGAGCAGCACGGCGGTCCGGCTGACGGTTCCATGCTCGTAGAGGGGTTCTGCTGAATACGGCATCTTTTTGCAGTCTTTTGCGCGGATTGGCGTTGGCGCCGCGCAACGCATTCTACGGAGGGGGATCTGGAGGTCGGCCGTTCTCGTCCGGGTGGGCTAGCCCAGACTCGTTATCGCGGCTCATCGATGCGTGGGAGCCCCCGGAAGGGGTAACGTGGGAAATAATCCCACATTCCAGGCAGCCGGCTCTCGAATTGACGACTCGCAAAAGAACCCCACGCGTAGTGGACGCCCAGAAACCCGGCGACATGACCCGCACCGACGTTCTCCTCGAGGAGAGCCTGGCCACGCTCGCGCCGCTGATCCGGCTGCTGCTCGCCAACGGCGTGACCTATCCGCAGTTCGTCGCCGCGCTGAAACTGTCTTTTCTGCGGGCCGCGCAGTCCGAACTGGCTGCCGGCGGCAAGAAAGTGACCGACTCGGCGATCAGCCTCCTCTCCGGGGTTCACCGGAAGGATGTTCGGGAACTTGCGGGATCGGAAGCCCTGCCGGAGCAACGCCTTGACCGCGCGAAGTCGCTTCCCGACGAGGTCTTCATGCGGTGGACCAACGATCCGCAATACCTCGATGCGGACGG
>DAINBQ010000125.1:2517-5582 GCA_036732825.1 Burkholderiaceae bacterium | reverse complement strand
TCAGCGTTGCGCCGCACGTATGCATTGGCGAGCGAACGCAGCGAGATCGACCGCAAGAGCGCGCTGGTCGACCAGACGATGCGGATGCGATTTGGCGTCTATTTCTATGCGGAGCCTGCTTCGCCGCTGGCGCCTCGACCCGACATTCCAATCGAATCCTCGAAGGACGAGCAATGATGAACGGGGGATTCCTTGCACGACTGCTGGTCCTGGTGACCGCAAGCTGCGTCGCGGCCTGCGGCGGGGACATGGAAGCACGGATCGGAGGCGGCGGAACCGGCGCGCCGATGGCGGTCGGCCTCGGGACGGTTTCCGGCTTCGGCAGCGTCATCGTCAACGGTGAGTCGTACGACGATTCGAGCGCACTTGCATTCGTCGATGAGCGGCCGGATCAGGCGACACCGATTCCGGTTTCCGCAATCAGGCTCGGCATGCAGATCGGAATCGAGCATCAGAGCCTCCTGATCTCGAAAGCCACAGTGGCCGCCGAGGTGATCGGACCGGTCACGTCGGTCGCGGCGAGCGGGCTCACGGTGCTGGGACAGACCGTGCGGGTGAACGCCGATCCTGCGCGGCCGACGGTATTCGACGGACTGTCGATGCTGTCTGACCTGACGATCGGCTCGATCGTCGAGGTTCACGGCCAGCGCGCCGCGAACCAGGACATCCTCGCGACGCGCATCGAACTGAAGCCCTCCGGTCACAGAGCCGTTCGAGTTGCCGGGACAGTCGCGAACCTCGCGGGTCGCACCTTCATGATCGGCGGGCTGGTGATCAACGCCGATGCGGCGGCGGTCGTCCCTGCCAATGCGGCGCTGGCGAACGGCCAGCGGGTTGCGGTCTGGACCGATGCGAACTATTCCGGCGGCGCGCTCGCAGCCTCGGTCGTGCGTATCGGCGGGCCGGTGATTCCGGACCGCGCAATGGTCGCGCTCGACGGCGTGATCGCCGAGTTCCAGTCGGTCGCTGCATTCACGCTCGCCGGCGTGGCGGTCGACGCCAGTGCCGCGCAGTTCGTCGGCGGAACCGCATCCGATCTGGCGACGGGCCGTGCGGTCCGCATCCGAGGGACTTTCGGATCAACACTGCGCGCCGAGCGCGTCGAGTTCCTCCATGCGCAACATGCGGAAGTGCACCTGAACGGCTTCGTGACAGACTTCATCGATGCGAGCCGGAACTTCAAGGTACGCGGCGCCGTGGTTCGCGTTTCGACGCAGACGAATTACGAGGGCGGCATGGCTTCCAATCTTGGCGATGGCGTGCACGTCAAGCTCGAGGGCGCGCTTGTCAACGGAGTCGTCGATGTCTCCCGTCTCGAGTTCCTGCCAGCGGCGGCGGGCATGCAGAGGGTGCTGTTCGGCAACATCGCCGGTCCGGTGATCACTGCCGCCGACGGCACCAGGACATTCCGGCTCTTCGGCCAACCCGCAGAGATTCGGACAACGACCGCCACCGGCTTCAAGAAGGGCAGCGCGTCGGACCTGGGTCCGGGCCGCTCGATCAAGGTCAAGGGTGAGCTGCAGGGCACGCAGTTCGTCGCCGAAGAGATCCAGTTCATGGACAACGCGAACGACCCCATTACGTTCGAACTGGAAGGGATTGCCACCAGCGTGATGCCGGGATCGGTGCTCGTGGACGGCCGACTGGTCGACCTCGTCCCGACCACCGTCTACGTGCGCGATGGATCACCCGTCGCCGCTTCGGAGCTGGCGAACGGCAGCGTCGTTGAAATTTCGGCAGTTCGGGTCGGCAGCAGCCTGATTGCGGTCCAGGTCGAGATCAAGACCCCGGCGCCGGGTGCCTTCACCGTCCGCGGCATCGTCAGCGAGCGTGCGCCTTCGTCGATGGAGTTCAGGGTCGGATCGCAACGTGTCAGCGTTGCTGGCAATCCGCAGATCATTCCCGCGAGCAGGACGCTGGCCGACATCCGGAACGGCACCGACCTCGAGGTCACCGGCACGGTTGCAGACGGCCTGCTCACCGCGGCGCGCGTCAGATTCCGTTGAAGCCGGCTCCGGCCGTCTGAATCCGCCTCAAGACTGCGACAGCGCGTTCGAGAGCAGCCGCGCGGTGATGTCGACAATCGGGATCATGCGCTCGTAGGCCATCCGGGTCGGCCCGAGAACTCCGAGCGTACCGACGACCTTGCCGTCCAGTTCGTACGGCGCCACGACAATGCTCATCTCGTCGAGCGGCACCAGGTTCGACTCACCGCCGATGTAGATCTGCACGCCGTGGGCTCCGATCGAGGTGTCGAGCAGCTGGATCAGCCGGGTCTTGTGCTCGAACAGGTCGAACATCCGTCGCAGCGTGCCCATGTCGGTCGACAGATCCGCGACACCGAGCAGATTGCGCTCGCCGGAGATCACGACCGGATCCGATTCGGCCGCCGCCTCGCTTCCCGCCTCGACCGCGGCCGCCAGCAGGCGTGAAATGTCCTCGCGCAGCTGTCGCAGGTCGCCGTGCAAGCGGGCGCGCGCCTCGCCAAACGACATGCCGGCGAAATGCTCGTTGAGGATCTGCGCGGCCTCCAGCAACTGGGCCTGCGAATAAGCCGCGTCGGTCATTAGGATGCGGTTCTGCACGTCGCCCTCGGGGGTGACGATGATCAACAGCACGCGACGCTCGGACAGGCGCACGAACTCGAGCTGCTTGAACGTCGACGCGCGGCGCGGCGTCAGCACGACGCCGGCGAATTGCGACAGGTTCGAAAGCAGCTGGGCGGCCGAGTGCATTGCCCGCGCCGGGTCCGCGATCTGCAGCTGTCCCTGCATCGCCTGTGTCTGCTGCAGTTCCAAGGGGTGCACGGTCAGCAGCGAGTCGACGAAGAGGCGGTAGCCGCGGGGTGTCGGCACACGCCCGGCCGACGTGTGTGGACTGGTGACAAAACCCATGTCCTCGAGATCGGCCATCACATTGCGGATCGTCGCCGGCGACAGCTCGAGCCCGGAAATCTTCGACAGCGCACGCGAGCCGACCGGCTGGCCGTCCGCGACATAGCGTTCGATCAGCGACTTCAGGACCTTGCGGGCGCGTTCGTCAAGCATGGTGAAATTCTAAGGCGC
>DAINBQ010000125.1:0-2417 GCA_036732825.1 Burkholderiaceae bacterium | reverse complement strand
GTGCACGCGATCGGCAAGCAGGCCGATGTCGCGGTCGTTCTCGGCGGCGACGGCACGATGCTCGGCATCGCGCGTGAGCTCGCTCCCTTCAGGGTGCCGCTGATCGGAATCAACCACGGCCGGCTCGGTTTCATGACCGACATCTCGCTCGACCAGATGGCCGAAACGCTGGTTCCGATGTTGCGCGGCGCCTACGAGACCGACCGCCGGATCCTGCTCGACGCCGAGGTCCGCCGCGCCGGCCAGGTCGCCTTCCACGCTGCGGCGCTCAACGACGTCGTCGTGTCGCGCGGCGTCAACGGCGGCATGGTCGAATACACGGCGCGCGTCGACGGCGTGACGATGTACAACCAGCGTGCCGACGGCGTCATCGTCGCCACGCCGACCGGGTCGACCGCGTATGCGCTGTCGGCCAACGGTCCGATCCTGTACCCGTCGCTGGCCGGGCTGCTGCTGGTTCCCGTGGCACCGCAGACTCTGTCGAACCGCCCGATCGTTCTGACCGACGATGTCGTGGTCGAGATCGAGATCACCGACGTGCGCGACGCCGGCGCGCATTTCGACATGCAGTCCTACGAACCGCTGTCGCCGGGCGACATCGTGCGGGTCCGGCGCAGTGCCGAGACGGTCACACTGCTGCACCCAGTCGGCTACAACTTCTTCGCGACGCTGCGGCAGAAGCTGCACTGGAGCGTGATGCCCAGCGAACCGCATTCGCGCGGCTGACGCCGTGCGGTCGGAGGCAGCGATTCGGAAAAGAGCGAGCACCGGATGCTGCTGACGCTTTCGATCCGCAATTTCGTGATCGTCGAGTCGCTCGAGCTCGAATTCGCGCCCGGCTTCACGGTACTGACCGGCGAGACCGGGGCCGGCAAGTCGATCCTGATCGATGCGCTGCTGCTCGCGCTCGGCGAACGCGGCGATGCCGACGTCGTGCGTGAAGGCGCCACGCGGGCCGAGATCGCCGCCGAATTCCGGCCCGAAGCGGGCGTCGCGGCCTGGCTCGGGGAGCAGGCCCTCGAGGCAGATGACGCCGCAGTGCTGCTGGTCCGTCGCACGATCGATGCGGGCGGCCGCAGCCGGTCATTCGTGAACGGCACCCCGGTGACGCTTGCCCAGTTGCGTGAGCTCGGCGAACTCCTGCTCGACGTGCACGGACAGCACGCGCACCAGTCGCTGCTGAAACCAGCCGCGCAGCTGCAACTGCTCGACGAACATGGCGGCCTGACCGCCGAGCGACGCGAGGTCGCGGCGGCGTTCGCGGGCTGGAAGCGCGAGCAGCGCGCGCGCGAGGAGGCCGAAGCGATGGCCGAGAGCGCGGTCGCCGAACAGGAACGCCTGCGCTGGATCGTCGACGACCTCGATGCACTGGCGCCCCGACCAGGCGAATGGGAGACGGTTCAGGCCGAGCACAAGCGCCTTTCGCATGCGGCCGGCCTGCTGGAAGGCGCCCGCGCCGCGGTCGACTCGCTCGCGGAGTCCGACGCGGCCGCGCTGACGCAGATCGGCACCATGCGCACACGGCTGGGTCAGCTCGCTCCGTACGACGAACGGCTGCGGCCGATCGTCGAGCTGCTCGACGCGGCGCAGATCCAGCTCGATGAAGCTGTCGGGGGCCTGAACCGTTACCTCGATCGCACCGATCTCGACGCGACTCGCCTGGCCGAGGTCGAATCCCGGATGTCCGCGCTGCACGACGCGGCCCGCAAGTTCAAGACGTCTCCCGAACTGCTCGACGGAATGCTCGCTGACGCCCGCGCCAGACTCGCCGCACTGTCGGCCGCCGGCGACCTCGACGGGCTACGCCGGCGCGAAGCCGACGCGCGGGCCGCATACGAGCGAATGGCCAGGGCGCTTTCGAAGCAACGGGCAAGAGCCGCGCAGAAGATGGGCACCGAAGTGACGCGCGCGATGCAGGATCTCAGCATGGCAGGCGGGCGCTTCGAAGCATTGCTGGTCCCTGCCGAGGCGACCGCGCAAGGACTCGAGCGGATCGAGTTCCTGGTCGCCGGTCATGCCGGCGTCCAGCCCAAGCCACTTGCAAAGGTCGCCTCGGGGGGCGAGTTGGCGCGCATCAGCCTGGCAATCTCGGTGATCGCTGCTGCGTCAACCCCGGTGTCGACGCTGATCTTCGACGAAGTCGATGCCGGCATCGGCGGCGCGGTGGCGGAAACAGTCGGGCGCCTGCTGAAGCGCCTGGGACAGAGCCGTCAGGTGCTGGCAGTGACCCACCTGCCCCAGGTCGCCGCGCACGGTGACCAGCATTACGTCGTCGAGAAGACGAGCGGCAGCGATGGCCGCCCCGTATCGCGCCTCGAGTTGCTCGACCGCAAGACCCGCGTCGAGGAGCTGGCCCGCATGCTCGGCGGCCAGCAGATCACGGAAACCACGCGCAAGCACGCGCGCGAGATGCTGGC
>DAINBQ010000124.1:0-8956 GCA_036732825.1 Burkholderiaceae bacterium | reverse complement strand
GCCGCCTGATGACGTCCGAGGGCGACGAGTTCTTCTATCACGAGTGCATGACGCATCCGGCTGCGCTGGCGCACCCGAATCCGGAGTCGATCCTGGTGATCGGCGGCGGCGACGGCGGCTCGTCGGAAGAACTGTTCAAGCATCCGGGCGTCAAGCGCATCGTGATGGCCGAACTCGACCCGGCGGTCATCGACATCTCGAAGAAATGGCTCGGCTCGATTCACAAGGGCGCGTTCAACGACCCTCGTCTCGACGTGAAGATCGGCGACGGCTTCGAATACGTGAAGACGACTCCCGAGCGCTTCGACCTGATCGTGCTCGACCTGACCGACCCCGATACACCGGCGTTTCGCCTGTATTCGGAAGACTTCTTCCGCATGTGCCAACGGATCCTGAAGCCCGGCGGCATGCTGACGCTGCATCTCGGGTCGCCCGTTTATCAGGCGGAGACCGTGCGCAAGAACGCGGCCAACCTGCGCAAGGTCTTCCGGCACGTCGCGCCGATGTCGCTCTTCATTCCGCTCTATGGTTCGCTCTGGTGCCTGGCGGTGGCGAGCGACTCGATCGATCCGCGCACGCTAGCGGGCGAAACGATCGCCCAAAGAATGGCCGAGCGCCGCATCACAGGCCTGCGCTACTTCCACCCTGCAATGCACGCGGCGCTGTTCACGCTGCCGGTGTTCGTGCAGGAGCTGACGCAGGCACAGCCGAGCGCTGCCGGCACGACACGCGCCGCGCAGCTGCAAGCGGCCTGATCGTCCGGGCGGGCGCTCGCTGCAAAAGGGGTCGCTTGCCGGCCCCTTTTTTTCAACGCCCGGGGCGATTCGAGTCACGATGACCGCAGCCCGCTTCTTCATCGACGCGCCGCTTGCACCAAACACGGAGATCGATCTGCCGGCAGCCGTCGCCCATCACGCCGTGCGCGTGCTCCGGTTGCGTGATGGCGCTCCGATCGTGCTCTTCAACGGAGCCGGCGGCGAGTTTGCGGCGCGCCTCGCGGTCGAGGGAGCGACGGCACGCGCGCGCGTCGCCGCCCATGATCCAGTCGAGCGCGAATCGCCGCTCGACATCACGCTCGTCCAGTCCTGGATCGCGTCCGACAAGCTCGACTGGGTCGTCGAGAAGTCCGTCGAACTCGGTGTGAACGCCATCGTGCTGGCGCCCGCGCAGCGCTCGGTCGTCCGGCTGGCCGGAGACCGGCTGCAGAAGAGAATCGATCACCTGCGCGAGGTGGCCGTCGCGGCCTGCTGCCAGTGCGGCCGCAATCGCATCGCCCGCATCAGTTCCACTCCGGATCTGCGGTCCGCACTCGAGTCCGCGCTTGTTCGCGGCGCGCGCGGAGTCGTGCTCGATCCGGCTGCAAGCGACACGTTGGCCAGCGCCGCGGGCGGCGCAACCTATGTTCTTGCGGTCGGGCCGGAAGGCGGATTCGACGATGCCGAGATGGCAGGCGCCACGCGATTGGGATATCGCGGCTTCCGGCTCGGGCCTCGAACGCTGCGGACGGAAACGGCAGCGCTGGCTGCGCTCGCGACGCTGCAGACGACGGCCGGCGATTTCGGCGCGTAGCATCGGAAGCCAACTGACCAGCCAACGCTTCAGCGATCCGTCACCGATAGAAGACGCGAAACGGCACGCCGGTATCTTCGTAGAAGCGGGCGACGTCGCGAAACACATCGAGCAGTGCGTCGCGCTGCTCGACGCCGAAGTCCCGGGTGGCCGGCAACCGGTTAAGCACGACGAGATAGCCCGGGGCCGGCGCCAGGTCGGTCAGCGAGTCGTACAGCGCATCGAGGTTGGCCCCGAACCAGTCCGGCAGCTCGAACGCGCGCCCCAGCGCCGTGAATATCGACTTGCGGTCACGGCTTGATCCGAACTCGACCGCAACATAGCGCTGGCCGCCGGCAGCGCTCCACGCGCGCAGTTGTTCCGGGTCGAGTCCGCGCAGCGGACGAACCAGATGGCTCGGCAGATCCTCCAAGCGCTCGACCTTCTTGTTCATTCGCGGATTCGGCGGAACGTGTTGTAGTGGTCTTCGGTGTAGTAGTACTCGCCGCCCGTGGCCGGATTGCCGGTGGTTCCCTTGCCCGCAACGATGCGCCGCGGTCCCCGGTCGCGTTCCGACGGAGTCCTGACCGTGTATTCGGTGTAGTAGCCGCGCGGCTGGCGCGGTAGCCGCTGCTCGCGATTGCCAAAAGCGGCGCCGTCCTGGCGATATGGAAACGGTCCGCCCTGCTTGATCAGCGCGACGGTCTCGCGCGCCTGTCGCGGCAGCTCGGCGAGTGACACCTCGGCGAGCGACATCTCGGAAAGTGATGCACCCGGTGCGCCGTCCGGACGGTCCAGGCGCGCCACCGCAGCGAGCGCGGCCAGAAGAACGCCTGCGAGCAGCAGCGCGCCGATTCGAACGATCCGCGCGCTCGACGGCCGAAGCCGCCCGGGGTCGCTCTCCTTCTTCGGGCTGCGCGCGACAGGCCGGCTAGGCAACGACGACTTTCGGGGCATTGGACGGTGACGGCTCGCGGCGCTCGGTGAGGAAGCGCAGGACTTCGTCACGCCGCTTCATCGTGTCGCTGTATCCGAGATCGATCAACACGCGCGTGTAGGCCGATTCGAACAGCAGGTAACTCGCCAGGCTGGCGCCGCTTGAACTGCCCGCACCGAGCACGTCGAGCAACCCGCGCACCGGCCGCGGCAGGCTGCCGATGTAGTCGGCCGCAATGCCGTCGAGCCGGTCGCTCGGCGCGATCACCAGCGACTCGACCGGGCGCAGATTCAGCGCGCGCCGCTGCACGGGGCTGAGTGCGTTCGCGATGACGTTCAGCTTCTCGAGCCGCTCGATGTCGCTTGCCAGCGCATCGAGGAAGATCGATGCCATCGCGTGACCGGCGATCTGCGCCAGAGACGGATAAATCTTGGGATCGAAATCGCTCAGCGCGCCGGATCGACCCAGCTGGCCGGCCCCGATCACGAGAACGCGTTCGGCCCCGAGATAGATCGCCGGGCTGATCGGCGAGATCTGGCGCATCGAACCGTCGCCGTAGTGCTCCTGCTGCGCGCCGATCGTCAGCGGCACGGCGGGGAACACGAAAGGTATTGCGGCGGAGGCGAGCAGATGGGGCAGGCTGATCGGTCCGTGCACATGGACCCGCTGCAGCCGGGGCGCGATCTCGTAATTGTTGAGCGACTGGTAGAAGGTGACGTGCCGGCCCGAGGTGTAGCTGGAGGCCGAGACCGCGAGCGCCCGCAGGTGCCCGCGTTCGAGGCTGCGCTGCAGCCGCTCGATGTCGATCATTTTCTCAAGCAGTGCGGCCAGCGGTGAGCTGTCGAGCAGTGAGCGTGGACGCAGGCGCAGCGAGCGTCGAACCATCCAGCCGAGGGACAGCAGCATCAGCCAGCGCGCCCCGCTGCGCACCACGCCAAGCACATCCGACCGATAGACCTGCTCCGCGTGGAAGTTCTCCCACACCTGCACCAGCAGCGCGACGGACTCCTGGAAGTTGTCCGCGCGGCACGCGAGCGCGGCGGCGTTGATCGCTCCGGCCGATGTGCCCACGAGGATCTGGAACGGGTTATGACCCTGCGCAATGCCCGGATCGAGACCACGCCGCGTGTCGCGCAGGACGGCTGCGATCCCCTTGAGCACTCCGACCTGATAGGCGGCCCGCGCACCGCCGCCGGTGAGGATCAGGCCGGCGGGCGTCGTTCGCAGCAGGACGCGATCGCGGTGCCCTTCGATCATCCTTGCAGCATGAAGTCAGGCAGCAACCGTTCAACCCAGCGGCAGCGAAGGCTGCCGCAACGTGTTTGCCTCGAGCACCGTGAGTGCCGTCATGTTGACGATGCGACGCACCGTGGCCGACGAAGTGAGGATGTTCACCGGCTTTGCGACCCCGAGCAGGATCGGTCCGATCGCAACATTGTTGCCGGCCGTTGCCTTCAGCAGGTTGTAGGAGATATTCGCCGAGTCGATGTTCGGGCAGACGATCAGGTTGGCGTCGCCGCGCAGCGTCGAGAACGGCATCTGACCGCGGCGGATCGCGTCGTCGACCGCGGCATCGGCATGCATCTCGCCGTCCACTTCGAGACCCGGTGACATCGAGCGAATCAGGGCGACCGCGTCGCGCATCTTGCGTGCGGACAGTGCGTCGCTGGTGCCGAAGTTCGAGTGCGACACGAGCGCGATGCGCGGGGTCAGGCCCAGGTGCTTCATCTGCTCGGCGGCCAGCACCGCGATCTCGGCAACTTCCGCAGCGGTCGGGTCCTCGTTCACGTGCGTGTCGACCAGCGCCAGCTGGCGACCCGCCAGCATCAGGATGTTCATCGCGGCGTATACGCCGACACCGGGCCGACGGCCGATCACCTGATCGATGTACGGCAGATGCAGGCGGTGCGTCCCGAACGTGCCGCAGATCATGCCGTCGGCGTCTCCCTGGTGGATCATCATTGCGCCGATCAGCGTCAGGCGCCGCCGCATCTCGATCTTTGCGTACTGCTGCGTGACACCGCGGCGTGCCGCGAGCCGGTGATAGGTTTCCCAGTAGTCGCGATAGCGCCGGTCGAACTCGGGGTTGACCAGCTCGAAATCGGTGCCGATCCGCATCCGCAGCCCGAAACGTTCGAGTCGCTTCTCGACGACCTGCGGCCGGCCGATGACGATCGGCGTCGCCAGCTTTTCGTCGATGACGACCTGCACTGCGCGCAGAACCCGCTCTTCCTCGCCTTCCGCGAACACGATGCGCGTGCGGCCACCGCTCGCCACCGCGTTCTTCGCGATCGTGAAGATCGGCTTCATGAAGAGGCCCGAGTGGTAGACGAACTGCTGCAGCTGGTCCCGGTACGCGGCGAGATCGCCGATCGGACGGGTCGCGACGCCGCTCGCCATCGCCGCCTGGGCGACGGCCGGCGCAATCCGCGTGATCAGCCGTGGATCGAAGGGCTTGGGGATCAGGTATTCGCGGCCGAACGCGAGGTTCGTCGTGTCGTAGGCGGACGCGACGACGTCGCTCTGCTCTTCCTGCGCCAGCGCCGCGATCGAGCGCACCGCTGCGACTTCCATCTCGGTCGTGATCGTCGTTGCCCCGACATCGAGCGCGCCGCGAAAGATGAACGGAAAGCAGAGCACGTTGTTGACCTGGTTCGGATAGTCCGAGCGGCCGGTCGCGATGATCGCGTCGTCGCGCACTGCCTTGACTTCCTCCGGCATGATTTCGGGGGTCGGATTGGCGAGCGCCAGGATCAGTGGTTGCGGCGCCATCTTCGCGACCATCTCCTTCTTCAGCACCCCGCCGGCCGAGAGTCCGAGGAAGATGTCGGCATCCGCGATGACCTCGGCCAGCCTGCGCGCCGACGTCGGTTGCGCGAAGCGTTCCTTGTCGGCGTCCATCAGCGCGGTGCGACCCGAATAGACGACCCCCTCGATGTCGGTCACCCAGATGTTCTCGCGCGGCAGACCGAGCTCGACCAGCAGTTTCAGGCAGGCGAGAGCTGCCGCGCCGGCACCGCTCGTCACGAGCTTCACCTTGCGGAGGTCCTTGCCGATCACCTTGAGCCCGTTGATCACTGCGGCACCGACGATGATCGCAGTGCCATGCTGGTCGTCGTGGAAAACGGGAATCTTCATCCGCTCGCGCAGCTTGCGCTCGACGTAAAAGCACTCGGGCGCCTTGATGTCCTCGAGATTGATTCCGCCGAAGGTCGGTTCGAGGGCCGCGATGACGTCGATCAGCTTGTCCGGATCGAGCTCGTTGACTTCGATGTCGAAGACATCGATGCCGGCGAATTTCTTGAACAGCACCGCTTTGCCTTCCATCACGGGTTTCGCGGCCAGGGGCCCGATCGCACCGAGCCCGAGCACCGCGGTGCCATTCGTGATGACCGCGACGAGGTTGCCGCGCGCCGTGTACTTGAAGACAGAAAGTGGATCGTCACAGATCGCTTCGCAGGCGGCCGCCACGCCGGGCGAGTATGCGAGCGCCAGGTCGCGCTGATTGACCAGTTGCTTCGTCGGCGTGACTGAAATCTTCCCGGGCAGCGGCTTCTCGTGATACTCGAGCGCGGCGCGCCGGAGGTCTTCGTGATCGGTCGTCGGCATGGTGAGGAGTGGCCCGGAGTCGAGCGCCGATTATCCGCGTCGAACCCAGCCGGGAAAGATGCACGCCCGAAAACTGTCTGGCATGGAATCGAGCGCGTCGGCATCGCGGGCCGCGGCAGCGTTTTGACCTGGACAAACTTTGACAATCGGGCTCGCGCCGCTACACTTATCGTGCTTTCCCAGAGCCTGCCCGCAGTCCTGGGCGCGAGAACCCCCTCGGTGCCTGTGCTCCTCCCTCCTCAACCGAATGCGGGCGCGTCCAGAAGGCAGGCTCTTTTTTTGTCTAGGTCAAACGATGGCGGCCGGCTCATCGAACCAACAGGAGACGCTTAGCCAGGACCAGGCAGATCGGGACGTGAAGCTGGCTTTTTCCATCTGCCAGCAGAGAAAGGCGAAAGCGTCAGGCAAGCGCGCAGCAGGCCGCCTGCCTCTGCGCTATTAGTTAGATCAGGCGGATTGCTCCGGACGCTTCGTGGGCACCGGCGCAGCGTCGCCCGCCTCGGCGGGAGTGAGCAGGGTCGGTGTGAACGGCGGCTCGGCTTCGACCGTCACGGTCTTGGGTTCAGGCGGTGCTGCAGGTCGTGCCGCCGCCGCGATGGCGGCGTCAATCTTGCCTGCGGCGGCCAGTTGCAGACGCGCCCGCTCGCCCAGTACCTTGGCTCCGTAACCGCCGTCATCCGGCAGGTTGCCGGCGCCGACGTAGAGTTGCAGTCCGCGTTCGACCGAGCCGCCACGGGAGATCAGCTCATGCAGGATTGCCGATCCGACCTTCATGTTCGCGATCGGATCGAGCGCTGCGAGTTCGCCGCCATGCGGCTCGAAGCGTTCCAGGTGCACGCGAGTCATCACCTGCATCAGTCCCTGCGCCCCCATCGCGCTCTCGGCAAACGGATTGAGGCTCGACTCGATGGCGACGACCGACAGGATCAGCAGCGGGTCGAGCTTCTTCTGCTGGCCAATGTCGAACGCGGCCGAAACCAGCATCCGTGCAGCCTCGTCGGCAACCCGGTAGCGCCTGGCGAGGTACCTGACGACATGGGCCTGGCGCGGATCCACCCGGACCACCTTCACCGGTTCCTGAACCGGCAGATCCTCCTCGACCGCAACCTGGGCTTGGGCACTCGAGACGAGCGGCATCGCGGTCGGCAGCAGCGATGTCAGATGACCACGCAAGCTTTCATTGCTGATCACCAGTGCCCCCGCCACGAGGGCAACGCAGCCCGAAAAGGTCACGATCAGCCGCGCCGTCGCCATTGCGCCATCGCCGACATCGCGGACGAAGTCGCTCCAGGCGAACCGGAGCCGGCCTGGAAAGCGCAGCGCATAATTCGTGGCTTGTGACATTCGTGCCTCCTCATGCTGAACGGCCACCGGTCACTTTGACCGACGGTCGCCATTCACAGGTTGGGACGGTGACCGGATCACCCACGTGCTTCACCGGCCGCTTAACTGAGCCTCCGCCCCGGCTTCCCCGCCGGCCAGAGTCCTTGCATAACGCGCGGGACTTGCGCCCCGAAAGAGCAAACGCGGAACCTGCTTGCATCGGGCCGCTCCTCCAAACCTCACGTGTCTGCGGGATTATGTTGCACCGCACACGCGAGAGGTAACGGCCAAATGGCTGACTCGAATTGTATGGGGGGAAGGGGTCGGGTCAACCCGATTCCTCCTCTAATTCCCGCTATCCCTCCGCGAATATTCGCCCGGCGGCTGGCGTGATTGCTGCTTCCTGTAACGTCCAGTCTCATTGAATCAATGGCTTACGGAGTTTCTACAGGAGCGATGTTTGTGCTCACTTACTTTTTCACCGTTCGTCGCATCGCCCCCGATTGCGTATGAAATACGCCGACCTCAGGGACTTCCTGGGACAGCTGGAGCGCCTCGGGGAGTTGAAGCGGATTGACGCCACGGTCTCGCCGCGGCTCGAGATGACGGAAATTTGCGACCGCGTGCTGCGCCGCGGGGGACCCGCCCTTCTATTTGAGAAGCCGGAGGGTTCATCGATGCCGGTCCTCGGCAACTTGTTCGGCACCCCCCGTCGCGTTGCGCTTGGCATGGGCACAGAGAGTGTCCAGGCCCTGCGCGAGGTCGGCGAGCTGCTCGCCAGCCTGAAGGAGCCAGAGGCTCCGCGCGGATTCAAGGACGCGCTCGGCAAGGTTGCGATGCTCAAGAGCGCTCTGTGGGACATGGCGCCCAAGGAGATCCGAGGCGCACTTTGCCAGTCTGTGGTCTGGGAGGGGACCGACGTGGACCTCGGTCGCCTGCCAATTCAAACCTGCTGGCCCGGCGATGCCGGCCCTCTTATTACTTGGGGCCTTGTCGTCACACGCGGGCCCCACAAAGCGCGGCAGAACCTCGGAATCTACCGGCAGCAGGTCATCGGCCGGAACAAACTGATCATGCGGTGGCTGCCGCACCGTGGTGGCGCGCTGGACTTTCGCGACCATGCACTGGCCAACCCGGGCCAGCCGTTTCCGATCGCGGTCGCCTTGGGTGCAGATCCCGCGACGACGCTGGGCGCCGTGACACCGGTGCCGGACAGCCTCTCCGAGTATCAGTTCGCGGGACTGCTGCGCGGCGCCCGCACCGAAACAACCCGCTGCATCGGCAGCGCGCTAACGGTCCCCGCTCGGGCCGAGATCGTCCTCGAAGGACACATCGTTCCCGAACCGGCCACCGCCGGCGAGCCTTCCAGACCACCGCGACCGTCCGGACACGGCTACGAGATGGCGCTCGAAGGACCGTTCGGCGACCACACCGGTTACTACAACGAACGCGAGTGGTTCCCGGTGTTCACCGTCGACCGCATCACGATGCGGCGCGACCCGATTTACCACTCGACGTACACCGGCAAGCCGCCCGACG
>DAINBQ010000123.1:0-9103 GCA_036732825.1 Burkholderiaceae bacterium | reverse complement strand
CGTCTCCTGGTCGCCGTTGCCCTCCGCGAGTTCCTCGTCGTCGACCGACAGGATGAACGCCGAGGCGCGGCTCTGCTGCTGCGCAAAGCTCGAGACGTCGCCGAAACTGGTGACGCCGAGCACTTCGACGCCCTCGGTTTCGATCGCTTTGGCGAGCGCCCGGATGCCGAGGCCGCTCGCGTTCTCGGAGCGGAAGTCCTCGTCGATGATGACGATGGGGAAGCGGAATCGCATGGGGATCGCCGGTTTGCGACGAGGTGGGCCGAAGAAGGACGCGGATTATCCGCGTTAACCCGCCCCGGGCAAGCCAGCCAGGTCAATCAGGGGCGGAATTCATGCTGTTACAGAGTGTTTCAGCCGCGCCAAAACCGTCAACAGCGCGAACCTTGCGGCGTTAGACGCATCAGAAGTACTGGGAGATTCTCATGCGCCGCTACGCACTTCTGCTCGCTTTCCTGATCGCTGGCTGCACCGCGGTCAGCCCTGCCCCCGCGCAGACGTCCTATCCCGACGATTCGCCGCCGCTGATCGCCGGCCGCCTCGCGGTGGCCGACGGCGACGTGCAGATCTGGCGCATGGAAGAGGAATCCGACGGTGCGTGGGACGCTGCCCAGATCAACGACGTCGTCAGCGTCGGCACCGGCCTGTATCTGGGCAACAACGCACGCACCGAAATCCGGGTCGGTCCGAACGCATTCCGTCTCGCCGACGGCAGCCGCGGCGGCTTCACGCAGCTCGACTATGGCCAGACCGTCTTCAATCTCGAATATGGCGTGATGAACGTGCGGCTCCAGCGTCCGCAAAATGGCGAGTCGTTCTCCGTAACCACGGGGGGGATGCAGATCGACCTTGCCGCCCCGGGCCGTTACCGCATCGAGGGCGACGATCGCACCGGTCTGCGGCTGACCACTTTCAGCGGCCAGGGAACCGTGCGCGCCGGCTCGAACTCGATCAACGTCGGCGGCGGGCAGGCGCTCGTCGCCGCGCCCGGCATGGCAAACGTGAACTTCGAGCCCGTGACTTCGACGCCCTTTGACGACTGGGCGCTGGCGCGCGACGACCGCTATCGCGACTTGCCGGCGACGCGCTACGTGTCGCCCAACATGACCGGGTACGAGGAGCTCGACCAATACGGCGAGTGGGCCGTCGATGCAAGCTACGGCGCGGTCTGGTATCCGCGCGCCGTCCCGGTGGGCTGGGCGCCGTACCGCAATGGCCAGTGGCGCTGGGTGCGGCCCTGGGGCTGGACCTGGGTCGATCACGCGCCGTGGGGCTTCGCGCCCTTTCACTATGGGCGCTGGGTCACGATCGGCAACCGCTGGTGCTGGTGGCCAGGTGGCTACATCGCGCGCCCCGTGTGGGCGCCGGCGCTGGTCGGATTCGTCGGTAACGGCGTCAGCGTGAGCATCGGCTTCGGCGGTCCGGTCGTCGGCTGGTACCCGCTCGCGCCGTGGCACCGCTATCGCCCGCATTACCGGCACGACAACCGGTACGTGACGATCATCAACCAGACGATCATCAATCAGCCGCCGCGTGGGGTTCCTCCCAACGTGAATCAGCGCGGCGGAACCATGGTGCCGGGGCCACGCTTCCGCGACCCGGTGATGAAGGTCGCGTTGCCGACGAAATCCGAGAAGCTCGCGGAACTGCAGCCAGTCGCGCCGCCGCCGCGCACGATCGCGCCCAAGTCGAGAGCCGACGGCATGGTTCGCCGCCCGCAGCCGGTGCAAGCCACCGCGCCGTCCACCGGCACGCAGGCGCCTGCTCAGATGGCTCCACCCGCGAAGCGCGTCGTGCCGCCGATGGCAGCGGATCCGGCTCCGGGACGCGGCGTAGCCAAGCAGCCTGCGTTGCCTGGCAATGATCCGGCGCCGCTCGCGCAGCCGCCCGGTTACAAGCGGGTCGAGCCCAAGCCGCAGCCTTCGGCGCGCTCCGCTCCGCAGCCCGGCAGGGCCAGCCCGCCGCAGCCGCGCGCGCATCTTCCGAGCGAACAGTTGCCGGCGGGCCAGCTGAAGCCGGTCAATCCGGCCGAACCGCCGCGTGTACCGCCGGGCGCGCCGCCGACGATCAAGCAGCCGACGGTTCCGCCCGCTCCGCGTGCCGCGCCAGCGCCGTCAAGCCAGGCCCCGCGTGCAGCACCTCCGCCGATGGCGAAGCCTGCTCCACGCGCGGCACCTCCGCCGATGGCCCCGCCCGCTCCACGCGCGGCACCGCCGGCGATGGCGCAGCCTGCTCCACGCGCAGCTCCGCCGGCGATGGCCCGGTCCGCTCCACGCGCAGCTCCGCCGGCGATGGGCCAGCCCGTTCCGCGCACGGCACCGCCGGCGATGGCCCAGCCCGCTCCGCGCGCAGCACCGCCGGTAAAGGTCCAACCTGCCCCGCGTGCCGCACCGCCGGCCATGGCACAACCTGGTCCTCGCGCAGCGCCGCCCGTCCAGCAAGCAGCGCCTCAGCCTCAGCGCAGCGAGCCGCAGCAGAGAGGGCCGAAGCAGGATGTGTTGCGGAGCGCGCCGGACAACGACCGCGGCAGGCCGGTCAGCGAGGCGCCGCGCATCAAGCAGGCGATGCGCTGACAGCGTTGCCGACGACCGTCAGGTCTTCGGCAACGTGACGCCGCGCTGGCCCTGATACTTGCCGCCGCGGTCCCGGTACGAGGTCTCGCAGACTTCGTCGGCTCCCAGGAACAGCACCTGTGCGCAGCCTTCGCCCGCGTAGATCTTCGCCGGCAGCGGCGTCGTGTTCGAGAACTCGAGCGTCACGTGCCCTTCCCACTCGGGCTCGAGCGGCGTTACGTTGACGATGATCCCGCAGCGCGCATACGTGCTCTTTCCCAGACAGATCGTCAGCACCTCGCGCGGGATGCGGAAGTATTCGACCGTGCGCGCGAGCGCGAACGAGTTCGGCGGGATGATGCAGACGTCGTTCTTGACGTCAACGAACGAATTCGGATCGAAGGCCTTGGGGTCGACGATCGTCGAGTTGATGTTGGTGAAAATCTTGAATTCGTCCGCGCAGCGGATGTCGTAGCCATAGCTCGACGTGCCGTAGCTGACGATGCGCTGGCCGTTCACTTCCCGCACCTGGCCGGGCTCGAATGGCTCGATCATGCCCTGCGCCGCCATGCGGCGGATCCACCTGTCGTTCTTGATGCTCATCGCGAGACCGTTCCGGAGCCGCTTCAGTCGACTAAACACGCGATTCTACGGGCTGGAGGCAGATCGCTAGACTGCGCGGCATGGACGATCGCTGGATGCCCGCCCGCCCTGGCGATGCGCTCGCCGACGTCGACACTCCAGCGCTGGTGCTCGATCTCGACAAGTTCGAGGGCAACCTCGAGCGCCTGATGAGCGCGGTCGCGCCGCGCAGCGTGCGCGTACGACCGCATGCAAAGAGCCACAAGTGCGTCGAGATCGCACGGCGCCAGGTCGCGGCGGGCGCGGTGGGTATCTGTTGCCAGAAGACTTCAGAGGCCGAGCCCTTCCTGGCTGCCGGTATCAGCGACGTGCTGATTACCAACGAAGTCATCGGCTCGCGCAAGACCGATCAGCTGGCGGCGCTCGCGGCGCGCCACCCGGCGGCCCGCCTCGGTGTCTGCGTCGACGACCCGCGCGCGGTCGTTCAGCTCGGTCAAGCCTGCAAGCAGGCTGAAGCGCGGCTCGATGTCTACATCGAACTCGATGTGGGCCATAACCGCGCCGGCGTCGCGACCGTCGCAGCCGTCGTCGCACTCGGCCGTGCGATCGGTGCGCAGACGCACCTGACGCTGCGCGGGTTGCAGGCCTACTTCGGCTCGGCACAGCATCGCCGCGGCATCGCCGAACGGCGCCAGGCAATCGCCGCCGCGACCACGCTTGCCAAGGCGGCGCGCAACGGGCTGCTCGGCGCCGGACTCTCCTGCGACACGATCACCGGCGGCGGCACCGGCACTTTCATGCTCGAAACGACGAGCGGCGTTTACAGCGAGATCCAGCCGGGCTCCTACGCGCTGATGGACGCCGACTATTCGAAGAACGAGCAGGACCCGGCATGGCCGGTGTTCGATCAGTCGCTGTTCATCCTCACCTCCGTGATGAGCCGCCGCAAGGACGATCTGACGAATCGCGCAACGCTCGATGCCGGGCTCAAGGCGTATTCGACGGACTCGGGCGCTGCAATGCCGACATTCCCGGGCTGGCACATACGCGGCGTCTCGGACGAACACACGGTCATGCACCGGATCGGCGACGGGCCCGAACTCGCGCTCGGAGAAAAGCCGTTGCTGATCCCGGGCCACATCGACCCGACGGTCAACCTGCACGACTGGATCGTCGCCGTGCGCAACGAGCGCGTCGAAGCCGTGTGGCGAGTCGACGCGCGCGGCGCGGTGTTCTAGCTCCCGCCCGGCGTCTGCGCGTAGCATCCCGCTCCAACGGCGCGACCGTCGCCGGCCCATTCGCACTTCGAGGAGACAAATCCATGCACAAGCTTCTACGCTGGGCGGCGCTCGCGCTGGCCGCTTCTATTGCCCTGCCCGCGCTGGCGCAGACCTGGCCGTCGCGGCCGATCAGGATCATCGCGGTCTTCCCGCCCGGTGGTTCGGTCGACCAGGTGTCGCGCGTGCTCGGCCAGCAGCTTTCGAAGCAGCTCGGCCAGAGCTTCGTTGTCGAGAACGTCGGCGGCGCTTCGGGCTCGATCGGCACCGCTGCCGTCGCCAAGGCCGCGCCGGACGGCTACACGTTCGGCGTCGTGTTCGACACGCACGGTACGAATCCCAGCCTGATCCCGAACATCTCGTTCGACACGATGAAGGGTCTCGAGCACGTGACACTGATCGGCACTTCGCCGATGGCGATCGTCGCGTCGGCAAAGTCCAAGTACACGAAGATGGCTGACGTGCTCGCCGACGCACGCACCGTGCAGGGCATCACGATCGGTTCGATCGGCACCGGCAGCCTCGGCCACCTCGCGATGATCGAGGCCGGCAAGCAGGGCAACTGGTCGTGGACACACGTTCCCTACCGCGGCGGCGGGCCGCTGATGAATGACACGGTGGCCGGCCACATGCCGATCGCGATCGGCACCGTGTTCCTGGCGCAACCTCACGTGAAGGCAGGCACCGTGCGTCCGATGGCAGTGACTGGCGCAAAACGACATCCAGGCCTGCCCGACACACCGACGCTCGCCGAAAGCGGGATCAAGAACTTCGAAGCGCTCGCCTACTGGGGAATGATCGCGCCTGCGAAGACGCCGCCGGAAATCGTCAACCGCATGCACGCGGAAATGCAGAAGGCGCTGAAGGAACCGGCCGTCGCGGAGCGGCTCGGTGCCCAGGGAATGACGGTCACTGGCCAGGGACCAGCGGAGTTCAAGGCGTTCATGCAGAAGGAAATTGACCGCTGGTCCAAAGTGGTCAAGGCCAACCAGATCTCGGCTGGCAACTGACGTTGAGCGGCCGCCGGCCGCGCTGCCAGGGGGCCCGCGCGGTCCATGCGCGGGCTGTCTCGTGCGTGATGCGGAGTTGACGCCCGTCAGTCGCCACTGACGCGCGCACCCGACAATCGGTCGTCCAATCGCGCGGCCGCTTCGATGAGTCCCGTTGCAATCACGCTGCTGATGGCGGCCGGCTTCGCCGCCTTTGGCGCGCTTGCGTGGCGCAAGCTCGCGATCGTCGCCGCGCTGGCGCCGGAGAACCGGCTCGACCATCCGGGCAGGCGCCTGATGCGGCTGCTGCAGATGGGTTTTGGCCAGTCGCGCCTGCTGTCGGGCGAATGGCGCTCCGGCCTGATGCATGCGGCGATCTTCGTCGGCTTCATCACGCTGCTCGTGCGCAAGCTGCACCTGATCGTGATCGGGTACTCCGAGACAGTGACGATCCCGGGCGGGTTCGGCGCCGGCTACACCGCGTGGAAGGATTTCGTCGAACTCGCGGTGCTTGCCGCGGTCGGCTACGGGTTCTGGCGACGCTTTGTCAGCAAGCCGCGCCGACTCGAGCCGAACCGCGAGGCGCTGCTGGTGCTGACGCTGATCACGCTGATCATGCTGACCGACTTCGGCTTCGATGCGTTCCGCTTCGCGAAACTCGCGCCCGCGCACGCGGCGATCGCGCACGAGCAGGCGTGGGCCTGGATCGGCGGACCGCTCGCGGGAGCGGTAGCGGGTTTGTCGCCGGCAGCGATCGACGTCGGATACCAGGCGTTCTACTGGGTGCAGATGCTGACCGTGTTCTGCTTCCTCGCGATCCTGCCGATCGGCGAACACTTCCACATCGTCACCGCGCTGCCCGTCGTCTACTTCGGCCGCACGGCTCCGGCCAATAAGGTTCCGAGCGTCGACCTCACGCCACTGATGGACGACACGGCCGACCCCGACCAGTTGCAGATCGGCGCGAAGACCGCGCTCGACCTGACCTGGAAGGAAGGGCTCGATGCGTTCACCTGCACCGAGTGCGGCCGCTGCAAGGACTCGTGCCCGACTTTCCTGACCGGCAAGCCGCTGTCACTGAAGTGGGTGCACGACGACATCAAGCATCACCTGGTGAAGGAGCGCGAGGCGATCCGCGCCGGCGCGCGGGCGCGACTGCCGGCGCTCGTGACCAACGCGATCAGCGAAGAGACGCTCTGGGCCTGCACGACCTGCGGTTACTGCGAAGTCGCGTGCCCGATCGGGCTCGAGCATCTGCCGAAGTTCTACCGCCTGCGGCAGCGGCAGGTGATGATGGAAGGAGAGTTCCCGCAGGAACTGAACCGTGTGTTCGCTGCCTACGAATCGCAGGGCAACCCGTGGGGGCTCGACTCCGGATCGCGCGGCGACTGGGCGAAGGAACTCGGCATTCCGGTCGTCAGCAAGGCGGAAGACGTCAGAAACCTCGACTACCTGTATTACGTCGGCTCCGCGTCCTCGTTCGATCCGCGCGGACAGAAGATCGCGCGCGCATTCGTGAAGGTCGCGCAGGCGGCAGGAATCAAGCTCGGCATCCTCGGCCCGCTGGAAGGCTCCACCGGGGAATGCGTGCGGCGTCTCGGCAACGAGATGGTGTTCCAGCAACTCGCCACCGCGCTCGCCGAAACCCTGAACGGCCTCGGCGTGGAGCACATCGTCACCTGCGACCCCCATGCGTTCAATGCGCTGAGGAACGAACTGCCGGAGTTCGGCGGCCGCTACGACGTCGTCCACCACACGCAGGCGATCGACGCCTGGCTCGGCAGCGGCCGCCTGAAGGTCTCCCCGAAGCACGAGCGCGTGATCTATCACGAGCCCTGTTACCTCGGGCGGCACAACGGCGAATACGAGGCGCCGCGCCGCGTGCTGCAGGCGATCTCGAAGGATGCTCCGCTCGAATTCGATCTCGCGCGCGACAAGGCGATGTGCTGCGGCGCCGGCGGCGGCCGCATGTGGCTCGAGGAAACGATCGGCACGCGGATCAACGTGCTGCGCGCACAGCAGGCGATCGAGAAGAGCCCGGCTGCGGTGGCGACCGCCTGTCCTTACTGCGCCGTCATGGTCGGCGATGGCCTCGCGCAGACCGACGACCGCGTCGCGACGCGCGACATCGCAGAGCTGGTCGCCGAGGCGCTGCAGACGTAGAGCGCGGACGCGTAGCCGACCGTCGCTCGGGCTCGCCGATCTGCGCGGGCGATGGATTCAGCGCGAACCTGTCGCTTACTTTTTCAGGATCACGAGCGCGATGCCACCGAGGATCGCGAGGGATGCCAGCACCAGCCGCAGCGTGAGGGGCTCGCCCAGCAGAACGATGCCCCCGAGCGCCGCGATGACCGGCACGCTGAGCTGGACGGTGGCCGCACTGGTCGCCTTCAGCGCCGGCAAAGCCGTGTACCAGATCGCGTAGCCGATGCCGGAGGCCAGCGCACCCGACGCCACCGCGAATCCAACGCCGGCAGCGTCGAGCGAAGCCTCACTGAGCATGACAACACTCAATGCTGCAGCGATCGGAGCGGCGCGCAGGAAGTTGCCGGCCGTGACCCTGGTCGGATCCCCTGCGCCCCGTCCGCGCAACGAGTAGACCCCCCATGCGATCCCGGCGCCCAGCATCAGCGCGGAACCAAGCAGCGGCGGCGCGGAAAACCCCGGCAGAAACAGCACGACCAGGCCTCCGATCGCCAGCAGGAGACCGATGAGTTGCAGTCGCCGCAGGCGCTCGCCCTTCCAGAGTCCGTAGCCGATCATCGTCGCCTGCACGGCACCGAAGAGCAGCAGCGCGCCGGTTCCAGCCGTCAGGCTCAGGTAGGCGAACGAAAAGCCGGCGGCATAGGCGAACAACGCAAATGCCGACAGCCAGTTCCCCGCACCGGGCGCGCCGCGCCTGGTACGCGCGACGAGCCACAGCGTCAGCGCTCCCGCAACGAGCCGGATCGTCGTGAAGCTGCCGGCATCGATCGCGGTTTCCTTCAGCGCGATCCGGCACAGCAGAGAGTTGCCCGCAAACGCGACCATTGCCATCGACGTCAGAGTGATGATGCGGCCGTATGACATCTTGGTCTGCCCGCGCCGAGCCGTCGACACTTCGATCGCTGTGACTCCGTGTTAGGAAGCAGGGCCCGTCTGCGTGCTACGAGTGCGCCCGTTGACGCGGAACTCAGCTTTCGGGCGTGACGTCGAGCGCGACGAGGAAACGCGCGACCATGTTGTAGGTTGCCGTCGCCGCCACCAGCTCGACGATCTCGGTCGGCGCGAGACGCCGCTTCAGATCGTCGAACACCGCATCGGGAATCGTCACGTCGCGCGTGCTGGCGATTGCGAAGCGGATCACCGCACGCTGCAGATCGTCGTACAGCGGACTCGACGCCGCAGCATCCGGATCGTCGAGGACGGCAAGCTGCGCATCGGTGGCGCCCGCCTTCGCCAGTTCCGGCGCATGGTGGTGGTATTCGTAATCGGCACCCGTCAGTCGTGCGACGACGCAGATCGCGAGTTCGCGCAAGAAGGGAGACAGCGAAAGCTCGGTGCGGATCGCTCGCAGGTAGGTGTTCCAGCCGCGCGCCAGCGGCTCCGACCACAGCAGCATGCGGTCGAGATTGAGCAATGCACCGCCGCGGCGCGCCTCGATCGATCCGACCAACTCTTCATCGCGCCGCGCTGCGGCAGGTGTCCAGGGTTCGATGCGCAT
>DAINBQ010000122.1:0-9288 GCA_036732825.1 Burkholderiaceae bacterium | reverse complement strand
AGCTGCAGCTCCATCAGTCGCTTCGCTTCGCTTTCGAACAGGCTGAACTGCGCGAGCAGCACCTGCGGATCGCTCGCCTCGAAGTTGTAGCGGCTCTGCTCGACTTCGTTCTGGTGAAAGACGTCGCCGTAGCGCAGCACCTTTTCGACGCCCCGGTCCTTCCACTTCGTGTAGACGAGGTCGAACACGTTGTCGACGTTCTGCAGGTACATCGCCAGGCGCTCGAGGCCGTACGTGATCTCGCCGGTGATCGGCTTGCATTCGAGGCCGCCGACCTGCTGGAAGTAGGTGAACTGCGTGATCTCCATGCCGTCCATCCAGACTTCCCAGCCGAGCCCCCACGCACCCAGCGTCGGGTTTTCCCAGTTGTCCTCGACGAAGCGGATGTCGTGCTTGCCGGTGTCGATGCCGAGCGCGCGCAGCGAACCGAGGTAGACGTCGAGAATGTCCGGTGGCGAGGGCTTGAGAACGACCTGGTACTGGTGATGCTGGTGCAAACGGTTGGGGTTCTCGCCGTAGCGCGCGTCCTTGGGCCGGCGCGACGGCTGCACGTAGGCAGCACGCCAGGGCTCGGGCCCGATCGCCCGCAGAAATGTCGCGGTATGCGAGGTGCCTGCCCCGACCTCGAGGTCGATCGGCTGCAGCAACGCACAGCCCTGCTGGTTCCAGTAGGTCTGCAGCCGGAGGATGGCTTCCTGAAACGTGATCATTGGCGAGCCGGGCGATGCGGCGACGGTCTTGCGGCGAAGCGGCGATTGTACGGACTGCTCAGCGTCGAAGCCGACGTCCCGCGAGCCCTGCCGCCGCGAGCAGCAACGCACTCGCCAGCAACGCCGGCCAGTTGCCGAGACGGATGTAGGGCGTCGTGCCTGCGTAGCCCTGGACCAGGCCGTCGAGCGCGCCGGCGATACGGTGCGGCAGCGCGGCAGTGACGACGCCGCGCGAATCGATGATCGCTGTCGCGCCGGTGTTGGTCGCGCGCAGCATCGGGTGCTGCGTCTCGAGCGTGCGCATGCGCGAGATCTGCAGATGCTGCGGCAGCGCGCCCGAGTCTTCGAACCAGGCGAGGTTCGACAGGTTGAGCATGATCGTCGGCGCCGGTCCACCGGCGTGCCAGGCCTGGATGATTTCTTCTCCGAACAGGTCCTCGTAGCAGATGTTGACCGCGATCCGCTGGCCGGCGAGTTCCATCGGCCTCTGATCCGTGCTGCCCCGCTGCTGGTCGCCGATCGGCATCTGCATGCGGTCGACGAACCAGCGGAAACCGGTGGGGATGAACTCGCCGAATGGAACCAGATGACGCTTGCTGTACCGCCGCAGCTCCCGATCTCCGGGTGCAATGCCTACGGCGCTGTTGAAGTAGTGCCCTGCGGGCTCTTCGATGAAGACGCCGAAGATCAACGCAGTGCGCCGGGTTTCGACGAACTCGCGGAATATTTCGACAAAGCGCGGCGGAACAAATTGCAGCGGCACCGGAAACACGGACTCCGGCAATGCGACCAGGTCGACACGCGCCCCCTGCGTCAGCGCCCAGTGCGCATCGAACGCTCGCACCAGTCCTTCGGGTGCGAACTTGATGTCCTGCGGGATGTTGGCCTGTACAAGCCGCACGCTGATCAACGCCCCCACCGGCTGGGTCCAGGTTGCCCCCCGCAGCAGCAGTCCGCCGCCGAGTGCGATGCCGATCACGGATGCCGTCCATACATAACCGCGCCAGCCGCGCTGCGCGAAGGGCAGCGTGAGCAGCGCCAGCGAACCGGCGACCAGCGCTGCGGCCAGCGTGATGCCGTAGACACCACCGAGCGGCGCGAATCCCGCGAGCGGGCTGTCGGTGTGCGCGTAGCCGCTCGCGAGCCAGGGGAAACCGGTGAGGAGCGTCCCGCGCAGCCATTCGGAAAGCATCCAGGTCGCTGGCAGCGCGAGGGTGAGACGCCACCTGGCATCCGGGGCAAGCCGCTGCGCCGCGCCCAGCGCGAGCGCCGGGTAGAGCGCGAGGAAGGCACAGAACGCTGCGGTCGCGGCGCCGGCCAGCACGGCCGGCATCAGGCCGTACACGTGCATGCTGATGTAGACCCACGAAACCCCGACACCGAACCAGCCGAGGCCGAACGCGAACCCCAGCCCGGCCGCGGCGCGCGCGGTGGCGACGCGCGTGCTCAGCGCGAACAGCGCGGCCAGCGCAAGCAACTGCAGCCAGGGCAGATTGCGGGGTGCGAAGGAAAGCGCGTGCAGGACGCCGGCGCCAAGCGCGGCAAGAAGCCAGGCCAGGCCGGGTCTCATCCGAACGGGAAGAGCAAATCCGCGAGCGAACCGCTCACGCCGGATGCCGCTGTTCGTCGTCCTCCAGGAACTCGCGGACCACCGTCTTCGGAATCCGGTTCACCAGGAACAGGTCCGCGTGCCGCGCATCGGCCCGCAGGACTTCGAAGCGAATATCGTCGATCTCGACGGCCTCGCCGCGCTTCGGGACGCGCCCGAACTGGTCGGTGACAAGACCGCCGATCGTGTCGAACTCGTCGTCCGGGAACTTGGTTCCGAACGTTTCGTTGAACTGCCCGATCTCGGTCAGCGCCTTGACCCGGTACTTGCCGTCCGCCTCGGAGATGATCGCGTCCTCGCTCTCGTCGAAGTCGTATTCGTCCTCGATGTCGCCGACGATCTGCTCCAGCACGTCCTCGATCGTGATCAGCCCGGACACGCCGCCGTATTCGTCGACCACGAGCGCAATGTGGTTCCGGTTCGCGCGGAAGTCGCGCAGCAGCACGTTGAGCGGCTTGCTTTCCGGGATGAACACCGCCGGCCGCAGGCTGCCACGGACGTCGAAATCGGATTCCGTGTAATAGCGCAGCAGGTCCTTCGCGAGCAGGATGCCGATCACGTGGTCGCGGCTGCCGTCGATGACCGGAAAGCGCGAATGGGCGGTCTCGATGACGAACGGGATCCACTTTTCGGGCGGTTCCGCGATGTCGATCACGTCCATCTGCGAGCGCGGGATCATCAGGTCGCGCGCCCGCAGTTCGGACACCTGCAGCACGCCTTCGATCATCGACAGCGCATCCGCATCGAGCAGGTCGCGCTCGTGCGCGTCGTGCAGGGCTTCGAGCAGCTCTTCGCGGTTTTCCGGCTCGCGGAAGATGAACGCGGTCAGGCGCTCGAGAAGGGATTTGTGCTTGTGCGAGGCGCCGGAATGGCCTGGCGGGGGTTCTGACATCAGCGGGGGCTAGTGGGAGGCTTGAGCCTCTTCGCCGGTCCTCGGGGTTGAGACGAAATCAGAATACACGACGGCTTTCGTTTGAACATCGTCCAGCATCAGCAGAGCCCTTCAACCGATGCGAGTGGGTTAGCGTCTACTCGCATCGAGACTTCTTCCAACTAATCAATGACTTGCTCGATCTCAGCCCGCGCCCGGGAGGGGCCCGGGGTGTCCGAGCCTCTCGGCTCAGGTTTCTCCGATCGCGGCTATATGGCAGGCACGGAATGTCCGGAGCCGCCCATCAGCCCCGCACACGCCGATACGGGTCGGCGATTCCGAGACCTGCCAGGATCCCGATTTCGAGACGCTCCATCTTGCGCGCGGCGACCGGTTGGTCATGTTCGTACCCGTGTGCGTGCAGCGTTCCATGCACGAGCAGATGGGCGAGATGGTCGCGCAACCGCAGGCCGCGTTCACGCGACGCATGGCGCACTGCCGGCACGCAGATCACGATGTCGGCCGTCACGACGGGTCGGTGAGAGTAGGCGAAGGTCAGCACGTCGGTCGCATAATCGCGAGCCCGGAACTGACGGTTGAGGCGGCGTCCCTCGCGCGCATCGACGAAGCGCAGCGTCAGGTCGGCATCGCGCTGCAGGGCGGCGCTGATCCAGCGCGCGATCGTCGTTCGCGCAGGCAGGCCGGGAAACTTCGAGTGCCCCTGCAATGCAAGCGCCAGCGCTGGCATCAGCCGGATCGGCGGCGGGTGATCTCGACCGCGGGCCGGTCGCGGCCTGTGCCTTCCAGGCGCTCCTCCGCCGCCTCGTAAGCCTCGACGATGCGGCCGACGAGCGGATGCCGCACGACGTCCGCCGCAGTGAAATACGTGAACGCGATTCCGCGTACTTCCGCGAGCACATGCTGCGCTTCGATCAGCCCGCTCGTCGTCCCGCGCGGCAGGTCGATCTGGGTGACGTCCCCGGTGACGACGGCCTTCGAGCCGAACCCGATCCGGGTCAGGAACATCTTCATCTGCTCGCGCGTCGTGTTCTGGGCCTCGTCGAGGATCACGAACGCCTGGTTCAACGTGCGGCCGCGCATGTAGGCGAGCGGCGCGATCTCGATCGTCTGGCGCTCGAGCAGCCGCTGCGTCTTGTCGAAGCCGAGCAGGTCGAACAGCGCGTCGTACAGCGGCCGCAGGTAGGGATCGACCTTCTGTGCCAGGTCTCCCGGCAGGAAGCCGAGCCTTTCGCCGGCTTCCACCGCCGGCCGCGTCAGAACGATGCGCTTCGCGATCTCGCGCTCGAGCGCATCGACGGCGGCGGCAACGGCGAGATAGGTCTTGCCGGTTCCGGCCGGTCCGATGCCGATCGTGATGTCGTGCGCAAGCATCGCTTCGATGTACTCGCGCTGACGCGGAGTCCGGCCGTGGAGGTCGGAGCGGCGGGTCTGCAGCTGAGGCAAGGCCTCGCCCGGCTCACCCGGCAACGCTCCCCGGCGGCCGCGCAGTTCGACGAAGTAGAGCTGGATATCGTCGACCGACACCGGTCGGCGGGTCCGGCGTGCGCGTTCGAGGAAGTGTTCGAGCACAGCGAGCGCCGCCTGCGCATTGTCCTGCGCACCCTGGATGCGGAACTGGTGTCCGCGGCGGGCGATCGAGACGTCGAGTTCGGTCTCGATCTGCCGCAGGTTCGCGTCGAGTGCGCCGGTGACGTTCGCGAGCTCAGCGTTGTCCGCGTCGGACGCGAACGTCAGGACTTTCTTGCTGGGCGATGGTCGGCGGGCCACGCCCGGAGTGTAGAGCCGATAACCGCTATACCCCCGTCCGCACCATTGGCGCTTTCAGCGCTTCGGCAAGCGTCTCGGCCGCCTCGGCGTAGTGCGCGCGCGTCTCGGCGTTGAGTCCCGGCTTGCCGGCCGCGGCCGTCAGCCAGTCACGCAGCTGGCGTGCATCCTGCCGCAGCAGCGAACGCGCATCGGCCGGATACGCCGCCGATGAGCCGAGCAGTGCCGTCGTCATGCGCCGCAGGTGGTCGCGCTGGAGATTGCGGCGCATGACGTCCGCATCGACGCCGCGGCGGGCCTCGTCCCAGATCGCACGCTGGATCGTGCCGTAGAGCTCGGCCAGCGTCAGCGCCTTGTCCTTGCTGCCGGCCTGCTCGGCGTTGACCAGCACGCGCCGAGCGACGGTGGGGCTCATCAGCCGATTGAGGACATCCCGCTGCACGGCCAGGACGCGATCCGGCAACGCCAGTTCGAAGGCAGCCGGGAACGCCTGCTCCGGCAGGTCGTAGCGCTCGAGCCGGTCCATCGCGAGCTTGCGCATGAACTGCGTCTCGAGCCGGAAGCTGTCGGTCTTGAAGAGGCCGGTCGTGATGATTGCGAGCGCCTCGCGCTGCTGCTTCGGAGAAACCGGCGTGATCGGCAAGCGCGGGCTGCCGGCGCGGTCGTTCTGCAGCTCCGAGCCGCCAACGTATTTCGCGGCCTGCGTCATCGCCAGCGAAGCCTGGCCGAGACCGGAAAGGAAGCGGCGCCGCAGTACCGAATAGCTCTCGCCCGGCTTCAGCGTGCGCGCTTCGAGCCGCTCCCAAAGCTCCTGCGTCAGCTGGACCCGCTTGCGGAAGAACACGAGCGGCTCCGAGCCGAGATCCCAGATGTTGACGAACGGATCGATGCCGATGAAGGCATCCTCGTCGGTGGCGAATGCGAGCTGCGGCTCGTTGGAGCGGCCCGCGATGCGCGCGAGCTCCGCGCGCTCGTCATCTCCCATCGGCTTGTACGCATACTCGATCGCCCAGTAGTCGTAGGCACCGAGCGAAGCCGTGTAGAACTGCCCCTGCTTCTCGCTCTTGAGGGCGATATTGGCCGGCGTGTATTCCATCACCGAGCCAACGACGCCGGTTCTCGCCGTGTGCTCGGGATTGGCGAGTTGCTGCAGCGAATTGACCGTCGATGCGCGGAAGTTGTGTGCGAGCCCGAGCGTGTGGCCGACTTCGTGCATCGTCACGTACTTCAGCAGGTCGTTGACGAAGGCGTCGGCTTCCGCGCTGTCCGGCTCGATTTCGCCGCGCGCTTCGAGCAACGCCAATGCAAATCCGAGTTCGCGCGCCGCGAGTTCACGGAACGAACAGGCCGCCGCGCCGAGCCGGCCGAGCTGCATCGGGCCGACGTGGATCTCGCCGGTCGCCTCGTCATACATCGGCGCGTACGCGATTTCCTCGCTGCGCTGCGAACGGGCGCCGCGCACGAAGTTGGCGTCCCAGCCCACATCGGCGTCGAGGATTTCGCCGGTGCGCGGGTCGATCTGCGACGGCCCGATCGCGCCGTAACTCGCCCGCGCCGTGGTCTGCCAGCGCACCGACGAATAGCCGGTTTCGAGCAGGTCGATGTCCGAGTCGTCGGGCTGCTGCTTGACGACGACAGCGTTTCGGAATCCCGCCTTCTCGAAAGCCTTGTTCCATTCCAGAATGCCGTCGCGGATCGGCGCGCGGTACTTCTCCGGGATCTCGTTCGACAGCCAGTAGGTGATCGGCTTGACCGGTTCGGACACCGCGGCCGTCGGGTCCTTCTTCTCCAGGCGCCAGCGCGCCACGTAATGCTGGACCGGCGAAAACTTCGACTCCTCGCTGAAGTTGACCTTTGCCGCCGTGAAGTGACCGATGCGCGAGTCGGCCAGCCTCGGCTTCATCGGCACCTCCGGCAGCCTGCTGAACGTGTACAGGTAGCCGAGGAACAGGCTGCGCGGATCTTCCAGCACGTCCGGCGCCGGGTAGAACGGAGGCTTCGGAGCACCCGGGACCGGCGACGGCGGCGCCGGCAGCGGAATGCGCGGCTGCGAAAAATGCGCGTTCACGTCGAATACGGTGCGCTCGGCATTCGTCTTGGCCGACGTGATGTAGGAGTTGCGCGCATCGAACGTGAAGTTGTTGCGGTAACCGCGCTCGATCACGTGCGAGCCGCGCGGGATGTCGGTGAGCAGCAGCGCCGTCGCTTCGATCAGGATCGACTTGCGTTCCGGATGCGGCAGGCTGGCAATGGGTGCCGACCCGAGCAGGCTGTCGGAGAACCCTGCCTTCACCGCGCGCTCCTCGGGCGAACCCGGGCGTGCAATGAAGCGAGTGTTGCGCGCGATCAATTGAAGATTGGGGCCCGCTTTGCGGAACTGGCCGACGTATTCGCCGCCGACCAGATACCCCTGGATCCCCATCAGGCCGCCGATCAGCAGCTTTTCGCCGATGCCGCGCGAGAGGCTGACGGCGAGGAAGAACGGCTGGTCGAGCATGTTCGAGGGAATCTCGATCCACGTCTTGTCGTCCTTCGTCCACAGCGGAAACAGGCCGTCGGTCTGCGTCGCGCCCTTGATGACTTCAGCAAACGCTTTCGGCGTCCCGGGGGCGGGGGGCGGCGCAGCCGGCGTGCCGGGCGGTCGTGCCGCGGCCGCGCCCGCGGCTGCAGGCGCAGTTGCCGGCCCCGGGGCTGCGGCCGGCATCGCGCTCGCACTGGTCGACGCCTGGGCAGCGGGGACATTCGTGGTTCCGGTGGAAGTCGAAGTGGTCGCGCAGGCGGAAAGCAGCGCGGCGACCAGCGCGGCGAACGGCGCCGCGTGTCGTTGGCGAATCATGCAAATTCTCCCGAAGGCTGGCGCCACTGATCTGCTGAATCGCGATCGGCGCATCCAAGGGCGCGGATCGTAGCGCGGGGCTGCTGTGTGCTGCGCGCATTTCGTCGCGCCCAGCGGCATTTCGTCGCACCGCTGGCTGCGACAGTCGTCGAAGCGCAAAGTTCGCTAGCGCAGTACCAGCTCGCCGCGCAACGAGTGCGGCAGCGCCTGCGTGATGTGAACGTCCAGCATCTGCCCGATCAGATTCGTATTTGGTCCGCCGGCGAAATTGACGATGCGGTTGTTCGCGGTGCGGCCCATCAGTTCGGTCGCGTCCTTGCGCGACGGTCCCTCGACCAGGATGCGCTGCACCGAGCCGACCATCGATTCGCTGATGCACGCGGCCTGGCGGTTGATTGCAGTCTGCAGCCGGGCGAGGCGTGCGAGCTTCGTGGCCTGCAACGTGTCGTCGGCGAGGTCGGCAGCCGGCGTGCCGGGACGCCGGCTGTAGACGAAGCTGAAGCTGGCATCGAACCCGATCTCCTCGACCAGCTTCATCGTCTGCTCGAAATCGGCTTCGGTTTCGCCGGGGAAGCCGACGATGAAGTCGGACGACAACGCGATGTCCGGCCGATGCTGCCGCAGCCGGCGGACGATCGACTTGTACTCGAGCACCGTGTAGCCGCGCTTCATCGCCGCCAGCACGCGATCGCTGCCCGCCTGCACGGGCAGGTGCAGGTGGTCGACGAGCTTCGGGATCCGCGCATAGGCATCGATCAGACGCTGCGTGAATTCCTTCGGGTGCGAGGTCGTATAGCGGATGCGCTCGATCCCCGGCACCTCGGCGACGTATTCGAGCAGCAGCGCGAAATCGGCTTCGCTTTCGTCCCCGGTGTCGACGCGACCGCGCCAGGCGTTGACGTTCTGCCCGAGCAGCGTCACTTCCCTGACGCCCTGGTCGGCAAGGTCCGCGATCTCGGTCAGAACGTCATCGAAACCGCGCGAGATCTCTTCGCCCCGCGTGTAGGGCACGACACAGAAGCTGCAGTACTTGCTGCAGCCTTCCATGATCGACACGAACGCGGTTGGTCCTTCGACGCGCGGCGGCGGGAGGTGATCGAACTTCTCGATCTCCGGGAATGAGATGTCGACCTGGGGCCGGCCGGTGGCACGCCGCCGGCGGATCAGTTCCGGCAGCCGGTGCAGCGTCTGCGGTCCGAATACGACGTCGACATAAGGCGCGCGCTCGATGATCGCTGCGCCCTCCTGGCTGGCGACACAGCCACCGACGCCGATCACGAGATCGGGATTGTTCCGCTTCAGGTGCTTGACCCGCCCGAGATCCGAGAAAACCTTCTCTTGCGCCTTTTCGCGCACCGAGCAGGTGTTGAAGAGGATGACATCGGCGTCTTCGGGCGAATCGGTCGGGACGAGGCCGTCGGCCGCGTTGAGCACGTCGGCCATCTTGTCCGAGTCGTACTCGTTCATCTGGCATCCG
>DAINBQ010000121.1:6760-9339 GCA_036732825.1 Burkholderiaceae bacterium | reverse complement strand
ACGCACGGCTTCGTCGTCGACGGCCAGGGCCGCAAGATGAGCAAGTCGCTCGGCAACGTGATCGCGCCGCAGAAGGTGGCCGACACACTGGGCGCCGAGATCATCCGCCTGTGGGTCGCGAGCACCGACTACTCGGGCGAGCTGTCGCTGTCGGACGAGATCCTGAAGCGCGTCGTCGAAAGCTACCGGCGCCTGCGCAACACGCTGCGTTTCCTGCTCGCCAATGTCAGCGACTTCGACGCCGGTCGCGACATGCTGCCGGTCGCCGATTGGCTCGAGATCGATCGCTACGCGCTGGCGATGATGCGCGACGTGACTGCGCGCACGGTCGCGGACTACGACCGCTACGAGTACCACCCGGTCGTCGCGCGGCTGCAGACCTTCGCCTCCGAAGATCTCGGTGCCTTCTATCTCGACATCCTGAAGGACAGGCTGTACACGGCGCCCGCCGCCTCCAAGGCGCGGCGTTCGGCGCAGTCCGCGCTGAGCCTGATCACCGATGCGATGCTGAAGCTGATGGCGCCGCTGCTTTCGTTCACTGCCGAGGAAGCATGGAAGGTATTCCGCCCGGCGGCACGGACCATCTTCACCGAGGTCTTCCCGACGCTACCGGCGGTGCCGGGCGAACACGCGCTGGTCGAAAAGTGGACGCGGCTGCGCGCGATACGCGCAGAGGTGCAGAAGAAGCTCGAGGAACTGCGCGAGCAGGGAGCAATCGGATCGTCGCTGCAGGCCGACGTCGAGATCCGGGCGAATGCCGATGATGCGGCCCTGCTCCGATCGCTCGGCGACGATCTGCGCTTCGTGCTGATCACGTCGCAGGCGCGGGTCGAGACCGCCGATGCCACGGAGATTCGCGTGACGCCATCGCCGCACCGCAAGTGCGAGCGCTGCTGGCACTGGCGTGCCGATGTCGGCGCCGACCCCGCCCATCCGACGATCTGCGGGCGCTGTACTTCCAACCTGTTCGGCAGTGGCGAGCCACGGACCTTCGCCTGATGGATTTCGGACGGCGACCCTCCGTCTGGCAGCGCTTGCTGCCGTGGCTCGGGCTGGCGGCGGCCGTCATCCTTGCCGACCAGCTGACCAAGCTTTCCGTCGAACGTGCGTTCGACTACGGCGACGTCCGGCCGGTGACGAGCTTCTTCAACCTGGTGCTCACCTACAACAAGGGGGCGGCGTTCTCGTTCCTCGCGTCAGCGTCCGGCTGGCAGGGCGGCTTCCTGATCGGCGTGGCGGTCGCCGCGTCGATCTTCATTGTGTATCTGCTGGCCCGGCACGGAAATCAGAAGATCTTCGCCTTCGCGCTCGCGCTGATCCTGGGCGGCGCTATCGGCAATGTCATCGACCGCATCGCGTACGGGCACGTGATCGACTTCCTCGACTTTCACTGGCGCGGCTGGCACTGGCCGGCGTTCAATCTGGCGGATTCGGCGATCGTCGGTGGCGCCGGCCTGTTGATCCTCGACGAACTGCTGCGCGTTCGCAAGGCAAAATAGCGGCATGGAACTGAGCGGCAAGCACCTGGTAGTCGGGATGACCGGCGGCATCGCTGCTTACAAGGTTTGCGAGCTGGTCCGGCGTCTGCAGGACCACGGCGCAACGGTGCAGGTCGTGATGACAGCCGCAGCCCGGGAGTTCGTGACCGCCACGACGATGCAGGCGCTTTCGGGCCGGCCAGTCGCGTCCGACCAGTGGGATCGATCGACGGCCAATGCGATGCCACACATCGACCTGACGCGCGGCGCGCACGCGCTGATCGTCGCACCAGCCACCGCGCATTTCCTCGCGAAAGTCGCGCATGGCCTCGCCGACGACCTGCTGTCCACACTGGCGCTCGCCCGCAATCGCTCAACGACGCCGCTGCTGGTCGCGCCCGCGATGAATGTCGAGATGTGGGAGAACCCAGCCACGCAGCGCAACGTAGGCCAGCTACGCGCGGACGGCATCACGATGCTGGGACCCGCCAGCGGCGCGCAGGCCTGCGGCGAGACAGGCGCCGGCCGCATGCTGGAAGCGAACGAACTGCTCGATGAAATCGTGGCGTTCTTCCAGCCGAAGCGGCTCGCCGGCAAGCGCGTGCTGCTCACGGCCGGCCCGACCTTCGAGCCGATCGATCCGGTGCGGGGGATCACCAATCTCTCTTCCGGCAAGACCGGATTCGCGCTGGCGCAGGCTGCTCGCGAGGCGGGCGCCGAAGTGACGCTGGTGGCAGGGCCGACGTCGCTCGCGAGTCCGCGCGGAGTCCGGCGCATCGACGTCACGACGGCGCGCGAGATGCACGATGCGGTAATGGCCAGCTTGCCGGCCGACGTGTTCATCTCCGTCGCGGCGGTGGCTGATTGGCGCGTCGCGAATCCAAGTACAGAAAAGATCAAGAAGGATTCCAGCGCGAAGGCTCCGGCGCTCGAGTTCGCGCCCAACGCCGATATCCTGGCCACGGTCGCCGCCCTGCCCTCGCCCCCCTTCTGTGTCGGATTCGCGGCGGAAAGCGAAGACGTCGTCGACAACGCCCGCCGCAAGCTCGCGTCGAAGAAGATCCCGCTGATCATCGCCAACCGGGCCCAGGACACGTTCGG
>DAINBQ010000121.1:0-6660 GCA_036732825.1 Burkholderiaceae bacterium | reverse complement strand
GTGTTGATCGGCCTTCTCATCGGCCTGCACTGGTTGATCGCCGGATCGGGTCCGGTGCAGCTCGTCATCGCGGTGTTTCTTCTGATCTTCGGGGCGCGCCGCTTCAAGCGCGTGATGCAGGGACTCAGCGCCACCGAGCACTCGCAGGCCTCGGCGCTGATCACGCGGTTCATCGCGAGGCCGGACAAGCGATGAAGGTCGATGTCAGGATTCTCGATCCGCGGCTACGCGATCGGTTACCTTCGTATGCGACTCCGGGAGCGGCTGGCCTCGACCTCCGTGCCTGCGTCGATGCTCCGCTGGTTCTCGAACCCGGTGCCACGCATCTGGTCAAGACCGGAATTGCCGTCCATATCGCCGACCCCGGTTACGCGGCACTGATCGTTCCTCGCTCGGGCCTCGGCCACAAGCACGGCATCGTTCTCGGCAATCTGGTGGGCCTGATCGACTCGGACTACCAGGGCGAATTGATGGTCTCGACCTGGAATCGGGGCCGCGAGGCCTTCACGCTCAACCCGCTAGAGCGGCTGGCGCAGCTGGTCATCGTTCCAGTCGTCCGGGCGAGCTTCAACGTTGTCGACGCCTTTGCCGAGTCCGAACGCGGCGACGGCGGCTTCGGCAGCACCGGCAAGCATTGAGCCACAGGTTTCCGCCGCCCGGCGGCGGCCACCCCTGGCTGTCGCGTTTCGCACGTGGCCTGCTCAACGCGGCGGGCTGGAAGGTTCTCTTCGATGGCCTGCCGGGTCCGAAGGGCATCGCAATCGTCTATCCGCACACGTCGAACTGGGACTTCGTTGTCGGCCTGCTGGCCAAGTGGGCGATCGATCTGCCGGTGCGCTGGGTCGGCAAGGAGTCGCTGTTTCAGGGCTTTGCCGGAGCCACGGTCGGCCGCCTGATGCGGCTATGGGGCGGCCGACCCGTCGATCGGCAGCACCCAAGCGGCGCGGTGGCTCAGCTTGCGCAGCTGATGGCATCGGAACCCTGGTTCTGGCTTGGGCTGTCGCCCGAGGGAACGCGCCGACACACCGATCACATCCGGTCCGGTTTCTATCACCTCGCGCTGCAGCTCGCCCTGCCGGTCGCGCTCGTCTACATCGACTACCCGCGCAAGGAGATTGGCGTGATGAACTTCGTGAAGATGACCGGGGATGTCGAGCGCGATCTCGAAACGCTGCGTGGCTTTTACGCCGACAAGCAGGGGCGCTTCCCCGACCAGGCAAGCAAGATCGCGTTCAAGTAGGCTCACCTAGGTTCGGCGCGAAGCGCCGTTTCCCATGCGCGCTCGCCCGGCCGCCCGAAGGGCGCGCTTCTGATCAGATCGCCGAGGGTGCACGTGCGACGCGGCAACGCCGCGTCGCGTACACCCGAGGCGTCACGCGAGCATGTCCGCCCAGATCGTCTGCGCCCACCCCTGCGCATAGGCGCCTTCGAGCGCCCACGATGCGCGATCCTGGGTCGAGACACCGCCGGAGCCGGGCACTGTTTCCATCGTCTTCTTCTCGGGCGCCCAGCGATGGACACTGCAGACGTGGACGGCATTCCGGTCGTCAACGAAGCTGTAGCAGGTGTTCGCCATCATCGGGGCAATGGCGGCGCGCCCGTTCATCAGTTCGACAATTGCGGCGGCCGCAGCCTTGCCGTGCTGGTTCGCAATATGGCCGGACTTCGGCATCAGCGGTGCCGAAAGCGTTGCGTCTCCCAGCACGTGGATATTCGGCACCTTGATCGATTCGAGCGTCAGCCAGTTGACCTCGCACCAGCGATTGTTGGCGGTGATCAGTCCCGTATCGCGTGCGATATCGGCGGCGCGCTGCGGCGGGATCAGGTTCAGCACGGTGCCCTTGACGCTGTCACCGAGCGTGGTGACAAACCGGCGTCCCGCGACGTCGACCTCGCCGACCGCCATGTTGGCCTGGTAATCGACGATCCCCGCGTAGTCCTCCTTCCAGACGCGGGTGAAGAGCGGTCCTTTCGACGTCACGGCCGGGTTCGCATCGAGCACGATCAGCTTGCTCTTGGGTTTCTTCGTCTTCAGGTAGTGCCCGATCTGACAGGTGCGTTCGTAGGGGCCGGGCGGACAACGATAGGGCGCGAGCGGAATGCTGATAACGACGACGCCGCCGTCCGGCATCGCCTCGAGTTGGCGGCGCAGCAGCACTGTTTGCGGTCCCGCCTTCCAGGCGTGCGGGACCTGCTCGAATCCCGCCACCGTCATTCCCTTCACTGCCTCGAGCATGAACTCGATGCCTGGCGACACGACGGCGCGGTCGTAGGCGAGCGTGCCGCCGGACGCGAGTCGAACCTGCTTCTTGCTCGCGTCGATCGCGGTGACCGTATCGCGCACGCGCTTGACTCCGTATTTATCGAGACCCGTGTAGGGGACCGTGATGTCCGCCATCGTCTTGCTGCCGCCGAGCACAAGATTGGATATCGGGCACGAAATGAAGACTTCGCCCGGGTCAACCAGCGTGACTTCGATCGTGCCGCCCGACCACATGCGGAGGTACTTGGCGGCCGTTGCGCCGCCGTAGCCGGCGCCGACCACCACGACGCGCCCGAGGGTCTTCTTCTCTTCCATCGTCGCGCAGGCCGCCAGCGACGAGACGGCGGTAGCCGCGGACAGTGTCTTGAGGACGTCGCGCCGCGTGAATTGTTGTGCTCTCATCGAAGTCTCCTAGCGCGCCGGCTTCTGCCGCGAGAAGTGGTCGGCGATCAGCTCGATCTGCTGATCGGTATAGCCCTTGGCGAGCTGGTGCATCAGCGTCGCGGGCCGTTTGCCGTCGCGGAAGGCTCTCATCTGTTCAACGATCACGTTCTTGGGCTGGCCTGCAAGGCTCGGCATCGCGCCCTTGGCGTTGCCGGTCGTGCCGTGACAGTTTGCGCAGTTGGCGGCCAGGTACCCCGCGGCGCGCGCGTCCGCCTCCGCCGGCTGCTGTGCCAGCGCGGTGCCCGCAAGCAGCGGAATGACCGCGGCGCAGGCCATCAATGTTCTTTTCACGGTTGTCTCCTCGTTGAAAAAAAAGGCCCGCAGGGGTCTGCGGGCCATTTTGATGATGTTTGCAAGCCGGCGTCAACCGGCAACTTGGATCATCGCGGCGAGCTCATCGATGAATGATCCTCATTCAGACAGGACCGGTTCGCCCTGTTCCCGGCGCGGCGCGTCGCCGCTGTCGCTGGGCGGGAACTCGAGCGTCACTTCGCCCTTGTCGTCCACGTCAACCTCGACCCGGCCGCCGTTGACGAGCTTGCCGAACAGCAGCTCGTCGGCCAGCGCCCGGCGGATCGTGTCCTGGATCAGCCGCGCCATCGGGCGCGCGCCCATCACCGGATCGAAGCCCTTCTTCGACAGGTGCTTGCGCAGCGTGTCGGTGAACACGATGTCGACCTTCTTCTCGTGCAGCTGGTCCTCGAGCTGCATCAGGAACTTGTCGACGACACGCAGGATCACCTCTTCGTTGAGCGACTTGAACGAGATGATCGCGTCCAGCCGGTTGCGGAATTCCGGTGTGAACATGCGGCGGATGTCCGCCATTTCGTCCCCGGCCTCGCGCGCGTTCGCGAATCCGATCACCTGCCGCTGCAGCGTCTCGGCCCCGGCGTTCGTCGTCATGATGATGATGACGTTGCGGAAGTCGGCCTTGCGGCCGTTGTTGTCGGTCAACGTGCCGTGATCCATCACCTGCAGCAGGATGTTGAAGATGTCCGGATGCGCTTTCTCGATCTCGTCGAGCAGCAGCACCGCGTGCGGTTTCTTCGCGATCGCCTCGGTCAGCAGCCCGCCCTGATCGAAACCGACGTATCCGGGCGGCGCGCCGATCAGCCGGCTGACCGCATGCCGCTCCATGTATTCACTCATGTCGAAGCGGATCAGTTCGATGCCGAGCGTGAACGCGAGCTGCCTGGCGACCTCGGTCTTGCCGACCCCGGTCGGGCCCGAGAACAGGAACGAACCGATCGGCTTGTCGGGCTTGCCGAGTCCCGAACGCGCCATCTTGATCGCGGCCGAAAGCGCGTCGATCGCAGGATCCTGCCCGAACACGACATTCTTCAGATTGCGATCGAGGCTCTTCAGCTGCGCACGGTCGTCGGTCGACACCGTCTGCGGCGGGATGCGCGCAATCTTCGCGATGATCTCCTCGACCTCGCCCTTGCCGATCGTCTTCTTCTGGCGCGACTTCGGCAGGATGCGCTGGGCCGCGCCCGCCTCGTCGATCACGTCAATTGCCTTGTCCGGCAGATGGCGATCGTTGATGAACTTCGCGGACAGTTCGGCGGCCGCGGTGATTGCGCCGGCCGAGTACTTGACGCCGTGGTGCTCCTCGAAGCGGGACTTCAGCCCTTTGAGGATCTCGATCGTCTGCTGCACCGTGGGCTCGATGACGTCGATCTTCTGGAAGCGGCGCGACAGCGCATGGTCCTTCTCGAAGATGCCGCGATACTCGTTATATGTCGTTGCGCCGATGCACTTGAGCGCGCCGCTTGCCAGCGCCGGCTTCAGCAGGTTCGACGCGTCGAGCGTGCCGCCCGAAGCGGAACCGGCGCCGATCAGCGTATGGATCTCGTCGATGAACAGGATCGCGCTGGCGTTGGCCTTCAGCTGCTTGAGCACCGCCTTCAGTCGCTGCTCGAAGTCGCCGCGGTATTTGGTACCGGCCAGCAGCGCCCCCATGTCGAGCGAATAGACGCTCGACTTTTCCAGGATCTCTGGCACGTCGCCCTTGACGATGCGCCAGGCGAGGCCTTCGGCGATCGCGGTCTTGCCGACGCCCGCTTCGCCGACGAGGAGCGGGTTGTTCTTGCGGCGACGGCACAGCACCTGGATCACACGCTCGACCTCGCTCTCGCGGCCAATCAGCGGGTCGATCTTGCCGTCCTTGGCCAGTGCATTGAGATTCTGCGTGTATTGCTCGAGCGGCGACGGCTGGTCCTTGCCTTCCGCCTCCTGCGCGTCTTCCCCCGCGGCCGGCTTCGCCTTTTCCTCGCCCTGGCCGGCCTTCGTGATGCCGTGCGAGATGAAGTTGACGACATCGAGCCGCGTCACTCCCTGCTGGTGCAGGTAATAGACCGCGTGCGAATCCTTCTCGCCGAAGATCGCGACCAGCACGTTGGCGCCGGTGACTTCCTTCTTGCCGTTGCTAGTCGACTGCACATGCATGATCGCGCGCTGGATCACGCGCTGGAAGCCGAGCGTCGGCTGGGTATCGGCCTCCGAGTTTGGCGGCAGGATCGGCGTGTTGTCGGCGATGAAGTTCTGCAGATTTTTCCGCAGGTCCTCGATGTTGCAGGCGCAGGCGCGCAGCACCTCAGCTGCCGACGGATTGTCGAGCAGCGCCAGCAGCAGGTGCTCGACAGTGATGAATTCGTGTCGCGCCTGCCGGGCCTCGACGAAGGCCATGTGCAGACTGACTTCGAGTTCCTGGGCGATCATGCTTCCTCCATCACGCACTGCAGCGGATGCTGATGCTGGCGTGAGTAACTGCAGACTTGCTCAACCTTGGTCGCTGCAATGTCGCGTGGATAGACGCCGCATACGCCGCGTCCCTCATGATGAACCTTCAGCATGATCTGGGTTGCCTGCTCTCGCCCCTTGCCGAAGAACTTCTGCAGAACTCCGACCACGAACTCCATCGGCGTGTAATCGTCGTTCAGCAGTACCACCTGATACATGGGCGGCGGCTTGACGCGAGAAGCCTGCTTCTCGACGACGGTGCCTTCTTCGAACCGCTCACTCATCTGGTCGCATTCTAGGCAGATCGACTACCCGCGACGGGATACAAAAAGCGTACCAATCATACGGTAAATCGGCACGCGTCCCGACGCGGACGATGCTGTGCAAAGTGCCGCCGCCCCTCTGGCGGCAGAGCATGAAAGCCGCGGCACACCGCACGCGCAGCATCATCTCCATCAACTGTCCGAACGACTGTTTCGATGACACGATGCGCTGAAATCCGGTGTCCTGCAAACGCCCGGGAGCGCCGACCGGCGGTTTCCGGACCCGCTTGACCCGGCGCGGGATTGCTCGAACAATCCGTCCCGTCTGCCCCGCGGCAAACGCGGTCGGGGTAGATGCGCACCAAAAAGAATGGGTTGGACGGGTGCCGCGGCTGGGCGGACGGGGACGAACGAAGTCCAGGCCGCCTCCTACGTTCTGTGGAAGGAAGAGGGTATGGCAACTGGTACGGTCAAGTGGTTTAACGACGCCAAGGGGTTCGGCTTCATCACGCCTGATGACGGAGGCGAGGATCTGTTCGCCCACTTCTCGGCGATCAACATGAACGGGTTCAAGACGCTGAAGGAGGGTCAGAAGGTGCAGTTCGAGGTCGTGCAGGGCCCAAAGGGCAAGCAGGCGTCGAATATCACTTCCGGCTGAAAGGCCGCTCGTCCAAAAGGAAACCCCGCCTCGGCGGGGTTTTTTTTGTTTGGCGCGTCGGGTGTACGCGCGCCTGCAGCGCGCACGTGCACCCTCGGCGGGACACGCGCTGCGCGCGTGTCTTGGGTCAGTCGGCTGCGCTCCGGAGCGGCCGCGCGCTGCGCCGAAGCACAACGGCTCGGCACTCACCCTGGCCCTCTCGCCGAGCGAGAGGGGATCCGACACCCCACCCTCTCCCTCCCCGCCCGGCGGGGAGGGCAAGCACGGTACAGACCGGGTACATAGGTAAC
>DAINBQ010000120.1:0-9396 GCA_036732825.1 Burkholderiaceae bacterium | reverse complement strand
GGCGTTGGTCGCCAGGCACCGCGGCGTGCTAAGCACGGCGCCATCCAGAAATCTGCTCGCCCGCAGGGAGCGCCGGGTGCTGAAGGTCACCCGCCGCGACGGCCGCGGAGACGAGGTACCGCGCAGCGCGCTCAGGTTGCACGGGGAAGGAAGTGAAACAACCTCTCGAACGCTCTCATCCGCCGGCTACTTGGCTCCCACAGCACCCGCGGCCGGCCAGTCGGTGTCGCCGACTCTCTGCAGCGTCATCTCGAAGAAGCGCACCGGTTCGCTGCCGGCAACGATGCGTTCGCCGATCTCGTGCAGCGTGTTGCCCTTGATCGTCGCCGTGTAGCGGATCGTCGCCGGGCCGGCCGGAATCTCCCACGCGAATCCGTCCGCGGTCGGGCGGAACACGAAATCGCCGACCTGGCCGCGCGCGTAGGAACGCATGCTGTAGCTGCGCGTCGCCGGGTTGAACGAGACGATGCCGAACGAGTTGAACGCCAGCTTGCCGTCGGCGTCGTAGCCGCGGCCTTCGATCACCTTGAGTGCGCCGTCCAGAAACGGGCCGATACGTTCAGTCTGCGTGATGACGTGCTTTTCGCCCCCGGGTTGCACCATCGACGCGGTACCGCGCCAGACACCGTTCATCGACTGCAGCGGCAGCATCGCCTCGCGCTGCGCGGACAGCAGCGCGGCCGGATCGGGGGGGCGACCCTGGGCAGCCACCGTGCCGGAAAGGACCAATAGCAGGACAGCGCAGGCACTACCGACAACCCTTGATCTGTTCATGCGGTTTCCTCCGTTTCGTGAGCGCGCGCTCCGGTGGGGCTGAATCATGCATGTGCAGCGGCGCGCCGGATAGCGCAGCGCCGGCCTCAGCGTGCGTGGCGCTCGCCGGCCGCATCGATCGCGAGGTAGCGCAGGCCCTGCTGCTCGAGGAACGCCAGCGCCTCGTCGACCGGCTTCAGCATCGCGATCGTCGCGCATGCGCCGGCGGCGACACACACGGGCGCGACGACCGAAACCGAGCGCCAGAAGGCGACCGGCCAACCGCTACGAGGATCGAGCAGGTGGCAGTAGCGACGGCCATCGAGTTCGAAGTACCGCTCATAGTCGCCCGAGGTTGCCAGCGCACCCTGCGGAACTTCGAGCTGGGCCACCGTCGCACCGGGCCGGCCGCGCGGGTCCTGGATCGAGATGCGCCACGGCGTACTGTCGGGTCGGGGCCCGAGGACGCGCACATCGCCGCCGAGGTTGACGAGACCGTGCACGGCACCGCGCTCGGCCATCGCGGTGGCGGCACGATCGGCCGCGTATTCCTTGCCGATCCCGCCGAAATCGATTTCCATGCCAGCGCGCGGCAACCGCAGCGAGGGAGCACTCCACTCGACCTGCGACCAGCCGACAAGCTGCAGCAGGCGCTCGAGCTCGGCCGGATCGGGCAGACGCGCGAGCTTGAAGTCCCATGCGCGCCGCAGCACCCCGCTGCTCAGATCGAACAATCCATCGCTCTGCGCGTGCAGTTCGGCACCGAAGTCGAGCAGCGCGGCGGTTTCCTCGTCGACCGCGATCGCGGCGCCGCCGGCCGCCCGGTTGATCGCCGTCGTGACGCTGTCGTCGCGATAGCGCGAATACTTGGTTTCGATGCGCCGCACCTCGGCGATCGCGGCGTCCGACCATTCGCGCGCAGAGGCCTCGTCGGGCGCATGGACGAGCGCCTCGCAACGCGAGGCCATCGCGCTGAATGGAAACGAGTAGAGAGGGAACACGCGCGGCGGATCCGGAATCCGCGCGATGCTACAGGCAGTGCCGGCTAGAACTTCCGCGCGACGCCGACCTGGTAGAACTGCGCCTTGAAGTTCTCGAGACCCGGGCTGCCTTCGCCGCCGAGCCGCCACTCCGCGCGCTGCTCGTAGTACTCCGCCTTCGCATCGACCGACCAGCCGCCAGGAAGGGCCTTGGCCACCTTCAGCCCCGGTGTCATGCCGCCCCACGCCGCGAGCCGCTGGTCGCTCGTGTAGTAGGCATTCGGGTTCTGCAGGTAGCCCGGCGGAAACGGTGCGCCGAGCAGCGGATCGTAGATCGGGTCGTAATAGAACTCGGCTGAGCTTTGCGTCGTGTAGCGGAAGCTCGGCGTCAGCGTCCAGCCGTCGGGCAGCGACTGCGCCCACTCGAACGTGACCGTGTGCGCCTTCACCTGCCAGTCATCGCTGTAGTAGCGGTACGAGGAGCGAAATGCCGCATCGTACGTCTGCGAGTAGTGGTTCCAGCGGAACAGCGCCGCCCACTGGTCGCGGCTGTCCGGACGGTTGTCGATCCCCCAGAAAGCCTTGTACGGATCCGTCAGGTAGCCGCGCTGCTGCGCGTAGTAGAGCGTGACCTGGCCGACATCGTCCGGCGTCATCACCTGCGTGATGCCGACGAGGAAGTCGGTCGTCTCCTTGTCCTCTTCGAACTGCGGGCCGTCGGTCGGGGAGATCTTGTCGTTCGAGCGGCCGATGCCGGCCGTGAACGTCGTGTTCTGGTCGGCCGTCGCATGGCGAACCGTCAATCCGTAAGCGTTCGAACGGTAGTCGTCCTCGGTCGAATACGCATATCGCAGCGAGACTGCAGTGCGTCCGCCGAAGTACTTGGTGACCGTGACATCGGCCGCGGTGCGGCCGTCTTCGATGCCGCGGCCGGACGCGCCGGACAACACCGTGTGGAAATACGGCGAGGCGCCGGAAATGCTGTCGTAGACCGCGCCGATCTCGAACACCCACTCGTCGCTGATCGGCGTCAGCAGGTACAGCGCCGGCGAGTTGATCGTCATCCGCTCACCGGAGCCGGTTGCCGAATCCGCCTGGTAGTCCCTGTAGTAGAGGTACTTGAAATGGACCAGCGTCGCATTCGGGACCGTGACCTGCGCGTGCGCAGCCGGCAGCACGCCCGGCAGCGCCAGCGCTGCGGCGAGCACGTTGCGGTTGATCGACGCGGATTTCCTGCCTGCGGATTGACTCATCGGGGTATCAGGGTCTAGTTGCAGCCACAGCCGCCACCGCCGACGCCCGCACCTCCGGATGCGCCTTCCTTGCTGAAATACGTGTGGTCCTCGAACCGCGTCTGCAACGGATCGTAGTCAAACGCCATCGCAGGCTTCGCCAGGTTGCCCTTCTGCCAGGGCTGGACCGTCGAGCAGCCGGCAATGAGCAGCACGCCGGCGATCAGCAGCAAACGCTTCATGGAGATCCCCTTATTTTCTTCCGGCAGCGGTCAGCGCCGCTTCGATCTCGCGCTCGAGGTCGGCTTTGTCCTTGTCGCGGAAACCGACGTGGACCGCGCGCACCTTGCCGTCGGCCCCGATCAGGAATGAGGTCGGCATGCCGGCAGGCTTGTATGTCTCGGCAACCTTTCCTGTCGTGTCGAAACCGACGAGGAACTTCGCCGGCGTCGACGCGAGGAACTTCTCCGCGTCTTCCCGTTTCTTGTCGACCGTGACGCCGACGATGCTCAATCCGCGCGGCCCGTATTTGGCCTGCATTTCGTTCATCCACGGAAACGACTGCTTGCAGGGCGCGCACCACGACGCCCAGAAGTCGACGTAGACGACGCGACCCTTCAGGTCGGCCAGGCGAACCGCCTTCGACGAACCGGGAAGATCGAACGCCGGCGCTGTCTTGCCGACTTCCTGCGCACACGCGCCCGCGGCGCCTGCAGACAGAACTATTGCAGCGAAGAAATTACGGACCCGCATGGACTACCTCTCGTCGAACGCTCATGGAAGGCTCGGCGAATGGTAGCGGCTGACCGGCGCGGGCCGGCATCGCGGATTGCGGCTAATCCCCGGCGGAATTCCTCCGTTTGGCCGCGAAGGTCTTGCGAAACTTCGCGACCTTGGGCGCAACGACGAACATGCAATAGCCTTGGGCCGCGTTGTGGCGGAAGTACTCCTGGTGATAGGTCTCCGCTCTGAAATACTCCGGCGCCGGCTTCAATTGCGTTACGACGGGAGCGTCGAACTGCGACTGGGCCTCGCGCATGACCTCCTCGGCAACACGGCGCTGCTCATCCGAATGGTGGAAGATCACCGACCGGTACTGCGAGCCCACGTCGTTGCCCTGGCGATCCGGCGTCGTCGCATCGTGGATCACGAAGAAGACCTCGAGGATCTCCCGGTAGGAGATGCGGGCCGGATCGAACTCGATGCGCACGACTTCGGCGTGACCCGTGTTGCCGTCGCAGACCTGGCGGTAGGTCGGCTGCGCGACTTGACCGCCCGAGTAGCCCGACTCTACGTCGACCACTCCTTGCAGTTCCTCGTAAACCGCCTCGAGACACCAGAAACATCCGCCGCCGAGGGTAGCGAATTCATTGCCGGGCCGGGGTTGGGCGCCGAGCGGATTCTTGATGGACATCGTGTTACCTCCGTTCGCTGGACATCGGTCGGAGACCGCTAGCGAAACTTACGCCCGCTTGAAGTATTCGGTCCCGGTGCTAATACCAGACCAGCCAGGCTGACAACAGGAACAGGAGAACGCTCGTGAACAGCAGCGATGCCGCGACGAAGTCGGGTGACTCCGAGGGCGGCACCGCCAACAGTCGCTGGCTACCACTGCCCCACCAGGCGCAGCTGAGCAGGAACGCGACCGCCACCAGCAGAATGCCGGGCAGCAGGACGAGCGTCAGACCCGCCAGGTAGACCGGCACCGCGCCGACGATCGCCACTCCGACACTGCCGAGCCAGCGCCGCGGTCGCGAATACAGCGGAAGCAGGCAGGCACCAATGAGACCCTGCACGATCGGCATCAGCGTCAAGACACCCCAGAGCGCAAAGAACGGAGTCCAGCCGCGCGCAGGCTGGACGTTGTAGCCGGCCACCCCGTGCCAGTCCGTATTGAAGACGCGGATTCCGATCTCGGAGGCGAACGCAATTCCGAATCCGCCGACCGCTGCGATTGAGAACAGGTAAGCCGCAGCATCGCCGCTGTCGAGGTGTCCTTCGACCTGATCCCACCAGACGTCCGGATCGAGCAGTCCGCCCACTTGTTCCTACAGCAGCGCGGGCCGGTTGGAGAGTTCGTTCGGATTCGACTCGCCTTCGGCCAACGGAAAGTGCTCGGCAAGCAGCGCGCCGACGGCCTGGACGCCGCGCACCGCACCGGCTTCGTACTGGCCGCTGCGGAAGAATTCGCGCATCTCGTTGCAGACCGCCTCCCAGCGCGCCCGGGGCACGTGATGCGCGATGCCGCGGTCGGCGACGATCTCGATGCCGTGATCGGCCAGCTCGATATAGATCAGCACGCCGTTGTTCTGCTCGGTATCCCAGACGCGGAGCTTCGCGAACACCATCGCGGCGCGTTCGCGCACCGGCGCATCGCGTTTCAGGTAGCTCCACGGCAGCGCAGGCTCGATCGCGAAGCGGATTTCGCCGCTGTGGAACTTCTCGCTCGCGGCGATCGCCTCCTGGATGCGGGCGAGCGCGTCTTCGCCGAACATGCTCTTCACCGAGCGCGGCGTCTTGCACCAGTGCCGCAGCCATCGTGCAATGCTCATCGATGCTCCTACCAGCTGCTGCCGCCACCGCCGCCGGAGAAATCTCCGCCGCCGCCCGAGCTCCAGCCGCCGCCTCCACCACCGCCCCAGCCGCCGCCTCCGCTCCATCCGCCCGGAATGATGATCGGCCCGCCGTGCCGCCGGCCGCCGAGCACGCGTCCGCCACCGCCCGTTCCGGTTCCGCCCACCGCAGAGAAGACAAAGACCGCGATCGCGGCGATCGCGCCGATGATCAGAGAAGACAACAGGAGTCCGGCGATCGCTCCGGCCCCGGCCCCCGCTGCCGCGGCGCCCGGAATCCCGAAGATTCGTCTCAGCAGGGAACCGACGATTGCGCCGAAGATCACCAGCGGCACGAGCGCCGCCAGCAGGCCCTCGCCGGCATCGACCTTGCTGCGCGGAATTCCCGCCGGTGTTGGCAGCCCTTCGCCTTCGATCAGCTTGATCACGGCATCGACGCCGGCGTTCAGTCCACCGGCGAAGTCGCCCTTGGCAAAGCGCGGTCCCATCTGCTCGCGCGTGATGCGGGTCGCGACAACGTCCGGAATGGCACCCTCCAGCGCGCGCGCGACGCTGATCCACGCCCGCCGGTCCTTCACCGCGACTGTCATCAGCAGGCCATCGCCGACGCCCTTGCGGCCGATCTTCCAGGCATCGCCGACGCGGTTCGTGAAGTCCGCGATCGGTTCCGGCTGCGTGCTCGGCACGACGATGATCGCGATCTGCGAACCCTTCGACTGCTCGAACGCGGCGAGCTTGGCTTCCAGTTGCGCTTTCGCCTGTGCATCGAGCACGCCGGCCGTGTCGGTGACGCGCGCAAGCGGCGGCACTGCGAGCGTGCCGTCGGAGGACCTGGGATTCGCGGGTTCGCCGCGCGGAGCGGATGGCTGGCCCGGCGCTTCCGCCGGCGTCGGGGATTGGCCCGGCAACGCCGGAGGGAACAACCCCTTCGGAAGTTCGGCCGGCGCCTGTGCCAATGCGGGCGCCAGGGCCGGCGCGAGCGCCAGCACGATTGCGGCGCACAGGCCGGCAACCGCGCCCGTCACGCGCGCGAACCCGGACATCGCCCCTACTTCTTCTGCGTGCCGAAGTCGACGGTCGGCGGCTTGCTGATCGCGGCCTCGCTCTCGACCGCGAATTGCGGACGTTGCTTGTACCCGAACACCATCGCCGTCAGGTTCTGCGGCAGCTGGCGGATGAAGACGTTGTAATCCTCGACCGACTTGATGTAGCGATTGCGTGCGATACCGACGCGATTCTCGGTTCCTTCCAGCTGAACCCGCAGGTCCTGAAAGCCCTGGTTCGCCTTCAGGTTCGGATAGTTCTCGACCGTCACCAGCAGCCTCGACAGTGCACCGGAGAGTTCGCCCTGCGCCTGCGTGAACTTCGCGAAGGCCTCCGGATTGTTGATCAGTTCCGGGGTGGCCTGGATCGCTGTGGCCCGCGCGCGCGCCTCGATCACGTTCTGCAGCGTCGTCTGTTCGAAGTTCGCCTCGCCCTTCACGGTGGCCACGACGTTCGGAATCAGGTCGGCGCGGCGCTGGTACTGGTTGAGTATCTCGGCCCACGCCGACTTCACTGCTTCGTCCTTCTGCTGAATCGTGTTGTAGCCGCAACCGGTCAGTACGCTGACCAGCGCCAGTGCAATCAGGGCACGCAATGCGTTCATGGATCCTCCGCCGGGGGTTTCGAAATCTCGTCCGCAGCCGCCATTGTGCCTTGGCAGGATGACGAGTCTGCCCGAGCCAGTCTTTCGCACAGGGCAGCCTCGTAATCCTGCCACGCCCGCGTCGCAGTGGCACGTCGGCCCGCGGCTTCGAGCTGCAGCAGCAGCACACGCAGGCGACCCGCCGCATTCCACTGCCCGGCTCCACCTTCGATATCCGGTGCCCGCGCGGAACCGATCAGTCGTCTCAGCTCGACGAGGTCGAGCAGATCTCGCGGCACGAGGCCCGCGTTTTTCAGCACCCGGTTCGCGATCCGTGATTCGACCGGCACGAGCGGATCGTCGTCAAGCTCGAGCGGCCGGCCCGCGCCCGGCAGGTTGGACAGTTCGCCGCGGGCCGCTGCCTGCTCGAGGCGCCGTTCGACCAGCGCGGCCAGCGCAGGAAAATTATCGAGGATCATCTTCGGGTTTCCTCCCGGGCCGTTCAGGGCCAGACCGTAGAATCGCGCCGATGCAGGCCAAGGCCAAGACCGACTATCGCCGGGCGCTGGCGCAGTTCGCGACCGGAGTGACCGTCGTTTCGACGCGGACGGCGGCCGGCGCGCCGGTCGGGCTGACCGTCAACTCGTTCAACTCGGTCTCGCTCGATCCACCGCTGGTGCTTTGGAGCCTGTCGCTGAAGGCAAGTTCGCTGGACGCCTTCCGCAGCGGAACCCACTACGCGGTCAGCGTTCTCGCTGCGCATCAGCTCGACGTCGCCAAGCGGTTTGCGGAACGCGGAGCGGACCGCTTCGGCGCGACCGCCTGGCACGCCGGCCCGCACGATCTGCCGATCATCGATGGCGCGGTCGCCGCGCTGATCGTCGAAAATGGAAACTGCTATGCCGAAGGCGATCATGTGATCCTGATCGGACGGGTCGTCGATTTCGACGCACCGGGGGGTGCGCCGCTGATCTTCCATGACGGCCGTTATGTTGCCAGCGCGACGGAAGAACCGCTGCCGCGCGGGTTCAGCAAGCCCTGGCGGTGAAAGTCAAATTCGCAGACCCTGCTGCACTTCCCGACGCCGTGGCCGGGGCGGGGATCGTCACATTCATGTTCACCGACGTCGAGGGCAGCACTCGGCTGTGGGAAACCGAGCCGGCACGCATGCGCCCGGCGATGACGCGCCATGATGCAATCGTTCGCGCCGCCGTTGAAAGCAATCGCGGCTCCGTCGTGAAGATGACGGGCGACGGCATTCACGCCGCGTTCGAGCGGCCGCTCGATGCGCTGCTCGCGGCGCTCGAAGTCCAGCTTGCGATGACGGAGCCCGTGGCGGACGCGACACCGCTCGCGGTGCGCTGCGGCCTGCACTCGGGTGACGACGAGCGGCGCGACAACGACTTTTTCGGTCCGGCCGTGAACCGGGCCGCGCGCATCATGAGCGCAGCGCACGGCGGCCAGCTGCTGCTGTCACAGGCGGTCGCCGAACGCGTGAGCGATGCGCTCCCCGCGGGTGTCGGACTGCGCGATCTGGGGTCGGTGCGGCTGCGCGATCTGACGTCGCCCGAGCATCTGTACCAGGTCGTCCACCCGCAGCTTCGCGTGGAGTTTCCGCCGCTGCGATCGCTGGCCTCGACGCCGAACAACCTGGCGCAGCAGCTCAATTCGTTCATCGGCCGCGAGCGTGAACTGGCGGAAACGCGGCAGAAGCTGGCAACGAACCGGATGCTGACGCTGCTCGGCATGGGCGGCATCGGCAAATCGCGACTGTCATTGCAGCTCGCGGCCGAGGTGCTGGACGATTTTCCGGACGGCGTGTGGTTCGTCGAGCTGGCGCCGCTTGTCGATCCGCGCTCGGTGCCGCAGGCGCTGGCCTCGGTGCTGGGCGTCAAGGAAGAAGCGGGGCGACCGGTCATCGAGGCGCTGCTCAAGTACGTGCGCGACAAGCAGCTGCTGGTGGTGCTCGACAACTGCGAACACGTGGTGCACGCGTGCGCGGATCTCGCCAAGCAGCTGCTGCAAGCGGGTCCCGGCGTGAAAGTGCTGACCTCCAGCCGCGACTATCTGCAGATCGCCGGCGAGACGACCTATCACGTGCCGACTCTTGGCGCCCCCGACCCCCGACAGAGGGAATCGCTGGCCGCGCTGGCCGGGCACGAAGCGGTGCGCCTTTTCATCGATCGTGTGACCGCGGCCCGCCCCGACTTCGTGCTGACGGAACAGAACGC
>DAINBQ010000119.1:0-9458 GCA_036732825.1 Burkholderiaceae bacterium | reverse complement strand
GCACCGCAGCGCGGCGCGACGCATCGCGCGGGTTGCGCTCGACCAGCGCATCTCCGAGGCGGCCGGAAAAGAGGACAGCTTCGTCGGAGTAGCGAGCGGCATGGGTCAGATTTCCGGCCCACGACTGCACCAGCGCCAGGTTGCGCAGCGCGGCGTAGACGACCGACCAGTTCTCGTGTTTGCGCGCCAGCGTCTCGGCCCGGCGATAGGCTGCGATCGCATCGTCGCGGCGGTCCGCGAGGTCGAGTACGTAGGCGTGGTCGCAGAACCAGACGTGCACGTTCCACTCATGCAGATTGCGGTCGATCCAGGCCGATTGCGAATCGAGCAGCGCGAGCGCATCGTCGAAGCGATTCTGATGTGCCAGCGTCACCGCGAGCTTGCGGGTCGCGTTGAACACCATCCACGGCTGGTCGGTGGCCACGCCGCACTGCCGCATCTGCATCGCCGCGGCTTCGGCAGCACGGTCGTCCGCGCGACTCATGTTCAGGATGTCGATCAATCGATCGAGCGCCCAGCCGCGCTGCGCTTCGTCCAGTGCGATCCTCTGCAGCTGCTCGGCCACCTCGCGCGCGCCGATCAGGTCGAATGCCTTGAGCAGGCAACCGGCAACTTCCTGCAGCGCCGTATGCTGCTCGGGCTCGGCGCCGGCGCGTTCGAAACACTCAGCGGCTCGCAGGAAGAGCGCGCCTGCCTCGGGATAGCGCGAGGCGTTGAAGCTGGCGCGCGCCGCCGCATTGAACTGCGTGGCCGCTTTGTGCCACTCGGAAGCTGCCAGCCAGTGATGGGCGATCCGCGCCGGAGCTCCATTGCGCGCCTCGAGGAAGCTGGCAATTGCACCGTGCATGACCGCGGCGATGGCGGTCGGCACCGAGTGCAGCGTCGCCTCGAAGATCAGGTCATGGGCAAAGCCATTGTCACGGATCACCTGGGCCGCCTCGAGTTCGCTCCACGCCTCCGACAGGTCGAGCGGGTGCTGTCGAAGGACGGCGGCCGAGAGGTCCGCTCCGAAGTCCTGACCGGCCAGCGCCGCGACCCGCGCGAGTTTCAGCGCCGCGGGTGACAGCTGGGTCAGGCGCCGCTCGATCAACTGGCCGATGTTGGCCGGCGCTGGAAGCCTGGCGCTCGGATTGATCTGCGTCGAACCCCGTGCCAGCAGCGCGCGCAGCGTTTCGAGGATGAACATCGGGTTGCCGCCGGTGTGCCGCGCGAGCGGTCCCGCCAGTCCTGCCGCGTCCAATCCGGGTATCGCCAGCGATTCCAGCAGTGCCTCGATTGCCGGCATCGACAGCGGGCCCAGATCGATCCGCAGCGGCGCATCGGCCTCGGCGTCGGCCGCCAGCCAATTCGCGATCGCCGCCGGAATTTCGCTGGTGCGCGTGCCGAGCAGCCAGTTTGCGCGCAGCGTGCCGGGGCCCGCCAGGTTCGAGAGCAGTTCCAGGCTCGCCTCGTCGGCGAATTGCAGATCGTCGACGACGAGCAGAGTCGAATCCCCGCACCAGAGCCCGAACGCCTCGGCGACGGCCTGGCGCAGGCGCAGCGGCTCGAGTGCCCTACCGGGCGCCGCACCGAGTTCCGGCACCAGCCGCGCCAATTCGCCGCGCACCCAATCTCCCCATGGCGCGCCGCGCGTCTCGGCGAGCCCGCGTAACAGCCGCGCGAGCAGCGAGTACGGCACGCGCGCGTCGCCGGGTCGTGCGCCGAAGACACTTGCGCGCGGTTGCGAATTCGCGAAGTCGGTCAGCAGCCGCGTCTTGCCGATTCCCGGCTCGCCGCACACGAGGACCACGCGCGATTCTGCGCAAGCGCGCTCGATCGCACGCCACTCCGCCTCGCGGCCGACAATGCGCGGCGGGCGCAGCACCGCGAGCGGCGCCGGGCCGGCGGGTTTTGGTGCAGTTCCCGGCAAGGGGCTGCTCGATTCGATCAGCGCGGCGATGTCGAGCGTTTCCCGGCCGGGCGCCGCCCCCAGTTCACTCTCCAGGACCTCGCGACAGCGTTCGAACGCCGCCAGCGCGGCGCCGCGGTCCCCTCGCAGGTAGTGCAGGCGCATCAGCCGGCGATGTGCATGTTCGTGCAGCGGATCGTCGGCGACCAGCCTCTCCGCATAAAGCAGCGCACGCGCGATCTGCCCTTCGCTCTCGAAGCGCGACGCTGCCTCGGCCAGAGCGTCCCGCCGTGCCGAACGCCAGCGCTCGCGCGCGACCTGCACCCATTCGGCCAGTTCGCTGCAGTCCGCGTAGTCGAGTTTGCCGAGCAGTTCGCCAGCGCCGGTCTCCGGATCGATCGCGCTGCGATCGGACAGGGTGGACAGATCGTGCTCGACCTCCGGCGCCAGGCGCAGCACGCCCTCCGGAACCACGATGTCGCGCCCAGCGAGCCGATTCAGCCTGAACAGGCGTTGGCGCAGGTTGTTGCGCGCATGTTCGTCGTCGGCGTCGGGCCATATGAGGGCGGCGGCCCGCGCCCGCGGCGTCGGACCATCGATCACCAGCAGGGCGAGCAGCGCGGCGTCGCGGCGCTCCAGCGCATGTTCCGCCTCGGGCAGGATCAGTCGGGGCGCGCCGAGCAGGCGCAACTGCAAGCTGCGCGTCGCGACCTTCGACCTGTCCGTGCCCCCCATCGGCCACTCCGCAAAGAGGTAACAGGCAGAAGTTGCAGGCCGATGACCCGCCCTCCGCTGCCGGTCGGTGGTCGGCCGATCTTAAATCCCACTGCGGCCGAGCGGACAGCCGCCACCGCGCGGCGATGCGAGAATGCGGCCGCCGCACTCGGACCTAACAACAAGCATCCCTTGCCCCGGAGGATTACATGTCAAACAAGCTGATCGCCGAGTTTGTCGGCACGTTCTGGCTGGTATTCGGCGGTTGCGGTTCGGCCGTCCTGGCTGCCGCCTTCCCGCAACTCGGCATCGGTTTCGTCGGCGTCTCGCTCGCGTTCGGCCTGACGGTGCTGACGATGGCCTACGCGGTCGGGCACATTTCGGGCGGCCACTTCAATCCGGCCGTGACAATCGGCCTGACCGTCGGCGGCCGCTTCCCGGCGAAGGAGATCGTGCCGTACGTGATCGCGCAACTGGCCGGCGCAATCGCGGCCGCGGCCGTGCTGTATTTCATCGCCAGCGGCAAGGCTGGCTTCGAGCTCGGCGGCTTCGCGGCCAACGGCTTCGGCGAGCATTCGCCCGGCGGCTATGGAATGGCGAGCGCGCTGGCGATCGAGATCACGCTGACGGCGGGGTTCCTGATCGTGATCCTCGGCAGCACCGACAAGCGCGCTCCCGCGGGCTTCGCACCGATCGCGATCGGGCTTGCGCTGGCGCTGATCCACCTGATCAGCATCCCGGTGACGAATACCTCGGTCAACCCGGCGCGGTCGACGTCGCAGGCGGTTTTCGTCGGCGGCTGGGCGCTGGGGCAGCTCTGGCTGTTCTGGGTGGCACCGATCGTCGGCGCCGTCATCGGCGGCGCGATCTATCGCAAGCTCGAGAGTTGACCGCGGCCGGGCCGCGGCAGAGTTCAGAAGACGAGCGTCAGCGCGAGGGCGGCGGCCAGGCTCAGCCAGTAGACGGTGCGGGCGCCCGCGACGCCGATCGGCGCGACCGGGGCGGGCGGAGCCGCGCAGCGCCGCACGGGCTTCGGCAGCTCGAGCATGCGCACCGGATGCGAGGGCTGGGTCCGCGGCGCGTAGGCCGGCATCGGTTCGTGTTTGGCAAGCATCACGGCTGCCAGCCAGTCCTGCATTGTCGACTCGGAAACGCTGAATGCCAGAGTCTCGTCCGCGATTGCTTTCATCGTGTCCCCCGTCTGAGTCGCCGTGTTTGCGTTGTTTATTTGATGACCGGGGCGAATGATGAAGATCGGTCGCGCGGCCGGCTGCGGCGGGTTCGACGCATCTGCTGCGGAAAATTCGACATCTGCCGCGCGCGGGGTCCACGCGGCCGTGGACCTCAGTCCCTGCGGCCCTTCGACGTCGGCAGGAAGAAGGTCAACTCCTCGGGCCGAGCTCGATCGAGCTGCGTCGTCCGGCCCTTATTCACCTGCGAGGTGACACTGCCGCAGGGCATCCAGGGATTGAACTCACCTCACGCGCAGAGCGCCGCGGGCTTTGCGAGCACCTGCTGCAGGCCCGCGCGCTCGACGGGTTCGTCGACGCAGGTGACCAGGCCTTCCGCGCGCAGTGCATCGAGAAACGGGCCCGACGCGATCACCGGACCGATTGCGCCGCTTGCGCGCAGAGCGTCGCCGGTTGCGGACAGCAGCCACGCCGCGCGTTCCTGGCGGTGCTGCAACACCAGTTGCAGGTAAATCCGTCGTTCCCCGGCGGTCAGATCCATGCGCAGCCGGCACACCGTGCGCAGTTCGATCGCAGCCGCGATTCGCTCCACCACGTCGCGCATCCACCAGCACTTGTCGGGCAACGGTGGATCGAAGTCGCGCAGCAGTTCGCGGAAGGTGTCACCGTCTCCGGCCAGGAGGCTGCCGAGCACCGTGCGCGCGAGCGCCGGCCGGCGCCAGCGCTGCAGCAGATCGGCGAGCGCGCCGGCGCGGGCGGCAAAGTCGGCGGCGGCGAGATCGAGCGCGGCCTCCGCGGTCAGCGGCACCTCCGCGGACGCCGCTCGATCGGGCGCGTGCTCGATTGAGATGGGCCCCCCGTTCATCGCGTCGCCCGCATCGTCCAGTTCGCGCTCATGCGAGAGTCGGTCGAGAGCTGGCAGAACCAGCTGTCGACGAAGCCATCGAGCCCATCGCGGATCTGCGGTGGCGAGCAGGTGGTAGTCAGCCCGACGATGGGCGTCGTGGCCATCGGCCCGGTGATCTCCACGCCGCCGGCGCAACGGAACGTCAGCGTCGGAATCGCGGCGAACCCAAGCTGATACGAGTTTGCGATCGGCCCTGATCCTCCCAGCGTGATGATCATCGAAGTCAGGTTCGGGTCCAGGAATGCCGTTCCCGTTGCCCAGTCGCAGTCGGGAATCCGCGCGCGCACGACCGCGCTGCCGGTGGCAAAGCCGTAGCGAAGCTGGCCCTGCGCTTCGGCGACCGGATCGGGAATATGGAAAACGGCAAAGTTGGCGCTGAACTGCACCTCGGCCGTGGGGCCGATCACGTGCGAATAGAACGCGCCGCTGTAGGCGCGAACCTCGTCGACGATCGTGATCTCGCTGACGAGCGTTACGTTGCCCTCGCTCGGGTGTTCATACCTCGCGCTGACCGCAACCGGGTTCGAAGACGGAACCGTCGCTGGCGCCCGGTAGCGTGCCCCGTAGTCGCCATTGGACATCCCGTTCACGGTGCCTACGGTTCCGTTGCCGCCGGGCGCGCCGTTGACTGCCCAACCGCCGATCTCGAGACCGCCCCAGCGCACGTTCAGGCACTCGCGCATCACCGGCCGTGAACCGGGAGTCGGGTCCGGCGCCTCCTCGCACAGGATCACGCTCAGGCCGAGTTCCTTGTTGACCTTCACGACCGCGTCATTGGGCCGAAGCAGCAGGCCGCCGACATTCGACCAGTCGCTGAAGTGGGTCGTGGCAACGCTCAACGTGCGCTGCGTCGCATCGTGGGTCGCCTGAGGCAGGGCCCAGGTCCCTTGCGCGGTGTGTGTCGCGACCCGCAGCAGGTTGGGATGGCTCGCGCCGGCCTCTGCGGCCGAGTACCTGAACGTGAGCGTGACCGGCTGCGCGAAGTTCTGCCCTTCAGGCGTGAGCCGAAATCCAGGTCCGAGCGCGCCCGGCGCCGTCGGCGTGATCGGCTGGATTCCGACCACTGTGTCGGCTGCAAGCGCGCCGGCGGGAACGGTGATCGTCAGGCGGCCGTCGGCGCTGGTCAGTGATCCTCCCGCCGCGCCGATCGTTGCACTGGCAGGTAGTCCTTCCGGCACACCGGCGGGCGTGACCGCGATCGGCGCAGGCGGCGGTGGTGCTGCGGGCGGCGGCGGAGGCGGTGGCGGCGGTGGGGCCGGCGTCGGCGCCGGTGGAGGCGGAGGCGGAGTCGGCGACGGCGCAGGTGACGGAGCCGGCGCCGGAGGCACCGGCGCCGCGGCCGTCGAGCTGTCGTCGCTGCCGCCGCACCCGATGAGCGCCAGGCTCGTTGCGGCTGCCGCAAAGAGCACCCATGTTCTACCGATCCGTGTCGCCTGCCGATCCATCGCTGCCTCCGATGCGCTGTTCTTGCGCCTGGTCGCAGGTGTAGCGGGACCCGCGTTACGGCAGCATCACCGATGACGATCGCGGCCCGAGCGGCCGCAATTCACTCGCCGCGCAGGCCGTCGACCAGACGCTGGGTCTGAACAGAGGGGGCCTGACCCAGCTCGACGGAGAGCCTCTGGCGCAACGTGCGATACACCTCGAGCGCCGCGCTCGCTTCACCGGCGTCGCGCAGCAGAATCATCAGGCGGCGGACGTTTTCCTCGTTGAGCGGATCGAGTTCGATCGCCTTCATGTAGAGAGCGCGGGCCTGCGCCGCCTCGCCGCCGCGCTCAAGGTGCTCGCCGAGTACCGCCGCCAGGCGCGCGAACCGACTGCGCAGCCTGTCCCGAGCCGACAGCATCCACGGCGCTTCCGGCTGGTCGTCGAGCAGATGGCCGCGATACAGCGCAATCGCTTCGGCTCCATCGAAACGGGCCCGCGCGCCTTCGCCGCGCTTCAGTCGCTGCTCGACCGAATCGGCGAGCCGCTCGAACGCGTGCGAGTCGACCCAGAGATGCGCGGCGTCGAGTCGGACGCTCGCGCCGTCGAAGACGACCGCATGCGGATCGTCGAGCAGCTTGCGCAGCCGGTGCAACGCGGTGCGGAAGGCGCCGCGCGCGAAGTCGCCTTCGAGCTCCGGCCAGAGCGCCGCGGTCAGTCGGTCGGCCGCGACGGTCAGGTCGGGGCTGCCGGCGATGAACTGCAGCAGTTCGAGTGTCTTGCGCGGCAGCTTGCCGTCGGCCGCGAGCGGCGCATCGTCGATGATCAGCTCGAAGCGGCCGAGGGTCCGGATTCGAACGGCCCACGGCCAGGCCGCCGAGTATGCGGGCGGCGAGAGCTTGCGCAGCGCGATCAGCTTGCGCGCGTAAGGCGCCGCCTCGATGCCGAGCTGCAGCGCGGCCTCGACGAGGCGCCCGGCCACCTCGGGAACGGGGCGGAATCCGAACCACTGCGCGCGGTCGGCCTCGGCGAACGCCTGCTGCAGCAGCTTCGCGGCCTGCGGCGGCGGTTCGGCGAGCAGCATCGCGTACGCGCGCAGGAAGAGGCAGATCGACTGCTGCTGGCGTTGCTGCTCGCCGCTCGATTCGGCCGCGACCTTCTCGACCGCGGCCAGCCCTGCCGGGATGTCGCCTCGACGCGCGCACACGTACGCGAAGGTCGTGTACAGCATCGCGGCATCGTGGATCGGATAGCCGCTGCGCTCGACCAGGTCGATCGCGGTCTGCGCGTAGTAGAACGCCGGTCCGCTTTCGGCCGGCTGGTGCAGGCACAGCCGCGCCGACAGGTGATAGCGGCGCGCCACGTCGTACAGCCGCGTCGGATCGAGCGCCTGCACCATCTGATCGAACAGCGGCTCGAGGCCATCGGGGCCGTCGCGGCCGAGACGGACGAAGAGTTCGTCGTGGCAGAGCTCGAACAGGGCCGCCCGCAGGCCATGGCGTGCGGCCAGTTCGCGCGCACCGCGCAGGAGCTGCGGGCCGCGCGCATCGGGCACCGAAAACGTGAGCGCGGTTCCCACGGCCTGCAGCCAGGCCACCTGCGCAACCGGGTCGGCTTCGTCGTAACGCGGCGCGGCGCGCGCGATCGTCGCTTCGATTCCGGCGATGTGATCCCGGTGGCCGTGCGCGCGGACCGCGGCGGCCGCGGCGTGCAGGTGAAGATCGGCCCCGATCAGTCCGGCGTCGCCGAGCGCCCGGTCAAGCAGCAGGTCGATCCGCTCCGCGACCTGCTCGCTGCCGATGTCGGTGAGCGGCCGGATCTGCACCGCCCAGGAAATTCCGATCAGCGCGCGCAGCTCATGCGCCGGTTCCAGTGCCGGCAGGACCTGATCGGGGCCGGCAGCGACCTCTGCTTCGAGCCTGGCCCGCCATTGTGCGTAGTCGCGAAAGTCGCGCCGCTGCACGTGCATCCACTCGCACATCGCGGCGGCGGCGCACAGGCGACCCGCGCGGTCGCCGGCGGCAGACATTTCGTCCCAGCAGCGCCGCAGTTCGTCCAGCGCGCGCGGATCGTCGCGCGCGATCCTTCCATGTGCAGCCGCGAAGCTTTCCCAGGCATTGGCAGGTTCGCGCTTCACCGCTGCGCCTCTCCGCTGGTTGCGCCGCCTCAGGCAAGGAACAGACGGTACGACGGGTTGTCGGTTTCGTTCCAGTGGCGATAGCCGAGTTCGGCGAGGAAAGCCGTGAAGGCCTTGCGTTCATCCTTCGGCACCTGCAGGCCGACCAGCACGCGCGAATAGTCGGCGCCCTGGTTGCGGTAGTGGAACATCGAGATATTCCAGGTGGGCGCCATGCTGGTAAGGAAACGCATCAGGGCGCCGGGCCGTTCCGGGAACTCGAAGCGGTAGATCATCTCGCCGGCCGCGAGCGGGCTGCGCCCGCCGACCATGTAGCGCACATGTTCGGCTGCGAGTTCGTCGTGCGTCAGGTCTTCGGTCGCATAACCGTGCTGGCGGAAGGCGCGCGCGAGCTTCTCGTTGTCGCCGGCGCTCGCGGTGCTGATGCCGACGAACACGCGCGCGATCGCCGGGTCGGAGATCCGGTAGTTGAACTCGGTGACGTTCCTCTTGCCGACGAGTTCGCAGAAGCGCCTGAAGCTGCCGCGCTCCTCGGGGATCGTGACCGCGAACAGCGCCTCGCGCGCCTCGCCGACCTCCGTTCGCTCGGCGACGAAGCGCAGCCGGTCGAAGTTCATATTGGCGCCGCAGGCGATCGCGACCAGCGTGCGGTCCTTCAGTTTTTCGCGCGCCGCGTAGGCCTTCATGCCGGCGATCGCGAGCGCGCCGGCGGGCTCGAGGATCGAGCGCGTGTCCTGGAACACGTCCTTGATCGCCGCGCAGATCGCGTCGGTGTCGACCAGCACGATCTCGTCGACGTACTGGCGCGCGAGCTTGAACGTGTGCTCGCCGACGATGCGCACCGCCGTGCCGTCCGAAAAGAGACCGACATCGTGCAGCTGCACGCGCCGCCCGGCCGCGAGCGAGCGCGCCATCGCGTCCGAATCAGTGGTCTGCACGCCGATCACCTTGATCTCGGGCGCGAGCGCCTTGATGTAGGCGGCGACGCCGCCGATGAGGCCCCCGCCGCCGATCGCGACGAAGATCGCGTGGATCGGGCCGTGGTCGACCGGATGATGCTGACGCAGGATCTCCATCGCGACCGTGCCCTGCCCGGCGATGACATCCGGATCGTCGAACGGATGTACGAAAGTGAGCTTGCCCTTCGCCTGCAGCTCGAGCGCATGGGCGTAGGCGTCCGAATACGAGTCGCCGTGC
>DAINBQ010000118.1:7847-9561 GCA_036732825.1 Burkholderiaceae bacterium | reverse complement strand
CACGTGATCGAAGGCCTGCAGAGCGGCCAGCCGGCCTTTTATACGAAGATCCATCACGCAACGCTCGATGGCGCCTCCGGAGTCCTGCTGGCGCAGGCGCTGCTCGACGTGTCGCCCAAGCCGCGCACCGTCGAGCGCGCGCGGGCGAGACCAGGCGAACATCCGAGCCTCGGCGAACTGATCGGCACCGCGCTGAAGGCGAGCGGGACGCAGACTGCGAAACTGGTCCGGCACCTGCCGACGTTCGCGAAGGTGGTTGCGAAGCTCGCGACCGGCGGTGCCGCAGGTTTTGGCCGCAACCTCTCGTTCGGTCCCCGCACTGCCTTCAACAACGCGATCGAACCGGCGCGTGCATTTGCGGCAGCGTCGCTGCCGCTCGATCGCGTCAAGCGGATCGCCGCCGCCCGCGAAGCGAAACTCAACGATGTCGTGTTGACGATCGTCGGCGGCGCGCTGCGCAGCTATCTCGAGGCGCACGGCGGCGTGCCGGCCAAGCCGCTGATCGCTGCGGTTCCGGTTTCGCTGCGCGAGGCCGGAAATGTCGAGGCGACGACGCTGGCGACGATGACGCTGGCATCGCTGGCGACGCAGATCGCCGATCCGCTTGCAAGGCTGAAGGAAGTGCAGGCGGCGGCGGGAGCGGCCAAGGCGCTGACGCAGCGGTTGCGTGACGTGATTCCGACCGATTTCCCGTCGCTCGGCGTTCCCTGGCTGCTGTCGGCCGCGGCAGCCCTGTACGGAAAGTCGCGCCTCGCAAACCGTCTCCCACCGCTCGCGAATCTCGTCGTGTCCAACGTGCCGGGGCCGACGGTCCCTCTGTACCTGGCCGGCGCCCGGCTCGTCACCTACTGGCCGATCTCGATCGTCGAACACGGCCTCGGACTGAACATCACGCTGCAGAGCTATGCGGGCTCGCTCGACTTCGGGCTGATCGCGGCCCGCTCGGCGATTCCCGACATCCGCCGCCTGGCGCGCGGCCTGCAGCAGGCTTTCGAGGAACTCGAACGCGCGACGTTGGATGCGGAACCGGTTTCCGACAAGTCCCTGACCCGACGCAGGGCGCGCCGCACATGAGCAGAACGACCGCTGCAGACACTGCAACGATGCACAACCCGGAGCACTGGTACGAGTTCGGATTGATGCGGGCTCCCGGCCTCGTCCGCCTCGCGATGGAGTGGCGGGCGCCCTGGGAGTACGGCGCGACGCTGCTCGCGCAGCCGTGGCTGGCACAGGCACCTCAGGGCGATGGGCATCCGGTCCTGCTCTTCCCTGGCCTGATGGCCTCCGATGCTTCCACCAAGCCGCTGCGTCGCTACCTCGAGGGCAAGGGCTACCTGGCGGTGGGCTGGGGCATCGGGGCCAACCTGGGGCCGCGCGAAGGCGTGCTCGCGAGCTGCGAGGAGCAATTGAAGGCGCTGCGCCGGACCTACAAGCGCAAGGTCAGCCTGATCGGCTGGAGCCTGGGCGGCCTCTACGCCCGCGAGCTCGCGAAGGACTTCCCGAAGGAAGTCCGGCAGGTGATCACGCTGGGGACGCCGTTCACCGGGCATCCGAAGGCGACCAATGCCTGGCGCCTGTACGAGATCGTCACCGGCCACCGCATCGGCGCGCCGGACATCCACGGGCCGCTGCGCGCTCCGCCGCCCGTGCCGACGACATCGATCTACAGCCGCACGGACGGCGTGGTGGCCTGGCAGTGCAGCGTCGAGAAGTC
>DAINBQ010000118.1:0-7747 GCA_036732825.1 Burkholderiaceae bacterium | reverse complement strand
CTGGGCATGCCCGCTGCGGCGTGGCCCGACGAATTCTGCGAGCGACTGGCCGGCCACGGCCTGCGCGTGATCCGATTCGACAACCGCGACAGCGGGCGCTCGAGTCACATCGCCGGCGCGCGGCGCTCGAATGTTCGGCTCGCATTCGCGCGCGCTCTGCTGCGGCTTCCGGTGCCCGCCCCCTACACGCTCGACGACATGGCGAACGATGCCGCCGCGCTGCTGACTGCGCTCGGCATCGAGCAGGCCCACGTCGTCGGCGCGTCGATGGGCGGAATGATCGCGCAGGTTCTCGCAGCCCGGCACCCTCAGCGCGTCGCGAGTCTGACGTCGATCATGTCATCGACCGGCAATCCGAGTCCGCGGGTGGCTTTGGGCAGGCGCAAGGCGCTGCGCGCAATCATGACGCGGCCGCGCAACATCGAGGACCACGAATCGCTGACCGATCATCTGATGATGGTCTTCGGCGTGATCGGCAGTCCCGGTTATCGCAGCGAACCCGCCGTCATGCGCGCGCAGCTGCAACGCGTTGCGCAACGTGGCTATGACCCGCGGGGTGCCGAGCGGCAGCTGCTCGCGATCCTGGCTTCAGGCGATCGGCGCGCGCTGCTCGCATGCATCACGGCGCCGACGCTCGTGATCCACGGTGCCGACGATCCTCTGGTGCCGGTGGCAGCCGGTATCGATACCGCGAAGAGCATCCGCGGCGCGCAGCTGAAGGTGATCCCCGGGATGGGACACGACTTCGCGCCGGCGCTGCTGCCGCTGATCGCTGATTCGATCGCCTCCCACGTCCGCGCCGCACAGGCGGGAGCGCCGCAGCCGGCAGCTCACATCTGACGGAACAGGTGCACGTATTGCCGGGCGACCGGCAGTTCGCGGGTATGGTCCCGGATGCGCACGTAGAGCTTGCCGGTAAGGTCGCGCCGCGTCGCGTTGACGGCATTCATGTTCACGATGACGGAGCGGTGGATCTGCGCGAAGTCGTCCGGGTCGAGCTGCTCGGCGAGTTCCGACAGCGGAACGCGGATCAGCCACTCGGCGATGTCCTTGCCGTCGCGCGCGAACACGCACGTGTACTTGTCGTCGGCCTGGAAATACAGAACATCGGCGACCGCGATCTGCTGCGTGATGTCTTCGCCGGCCGACCGCTTACTGGCGCGGATCCACCTGAGTTGCCGCCCGTTGCTGCGCCCGGCCAAGTGCTGTGACAGCCGGGCCAGCAGCGGCGCCAGCTCCGTCGCCGGGGTACCGGCGCTGCGCTTCAACTTCTCGATCGTGCGTCCGAGCCGCTCGTCGGTGACCGGCTTCAGCAGGTAGTCGACCGCATCGCGCTCGAAGGCGTCGAGCGCGTACTGGTCGTAGGCGGTGACGAATACCACCCGCATCCGTCCGGCGCTCTCGGCGACCTGCAGTCCGGTCGCGCCCGGCATGCGAATGTCGAGGAACGCGATGTCGGGCGCATGCGCGGCGATCGCGGCGACCGCAGACGGCCCGCTGTCGACGACGGCGGCGATCTGCAGTTCCGGCCAGAGTCGAGCCAGCTTGTCGCGCAGGTATTGCGCAAGGTGCGGTTCGTCGTCGGCGATGACGGCCTTCATGCCAGCTCCTGCGGAATTGTCAGGCGCACGCGCGTGCCGCCGGCGATCTCTTCGATGACGAGGCGCGCCTGCTCGCCGTACAGTGACGCGAGCCGATCGCGCAGGTTGGACAGTCCGACGCCGCTCGCGGACGAAGGCGAAAACCCGAGCCCGTCGTCTTCGACGTCGAGTTGCAGCGCACCATCGGCGCCACGCGCGACCAGGCGCACCCTGCCTCCGTCGACCTTGGGCTCGAGGCCGTGCTTGATCGCATTCTCGACCAGAGGCTGCAATGACAACGGCGGAATGCGCGCGCCGGCCAGGTGATCGGGCACCTCGATCGAGTAGTCGAGGCGCTCGCCCATGCGGATGCTGAGGATGTCCAGGTAGGCCGCGACCAGCGCTGCCTCCTGGCCGAGCGTCGTGCGGTCGCTGCGGCTCGCCGCCAGCGAGGCGCGCAGAAGATCGATCAGCCGTTCGAGCATCAGGCGCGCCTTGTCCGGCGCCGCGTCGATCAGGCTGACGACATTGGCCAGCGTGTTGAACAGGAAATGCGGCTCGATCTGCGCCTGCAGCGAACGCAGCTGCGCGTCGCTGGCCTGGCGCTGCAACTCCGCGACGCGGCTGCGCTCCCGTTCGCGCTCGGCCTCGGCTTTCGCGAGCAGAGTCTTGTTCGCCAGGTAGCGGTACCAGAAGGTCGAGAAGATGATCGAGATCAGGATGATCGCCAGCACGACGCGCGGCGCTCCCTGCACGATGCGGGCGACGTCGACGCCCAGCAGCGTCAGACCGACCCAGTAGCCGATCAGGCAGCCGAGGATCGGGATGCCGGCGTAGAAGGCGACGCGCTGCCGCGTCGTGAAGGCCTCGACGCGCGCCGTCCCCAACAACCGGCTGCCCGCCTCGAACAACAGATGGATGATGAATCCGATCGACTGCGCAATGACGAAATTCCACTTCAGGAGCTGCAGCAGCTGGGGCAAGCCGGCCCGACTGGCGAATCCCCAGGCCACCAGCGTCAGCACCGCCGCGATCGCGGTGTTGAACAGGAAGGTCCAGACGTATTGCAGCCACGTGGGCCCTTCCTTGCAGTGGATCGGTGCCCACCACGACCGCCAGGACCGGCGGATCATCTCGGCGTCGAGCATCGTCAGCCCCACTTCCGGCCCAAGGGACGCAGATGCCACTGCACTGCGCCGGCATGCGGATGGTTGGCCTGAGCCATCGTGCTCATCGGTTCCTCCAACGAATTCGGCAACTCTAGAGGGCGGCCGCGGCCGCACTGTCCGTGACGCGACGAACCATCGGAAAACCGGCGCCAATCGACCGAGTCGCCGGCCTGCGGACGATCGCTCTAGGCAGCCACCTGCTGCCGGCGCTTCCGCATCTTGCTCCGGATGCGGTTCTGCTTGAGTGGCGACAGATACTCGACGAAGACCTTGCCGAGCAGGTGATCCATTTCGTGCTGGACGCAGACGGCGAGCAGTCCCTCGCACTCGCGCTCGAACGGTTCCCCGTGTGCATCCTGCGCCCGCACACGCACCCGCGCCGGCCGGGTGACCGCGTCGTAGATGCCGGGAACCGACAGACAGCCTTCCTCGCACTCGACCCGTTCCTCGGAGGCCCAGACGATTTCCGGATTCACAAAGACCTGCAGCTGATCCTTGTTCTCGGAGACGTCAATGACGATCAGGCGCTCATGCACGTCCACCTGCGTCGCGGCGAGGCCCACGCCCGGCGCCTCGTACATCGTTTCGGCCATGTCGGCGACGAGCTGGCGCAGCCGCTCGTCGAAGCGGGTCACCGGCCTCGCGACGGTCTTCAGCCGCGCATCCGGGTACTCGATGATAGGAAGCAATGCCATGTCTACTCCACAGGCGGCCGCCGGGACCGCGCACCAATCCCCTTTAATCGGCCCGACTCATGGTGCTTTTCCCCGGCCGACGGCGCGCCGCTTGGTCCAAACTGCAATCCGATGGAACGCCGGACCAGGGCTGTACACGGCCGTTTGGTATCGCGTTTAGTCGGGATCGTACGGCGGGGGGTATTCGTTGCTATATCAATACGATAAAGGCAAAATCTGATGCCCCGTGTTAGATATCAGCGCGTCCCGCAAACTTCAAGTGGGAACGAGTTGAAGAGCCGCACGGGTATGGCAGACGCCCCGAAAAACGGTGCTCGGTCAGCCTGACGGCCAGAGGGAGCTTTGATGATCAAGACTAGCATGGGCGTATTTGCTGCCGGGGCCTGCGCGGTGGTGCTGGCCGCCGGCGATGCGACTGCGCAATCGGCCACTTCACGCTACCCGATCACCCCTGAGCAGCGGGGAACGGCCGATCAAGTCGCCCAGGCAGGGGTCCCGCTTTCTGCGCTGGCACCCAACGCCCCCGAACGCTACACCGTCAAGCGGGGCGACACGTTGTGGGATCTCTCGAGCATGTACCTCGTCAGCCCGTGGCGGTGGCCCGAGCTATGGGGCATGAACAAGGATCAGATAAAGAACCCCCACCTGATCTACCCCGGGCAGGAACTGCTGCTGGTGAAAGACGGTGGGCGCGCTCGGTTGCAACTGGCGGACGGCTCGTCAGGTGAACCCACAGGCGGCCGGCTCGAGCCCCGGATCCGCGAAGTCGGCGGCGATCGCCTCGCGATCACGACGATTCCGAACAACCTGATCGAACCGTTCCTGTCGCGGCCGCAGGTCCACGAAGCGAACGCGTTCTCTGACGCCCCGCGCATCGTCGCAACGCAGGAAGGCCGCGTCTTCGTCGGCCGCGGCGATGAAGCCTACGCCCGCGGCATCAAGGACGAGGCGATCCTGAACTACAACGTCTTCCGGCCGCTGCGTCCGCTGTTCGACCCGGATGACAAGGTACGCAAGTCGCCGATCGCGTACGAGGCCTTCTACCTGGGCACGGTGAACAAGATCCGCGGCGGCGAGATAGCGAAGATGCGGGTCGACAGCAGCAAGCAGGAAATCGGCATCGGCGACCGCCTGATTCCGCTCGAGCGCGAGCCGATCATCTCCTACGTTCCGAAGCGTCCGGGCTCGGCGGTCGATGCGCGCGTGCTGTCGATCTACGACGGCGTGCGCTTCGCCGGCGGCGGCCAGATCGTCACGCTTTCGCGCGGCTCGGATGACGGGCTGACGATCGGCGACGTGCTGCAGTTGTGGCGCACCGGCGAGACCACGCTAGACCGCACTGCGGCCACGCGCGAATTCATCAAACTGCCCGACGAAGAGATCGGGCTCGGATTCGTGTTCCGCGCGTTCCCGCGCATTTCCTATGCGTTGATCCTGCGCGGAACCCAGCCGGTCGAAGTCGGCGACCGTGCATCGAATCCGAGCGATGCGCTCGATCTCACGCTGCCGCAGCCACGGGAGACCGAAGCCGACCGGGTCCTGCGGCAACCTCTGCGCCCGATGAACCCGCAGTAATCTGCCAGAGATGCAGGCGGCCGAACGCGCCGCATGGCTCCGGCTGATCCTGACGCCCGGCCTCGGGCCGCGCACCGCACGCGAACTGCTCTCCGCGTTCGGCCTGCCCGACGCGATTTTCGACGCGGGCCTCGCGGCCTTGCTGCGGGTCGTCCCCGAACCGATGGCGCGCATGCTGAAGCAGGCGCCCGCCGCCGAGATCCAGTCGGCCGTTGACGCTACGGAACACTGGCTGGCGGCCTCGACCGAGCATTCGCTGCTCACGCTGGCCGATGCGGCCTATCCGCAGGCATTGCTGACCACCCCCGATCCACCGCCCGTGCTCTTCGCCGTCGGTCGCGTCGAGTTGCTGAACCGGCCGACGATCGCGATCGTCGGCAGCCGCAACGCGACCCAGCAGGGCGTGTCGAACGCCGAGGGATTCGCGACCGCGCTGGCGCGCGCCGGCGTCACGGTCGTCAGCGGCCTGGCGCTCGGCATCGACGCGGCCGCGCACCGCGGAGCCCTGGCCGCCGACACTGACGCATCCACTGTCGCGGTCGTCGGTACCGGAGTCGACATCGTTTATCCGGCGAGCAATCGCGAGCTGATGAAGGGGATCCGCAGCCGCGGTGTCGTCGTCTCGGAATTCGCGTTGCGCACGCCGGCGATCGCGCACAACTTTCCGCGTCGCAACCGCATCATCGCCGGCCTTGCGCGCGGCGTGCTGGTGGTCGAGGCCGCGCTGCGTTCGGGATCGCTGATCACTGCGCGCCTTGCGGCCGAAGCGGGACGCGAGGTGTTCGCAATCCCGGGTTCGATTCACTCACCACTTGCCCGCGGCTGCCACCGGCTGATCCGCGACGGCGCGAAGCTGGTCGAATCCGCCCAGGATGTGCTCGAGGAACTGGGGCTCGCCGCCGGCTCTGCGGTGTCGGCCGCGCCTCTGCTAGAAGCGAGCGTGCATCCGGATCTGCTGGCGCTGCTCGGACATGACCCGATCGACCTGGACCGGCTCGCCGAACGCACGGGACGCAGCGCAGGCGAGCTCTCGGGCGCGCTGCTCGAACTCGAGCTGGCACAATATGTTGAGCGTCTCCCGGGTAACCGCTACCAGAGGTTGAGGTAGGCCCCGCGAGCGGGCTTTACATTGCCGGGGACCTCGCCTAGAGTCCGCACAACGTGTTCGACGTCCTCGTCTACCTGTACGAAAACTACGGCGCGCTGCATGCGTGCCCGGACGCCGATTCCCTGACCCGCCGGCTGACCGCCGCCGGCTTCGAAGACGAAGAGATTTCCGACGCGCTGGCCTGGCTCTCCGGACTCGAGCAGATCACGCAGGAGTCGATCGCGGTCGGCCCCGAAAGCAACCACGCGTTCCGCATCTACGCGGCGCTCGAAATCGACCGGCTCGGCGCCGACGCGATCGGCTTCCTCAGTTTCCTCGAGCATGCTGCCCAGCTGACGCCGACGCAGCGCGAGATCGTCATCGAGCGCGCGCTCGCCACCGACGAGACGCCGATTCCGCTCGAGATGCTGAAGGTGATCGTGCTGATGGTGCTCTGGAGCCAGCAGGCCGACATCGACGTGCTGCTGCTGGAAGAGCTGCTGGACGGCGGAAGCGAACGCCAGCTGCAGTAGACAACTCGGGCTGATACGCAGCGGGGCCGAACCATCCCCGCAAGCCCGCCGAACCCTGCCGGCGCAGGCACTTGCGTCGGTTCGGCGTTTCATTGCTATCCTGAAAAAAGGAATGAACTTCAAGCCGCCGTGATCCGGCGGCTTCGTTTTCTGCACTACCCATGTCCAAAGCCCTGATCATCGCCGAGAAGCCGTCCGTCGCCGCCGACATCGCGCGCGCGCTCGGCGGCTTCACGAAGCACCAGGATCACTTCGAGAGCGATCGGTACGTGCTGTCGTCCGCGGTCGGGCATCTGCTCGAACTGCGCGCGCCGGAGCAATACGACGTGAAGCGCGGCAAATGGACCTTCACTCATCTGCCGGTGATCCCCCCGCACTTCGACCTCGCGCCGATCGCGCGCAGTGAGTCACGGCTCAAGGTGCTGCTGAAGCTGCTGAAGCGCAAGGACGTCGGCACGCTGATCAATGCCTGCGACGCGGGGCGCGAAGGCGAACTGATCTTCCGCTACATCGTGCAGGCCGCCAAGGCGCGGCAGCCCGTGCATCGGCTGTGGCTGCAGTCGATGACGCCGGCTTCGATCCGTGAGGCGTTCGAGCAACTCCGCACCGACGACGAGATGCTGCCGCTGGCCGACGCGGCGCGCAGCCGGTCGGAGGCCGACTGGCTGGTCGGCATCAACGGGACGCGCGCAATGACCGCGTTCAACAGCAAGGAGGGCGGCTTCTATCTGACGACCGTCGGTCGCGTGCAGACGCCGACGCTCGCGATCGTCGTCGAACGCGAGGACAAGATCCGCAAGTTCGTCTCGCGCGACTACTGGGAAGTGCGCGCCACGTTCGAGGCAAAGGCCGGGCGCTACGAGGGCCGCTGGTTCGATCCGGAGTTCAAGAAGGGCGACGATCCCGATGCGCGGGCCGAGCGTATCTGGGACGAGAACAAGGCCGCCGAGATCGCGGCGGCCTGCCAGGGCAAGCGCGGCATCGCGACCGAAGAGTCCAAGCCGAGCACCCAGCTCTCGCCGCTGCTGTTCGACCTGACCTCGCTGCAGCGCGAAGCGAACTCGAAGTTCGGCTTTTCTGCCAAGACGACGCTCTCGATTGCGCAGGC
>DAINBQ010000117.1:0-9588 GCA_036732825.1 Burkholderiaceae bacterium | reverse complement strand
GGCGCCCGCCAAGGGCGGCAACAAGTACTACTGGAACGGCAAGGTGCCGATCGACCGCGTCGGCACCGGCGCGGTCAGCCTGGTCGGCGACAAGTCGGCCTTGCATTCGGCCACCGTCGACTGGCCGAAGGACATCAAGCTCGCCGAAGTGCCGGCGATGCTCGCGGCGCAGTTTCCGAAGGACACGAAGCTCGAGCAGGTGCGCGGCGCCTGTCCGGACGAGCGCCTCAGTGGCTCACGCATCTACCGCGCAACGCTGGCCGGGCGCAAGCCGCTCTACCTGCACATTCAGTACGCCGCGGGGGACCGCGGCGGCAGCACCTCGACCATCGAGATGGAACCGCAGCGCAACAAGGGCTGGATCTGCTGAATGTTCGCGCGCCGACAAACCGGAGGCTGAAATGCGTTTCGTTCTGATTGCGATGGTACTGGCGGCGACGTCGACGGCGACGATCGCGCAGTGGTATCCGGATTGGGATCCCCGGAGCCCGGACCACTGGCGGTACCTAGAGCAGCAGCGGGAAGAGTTCAATAAGCGGCAAAGGGACGAGGAAGCCAGAAACAAGGCTCACGCTGAAGAAATGTACGGTCAGAAGCCATCCTCACCATCGGGCGGCAGCAGCGCGAGCACTGGAGCCGGCCGTACCGATCTCAGGGCGCTAGGAAAGGAGCTGATGCGCCTTCCGCCGCTGCCGGTCGAACGCAACGTACTGCTGGGCAGCTGGCGCCTGGAGGGCGGCGGCCAGCAAAGCGGGGTCCTCGAGTTTGGCCTCACTGGGAGGGGCGCTACCCCAGGGCTCGGCGAGATGATGGGATTCATGAAGAGTATCGACTCCGGACAGTTGGCCTGCGACATGTCATTCGGGCGCGGCATTGCCTTTACGCCGACGACCTTCTCAAGCGGTGGGGCCGCTGGCATAGCCGAAGGACCCATCGCCTACCGCAGTCGAAAAAAGCAAGTCATTGTCGCCATACCCGGCGACAGCCGCGCGAACCCGATGCCCTTCGAAATCGTGGGCCCGAATCGCATCGTGTCGGTGATCGGCGGCTGCGCACTGGTGCGGGTCGGTGCGCCTGCGGCCAACGCCGCGGCGAACGCGACGACTGCGCCGGGCAACGCGCGCGCGGGGGCCTCAGGTGCATCGGCGCCGCCGGCAACAGGCGCACGACCGCAAGTGGCCGCCGTCGCGCCTGCGCCGCCGCGGTCAACGCTGGCGCGCCCGTCGCCGGAGGTCTGCCGCAACACGCTGCTCGACCAACTCGGCAAGGTCGGTACCAACCAGGTGCGGGCGATGTCCGACGTGCGCTTCAAGGAGGCTGCCATTGAAGGCAAGGAGCCGAATACAGGCAATCTGCGCATCGACCTGCGCGGCAGTGCCTGCGACGACCCGCGTCTCAAGGCGACGCTGTATGACTTCGATGCCAACGAAATACTGCAGTCGATCACCTACGTCTGGGATCGCCCCGCGGGTCCGGCGCCGGCGCCGATCTTCCAGGAACGTGTGGCGACGCTGACGCGCTTCCATTCGCTGCCGCCGCCGCAGTCGCCCGGTCGGCTGCAGGCCGACACCTCGCTGGGCCGCCTGATCCTGCAGGACATGCCGGAGCGCAACCTGCTGCTGGAGGCGTACAAGGCGAAGAAGTAGACGATCACGCTGGCGGCGCGCGGCAGGCAGGTAATGTAGACACCTGCCCTGAGGAGCCCGCATGGACGCCAACGACGAACGCTTCGCCCGCGCGCTGCATCATTCGAGCCAGTCGACCGGATTCGGCGATGCGTTCACGCCGCCGATCGTCAACACCTCTGTTTACCGGCTGGCGGCCGATCCGACCGGGCCTTACCAGTACGCGCGCTGGGGCAACCCGACCTGGACCGCGCTCGAAGAGGCACTGTCGATTCTCGAGAACGCCGAAACCGTGACGTTTCCATCGGGCATGGCGGCCATCGCGTCCGTGTTTCATGGCTTGCTGAAACCCGGCGACCGCGTGCTGTTGCCGTCAGATGGCTACTACACGGTGCGCGTGTTCGCCGAGAAGTACCTGGCGCCGCTCGGGATGATCGTCGACCAGATCCCGACTGCCGAAGCTGCGGCGCGTGCGCTCGACGGTTACCGGCTCGTCTGGGTCGAGACGCCGTCGAACCCGGCGCTCGACCTTGCTGACATCGCCGCGATCGCTCGCAGGGCCAAGTCGGCCGGCGCCAGGCTCGTCGTCGACAACACCACGATGACGCCGCTCGGGCAGCGCCCGCTCAATCTCGGCGCGGATGTCGTTGTCTCGGCCGACACGAAGGCGCTCAATGGCCACTCGGACGTGCTGTTCGGCCACGTCAGTTCGCGCGACCAGGAGGTGATCGGCGCGGTGCGCGACTGGCGCAAGATCGCCGGCGCAATCCCGGGCCCGTTCGAGGCCTGGCTCGTGCATCGCGGGCTCGAAACGCTCGAAGTGCGCTACTCGCGCATGTGCTCGAACGCGTTGCTGCTGGCTGAGCGGCTGAGCGCGCACCCGAGGGTCAGCGCGGTGCGCTATCCGGGGCTTGCATCCCATCCGGGGAACGCGCTGGCGCGGACCCAGATGACGACCGGCGGCAGCCTGATCGCGTTGACGCTGTCCGATCGCGCCGCCGCCGATCGCTTCCTCGAACGCTGCGAGTTCGTGCGCGCATCGACCAGCTTCGGCGGCGTGCACACGAGCGCCGAGCGCCGCGCGCGCTGGGGCGACGCGGTCGCCGAAGGCTTCATCCGCCTGTCGGTCGGCTGCGAACCGGGCGAGGTGCTGTGGCGATCGATCGAAGGCGCGCTCGTCGCCGTCTGAGTTTTCCCGCGCCGTCAGCTCTCCGTGGTCTCCAGGTCGCCGGCGTCCAGGGATCCCACATTTTCCTCGAGCCACGCGTGCCAGGCGTCCTGCGTCATCGGAGCGACCACGCGTTCGAGGCGGTCCCAGCTCACGCGCCAGGTCCCGTCGTCAAGTTCCGTGACGCTGACGCGGGGCAACGCGCCGAGGCCGAAGCGCTCGATGCGATCCTCGACGACAGCCTCCGCCTCGCGCGGCGTCAGCACGGACTTCTCGCTCATGAAGACCCTCTTGCAGCTGGCCGCAGGTCACGGACCGCTCTCGACAGATTACATCGTAGACGTGGGAACATCGGCAAAGCGCCGGGCATGCAGGAGGTCGTGATGGGTACCGACAGCTTTCGCGAATACGAGACCAACGCATTGGCGCAGGAATTTGCCTGGGTGGCGCGGCGGCATGGCTGAGATCGAGACGCTGCACCCGTTGCGCCCTTTCCTGAAGAACTGGGTCTGGGAGCACGGTCACATCGGTACCCGCTGGCTCGACTGCGTCGATGGCGAAATCAAGTTCGACGATGGCAAGAAGTCGCGATTTGCGTCCGACAGGATCTTCCATGTGTCGCTGCGCAAGGACGCAGACGCCGATGCGCATGCTGCCGGTCCGGCGATCCAAGAAGGGGCGCTTGCGCGATTCGTGCGTGCCGCGCACCTGGGCAAACCGGACGAAGCCGGCGCGGTGGCGGATGTCCAGCGGGCGGCGCAGGACTGCCTGGAGCTTGGCCTGGTCTGCGCCTATCAGCAGGACGCGAGGAACGCCCTCGCACGCTACGCGCAGGAGCCCCTGTTCGAGGACGAAATCCGCGCTGCGGTCATCAAGGACATCCGGAGCGCGTACCTCGGCCTGCGCGAGCAACTGGCGCTGTATGACTTCACCGTGTTTCACGGCCTGCCCGCGCCGCTGCTCATCAGCGAGGCCCCGTTCATCGACTGGCGGGTACGCGCCCGGCCGCCGCAGCCGTTCGTATCGCTTCCGCTGGGCCCCTACTGCCTGCTGGTCGGCACACCGTCTGGCAAGAAGAGCCGGGCCGGGCCGGTGCTCTGGAAGACTGTCACTGCGATGGGCCCGTTCAAGGACCACAACCGATACATCGTGGAGAACGCACGCTCCTGGATCGTGGCGACCACCGACGACCAGCTCGTTGCCGTACAGGGCCAGTTTGCTCCGGCCGCGGCGGACGATGCCGGAGACTCGAAACCTCGACCGGAATCGGGGCAGACGAGCAGGTGAACGAAGGTGCTGGCCGATTGCCTGACGGGCATAGACACCCCTGGATATCTGAAGTGACGGCATGAAGCCGAGCGACCCCGGCAAGCTGGACCGCATCGTTGCCGATGCCCGTCGCGCTGCCGAGCAGCGCGAACAGGGCTATCGGGAACGGGCCCTGAAGATCTACCCGTGGATCTGTGGGCGCTGCGCCCGCGAGTTCACGCGCGCAAATGTGCGCGAGCTGACGGTCCATCACCGCGACCACAATCACGACAACAATCCGCCCGACGGCAGCAATTGGGAACTGCTGTGCCTGTATTGCCATGACAACGAACACCAGCGGCAGCTGGAAGCGGCTGGCGCCGGAAGCAATTCCGCCGCGGCCGGCCGCGTGTCGACCCACACGCCCTTCGCGGATCTGAAGGAACTCCTGGCCAGGAAGTCAAATTCGAAGTGAGGCAGACTGCGGAAGCGCGCGTACACCGTCACTGGAGCATCATGAAAAGGGCAGTCAAGAAAAAGGTCGAGACCGAGAGCGGCGCTGCTTCCATCCTGCGCAGCCTGTTCCGGTCGTTCGCGAAGCTGGCCGAGCAGGCGGGTGATGGACGGCCGCTGCTGCGTGGGTTGCGTGTCGCACATGACCCGACGGCGAACCGCTTCGTCGTCGTGCACAGCGGATCGCGCGTCGAGTTCGTCCTCCAAGTCCATGGCGACGACCAACCCCCGTACGGACAAGTCGAGTGCCGGCGCATGGACTCGGCCGGGGCAACCGAAAAGGAGACGATCGCCAGCTTTCGATTCAACGAAGCCGGCGTTGTCACGGAGTCGACCGTGGCCGAACTGGTCAACGAGAACATCGATCTCGCGCCCGGCGCCTGGAGCATCGTTTCTGCAGTCATCTGGAGTGCGCTGCAGTCGTAAGCGCAGCTCGCCACTGCAATGGTCGATCTGCGACCGGCGGCAGAGTCGGCCCGAGCGGTGAAATTGAACGCGAGGCGATGAAGCGTTTCAATCGTCATCGACTGGAATCGCGCGCCTCTGTCGCACTTGGCTGCCTTGCCGTCTCTTTCCTTGCCGGATGCGCATCCGGTGGTGGCCCGAGTGGCGCACTCACGATTCGCGGGCAGCTCATGTACCGGGAGCCTGTTGCAGTGCCGGCCGAGAGTGTGGCGACCGTCGAACTCGCCAGGGCGCAGGATGGCCGCGTAGTGGCCGAACAGCGTCAGGCACTTGCCGGCAGACAGGTTCCGGTTCCTTTCGAACTGAAGGTGCATCCGTCCGTGCTCGAGGACGGTCTTGTCTATTTCCTGCGCGGTGCCATTGCCAGGGACGGCCGGACTGAATGGGTGAGCGACCCGGTCGAAGTGCGTGCGCGCCCCGACACCATCGAGGTCGGCACACTGACGCTTCAGCCCTACCAGCCCGTCGCGTTCAGCTCACATCTGACGTGTGGCGACGGAACTGCCAGCGTTGGCGTCGACCGGATTGGCCAGCGCGACATTCTGCAGCTCACGGTCGGCAGCGAGCGCTTCGAGCTGTACGAAACCCCCACGGCCTCTGGCGCGCGCTACGAGGCGGTGAACGATCCAAAGACGTTCATCTGGTTCAAGGGGCAGCGTGCGATTCTCGCGGTACATGGCGAGACCTATCCGGCATGTGTTGTCTCCAACTAGGGCCTGTTCACGCTAAAGCCGGGAGTGCGATGGTCGACGCTCCGCCCGACGACACGGCAGGCGCTAGCGACGCGGCCGGTCGCGCGAGGGAATGCGATACATCCAGATGGCCAGCGCCAGGCCGACCAGGACCAGCAGCAGTTTGAGTTGCAGCGACTCGACAAAAAACACGATCGACAGGCCGAGCGTCACGCTCATCAGCGCAATCGACGTGATCTTCGTGCGATAGGGCAGGCTGCGATGCCGGCGCCATTCGAGGATCATCGGCCCGAAGGTGCGATTGGCGACCAGCCAGTCGTAGAACCGGCGTGAGCCGCGCGCGTAGCACGCGGCAGCCAGCAGCACGAACGGCGTGGTCGGGAGCAATGGCAGGAAGATGCCGACGATGCCGAGCACCAGGAACAGCGTGCCGGCACCGATGTAGACCGCGCGCACCGGTGCGGAACCGTGCACTTCGCCGGTTTCTACCCGTTCATCGTCCATCAGTGCGAGGCGTGTTCTCTGCGTGCCGGCGGCACCGGGATGACCGATCCGTCTGCAACCGATTCACGCGCAGCGCACTCGGGCAAACGGGCGGCGAAGCATCGAGTCACCGGCTTCAGTCCACCTCGGCGAACCGGATCACTCCGAGCGTCGCGTCATTGCCCGAGTCCGCGCACTCCTCGTCGAACGCGATATCGCCACCGGGCCCGGCGCGGCCGCTCGCGACCAGCCCCTTGAAGTCGAATAGCGCGGCATCCATCAGGTGCGACGGCGTCACCCGGGCCAGCGCGTTGAACGTGTTTTCGACGCGTCCCGGAAAGCGCCGCTCCCATTCGGCGAGCATGCGCTTCACCTCCTGCCGCTTCAGATTGTCCTGCGAGCCGCACAGGTTGCAGGGAATGATCGGAAACGCGCGCAGCTCCGCGTAGCGCGCGAGATCGATCTCCTTCACGTAGGCGAGCGGGCGAATGACGATGTTGCGGCCATCGTCGCTCACCAGTTTCGGCGGCATGCCTTTGAGCTGGCCGCCATAGAAGAGGTTCAGGAAAAACGTGCCGAGGATGTCGTCGCGATGATGGCCGAGCGCGATCTTCGTCGCGCCGAGTTCGGCGGCAACGCGGTACAGGATGCCGCGCCGCAGCCGCGAGCACAGCGAGCACATCGTCTTGCCGGCCGGGATCACGCGCGTGACAACCGAGTAGGTGTCCTGGGTTTCGACGTGGAACGGCACGCCGCGCGCACGCAGGTATCCAGGCAGAACGTGGTCCGGAAATCCCGGCTGCCTCTGGTCGAGATTGACCGCGACGATCTCGAAATCGATCGGCGCCCGCTCGCGCAGCAGCAGCAGCACATCGAGCAGCGAGTAGCTGTCCTTGCCGCCCGACAGGCAGACCATGACCTTGTCGCCGGCCTCGATCATCCGGTAGTCGCCGATCGCCTGCCCGGTCAGCCGCAGCAGGCGCCGCTCGAGCTTGCGGGCCTCGAGCGCTGCCTTTTCCTCGCGGCGCACAGTCGTGCTCATTCAGTGTCCTTGAACCGGAACACCTCGATGCCGACCGCCTCGACATCGGGATAGATATCGGGCTTCTCGCTCGAGACGCGCACCGCGCGTACCGCCGGATGCGCGAGCAGCAGTCGCGCGACCTCGTCGACCAGTGTCTCCTGCAGGTTGATGTGTCCCTGGTCGAGCCGGTGCCGGATCGTCAGGCGCACGAAGTCGTAATCGACGACCTCGTGAATCCGGTCGTGCCGCGGAGTCGAGAGCGCAAGCGGCACGAACAGGTCGACATTCAGCGCGAGGCGCTGCGCGCCGGCCTTCTCGTGCGCGTGGATGCCGATGTTGGCGTCCACCACGTAATGACGCACGAAGATGCGGCGGCAATCGGCAAGCCGCGGATCGAGCAGCAGCGCACTCACCGCTTCGTCTCCGCAGCGGCGGCCGGTTCGGTGAGGAACATCACGTCGCGCGTACTCGGCACCAGGTGCTGGCCGCCGTCGACCAGCAGTGTCGTGCCGGTCACCGCGTCGGCTTTCGCCAGGTAGACGACCGCCTGAGCGATGTCGGCGGATGTGCTGGAGCGCCCGAGCGGGGTCCGTGCATGCGCCGCGTCGAAACCCGCCTCGGTTTGTCCGGAGGCCGGCAGCGTGATTCCGGGCGCGACGCCGACGACCCGCAGTTTCGGTGCCAGCGCGACCGCCAGCAGAGCAGTGGCCTCCTTGAGCGCGGACTTCGACAGCGTGTATGAGAGAAAATCCGGATTCCGATTCCACAGCTTCTGATCGAGCAGGTTGATGACGACGCCACGGGCGTCGTCCGGCAGCTGCGCGTGCAGCGACTGCGCGAGCACGATCGGAGCGGCCAGGTTCGTGCGCATGCAGCGGATCATCGCTTCGGTCGTGAAGTGCTCCGCGTCGTCGTATTCGAACAGAGAAGCATTGTTGACGACGCAGGTCACCGGCGCGAGCTCGCTTGCGCACTCCGCGATCAGGCTCTTGACGCCGGCCTCGATGGCCAGGTCGCGATTGACGGCGACCGCGCGCCGGCCGAGCGCCTCGATGTCGACGACCGTCCGTGCCGAGTCTTCACGCGACGTCGCGTAGTGGACCGCGATGTCCCAGCCGTCACGCGCGAGTGCAAGCGCGATCTCGCGACCAATGCGGCGTGCGCCGCCGGTCACTAGCGCGACACCATTCCCTGGTTTGCGAAGATTTGCCATCGAGGTTCCGTGTGAGGCGCGCCAGTTTACCGGCAGTAACATCGACTCATGTCCGTTGCCCGCAGCGCGCTGCCGCCGCCCGACGCCGTCGCTGCCGAACACAGCGGACGCGTCGCGGCCCATCTGGCGCAGTCGATCTCTGCCGCCGGCGGCTGGATCCCGTTCGATCGCTACATGGAACTCGTGCTGTACGCGCCCGAGCTCGGCTACTACGCGGCCGGCGCGCGCAAGTTCGGCGACTCGGCGACCGGCGGGGATTTCGTCACTGCCCCCGAAATCTCGCCGTTGTTTGCGCGCGCGCTCGCGGCCCAGTTCGCCGAGCTGTTCGAGCAGGTTCCGGCGCGCATCGTCGAATTCGGCGCCGGATCCGGTGTGCTTGCGCGCGACCTCCTCGCCGCGCTGGCGGCCAGCGGGATCGGAGTCGAGCGCTATGCGATCGTCGAGGTATCGCCGGATCTCGCGGCGCGTCAGCGCCACATGCTGGCCGCCCAGCAGGTCGAGTGGCTGGCGTCGCCGCCGCCGTCATTCGAAGGCGTGATGCTCGCGAATGAAGTGCTCGACGTGATGCCTGTGAAGCTCTTCGTCAAGCGCGGCGGCGCAACGCTCGAGCGCGGAGTCGTCGTGCGTGACGGCGCCTTCGCGTTTGACGAGCAACCCGCCGGTCCGCCGCTTGCCGAGGCGGTGGCGTCGATCGAAACCGAACTACCACTCGCCGACGGGTTCACCTCGGAAGTCGGCCTGGTCGGCGCCAGCTGGATGCGCTCGATCGACGCGTGGCTCGAACGCGGCGCGCTGCTCGCGATCGATTACGGCTTTCCGCGACGCGAGTACTACCACCCGCACCGCCTGATGGGAACGATCATGTGCCATTACCGGCACCATGCGCATGCAGATCCGTTCTGGCTCCCGGGGCTGTGCGATCTCACCGCCCACGTGGACTTTTCCGCCATGGCAGACGCCGCCCACGGCGCCGGGCTAGACGTGCTGGGCTACACGTCGCAGGCGCATTTCCTGCTGAACTGCGGGCTGCTTGAAATGCTGCAGGCGGACCACGGTCACGCCCGCGTCAATGAAGCGCATCGACTGCTGTCCGAGGCGGAGATGGGCGAACTCTTCAAGGTGCTCGCTGTGGGCCGCGGCATCGCGCCGCCATTGCG
>DAINBQ010000116.1:1737-9627 GCA_036732825.1 Burkholderiaceae bacterium | reverse complement strand
AGATGAATTTGTCGGGCGCTTCGACGTGCAACTCAGCGCGTTCTACGACACGGCCGCCAGCGGCCTGACGATCTCCTCGCCCCTCAGCCACGCGCGCAGGCATTCTGTGACGCCGCTCGCAAAGCGCTCGAATACCGGCTGCGAAACGAAACCGATGTGCGGCGTCGCCACGACATTGGGCATCGTGCGCAACGGATGGTCGGCCGCGAGCGGTTCGCTGTCGTAGACATCGAGCGCTGCTGCTGCAGGCCTTCCGACGTGTAGCGCATCAACCAGCGCCGGCATGTCGACCAGCGCCGAGCGCGACGTATTCACCAGCAAAGCGTCCCCGCGCATCTGCGCCAGCCGTTCCGCATTCATCAGGTTCCGGGTGTGATCGGTCGGCACGAGGTGCAGGCTGACGACCTTCGAGGTCGCGAGCAATTCCTCGAGCGACACCGCGCGCGCGCCCTTCTCAGCCGCGCGCTCCGCGGTCATGCGCGGGCTCCAGGCGACGACATCCATGCCGAAGGCCTTGCCGATGCGGGCGACGCGACCACCGATCTCGCCGAGCCCGATCAGGCCGAGACGCTCGCCCGCAAGCACAGCTGACAGGGGCAAGCCGTCGCGCCAGCCGCCGGAGCGCATCGTCGTGAACTGGGCATCGAGCCGCTTCGTCGAGGCGAGGATCAGCGCCCACGTCAGTTCCGCCGTGCTGTCCTTTGACGGCCCCCATTCAGTGTGACTCACCGGGATGCCGCGCGCGGCCAATGCCGCGGTGTCGAGTGCGGTATTGCGCGTCCCGGTAAAGACGACGTAGCGGAGTTTCGGCAACCGGTCGATCAGCTCCGCTCGGAACGGGGTTCGGTCCCGCATCAACACGACGACTTCGGCCTCCGACAGCGCTGCATGCAGCACATCACCGCGCAGCGGCTCGTGGTAGACCCTCGCGTCCGCCATCCGGTCGATGTCGGACCAGTCGGCGAGCGCACGCAGGCAACGCTCGTAATCGTCGAGCACGACGATGCGCGGCTTCTGCCCGCTACCGCCGCTCATCGAAGCGCTGCCTTCGACCGAGAACACTTTACGTCCGCTCGCGGTCGGCCATCCGCGCCGGCCGCGGTTTCCCCTCGTTTCATTGGTGCGAATCCCGCGCAGCTTGATGCGCGCAATGATCGCACGCGGTTCCGCGCCGGAGCCGCAGCGCGCCGCGGCCGGCAGGTCTCACATTGCCGCCATTTCCCGTTCCGGGGCCGGCTGCCGCGATCGAGCCAGCAACCGCTCGCTCCAGGCGGTCGGCTTGTGCACCTGGCGTTCGGCGATGTAGTGCCGCGCGCGCTGGCGATCGCCGCTGCGGATGGCTGCCTCGATCAGCGTCAGCGTCAGCAGGTCGCGCTGCGCATGGCTGCCGCCGAAGCGGTTTGCTATGTCGCGCACCGGCTCGATCGCGGCGATCGCATCGGAATATCGTCCCGCCGAAAAGGCCAGGAAGCCGTCGGCCAGCGGCTGCCCGACTTCGCGGGTCATCGCCGCGTTGCTGTTGTGAGCGGTCGCCGCCGCGCGCATGAGGTCCTGCAGCCCAGCGATCGCCGCAGTCCGGCCGGTCGATGCAAAGCTCATCAGCGCGTGGACATCGTTGAACGCGTAGAACCCGCCCTCGGACTCGAGCTTGCCCTGCCAGAGGTCCGCGACGCGCTCGAAGCGATCCCCGACATCGACGCCTTCGAGTTGCAGCCGCCAGAGCAGCGCGGCCGCATCGATCAGCACGAGAATCATGTCGGCCTGCGGGCCGATCAGTTTCGAGTCGAAAAGCTCGAGCGCACCGTCGAAATCACCGTGGTCGAGCCGGAACAGCGCCAGGTGCCACCAGTTGTGCGGCGCGAACATGTTGTCCGGCGCCCAGTCGGTTTCGCGCGAGGTCAGCCAGTCGATGCCTTCACCGCTTCGTCCCTGCATCTCCATCACGTGTGTGACCGCGTGCACGGCCCAGCCGTCCTTTGGCTGCAGTTCGAGCGCACGCCGGCCGGTGCGTTCGGCTTCCGGATACTGGTTGCATTCCTCGAGGCCGAACGCGTGCATGCCGAGGACGTACGAATAGCCGGGCACCTGCTCGTCCCAGTGCGGCAGCACGCGCGAGATGCGGTTGCGCAGGTTGAGCGCGTCGCCGCGGAAGAAATCCATCAGGTGCGCGGTCTGCAATGCGAGTGCGTCGCGCGGATAGTCGATCAGCACAGCGTCGAACGCCCGCGAAGCCGCATCCCACTGGCCGTCGGCCAATCGCTGCGCGGCCGTCAGCAGCCCGCGCTCGCGCACATTCATGCGCGCGGCAAGCGCTTCTGCGTTCGCGATCGACTCGCGCACAGCGGGCAGGAAGCGCTTTTCCGACGTCGTGTAGAGCGCGAAAGCGTTGAACAGGTGCCCGAGCGCGAACTCGGGGTCGGCCGCGAGCGCCTGCTGGATCGTCGCCAGCGGATCGCCGGTGTAACTGTGAAACTGGTTCAGTGCCGTTTCGAAGTGTCCGGCCGCAGCGGCGCTGGACGTCGAAATCGGAACGTCACGTGCGTCCTTCATCGTCGGTACTCCTGTTGTTGATTGGCTGGCGCCGCCGGAACGAGGCGGCGCCTTCATTGAATTCAGTAGCCGCCGCCACCGCCACCGCCGTAACCGAAGTCGAAGAAGGTAGTCTTCTTCGACTCGCTGCGGATGACGTGCCAGACACCGCCCTGCTTGTCGCCCTTCGCATCGCCAGCCTTTGCGTCTCCGGCGAAGAAGTAGAGCGGCATTCCCTTGTACGCCCACTGGGTGGTGCCATCGTCGCGCTGGATGACGGAAAAGTCACCCCCGGCGAGCGCCGGATTGGCTACCGCGAACGGGGGCCACGCGGCAGCGCAACCACTGTTGCAGTTGCTCTTGCCGGCGGAGTCCTTGTCAAAGACATACAGGGTTTTCCCGTCCTTGCTGGCAAGCAGCTCGTTGGAGAACTGAGTCGGGTTCGCATGGGCGACCATCGTCGTGACGGCGATCGCGGCAAAACAGAATGCACGGTTCATTGGTTTCCTCGTCTTGTCTGGTGGGTGGGGGCGCTATCGGGCGCCTGCCAGACATACGAGGAGACAGCCAGATCGGATGCAGGGCAAACAAAAAACTCCGAAGGCAGCCGGTTCGCCGCCCTACCAGAGCTTCACGCAGTGCCCGGTCAGGATGAATTCGCCCGGGGTCGCACCGGGCTGCGCGGGGCCGTCCTCGATCGACACCGCGAGCCGCGGCACGTTCGCGAGGAGCTTTTCGGAAGTCCCGCTCATGTCGAAGTGCGTGCTGCCAGGAGGTTTGGTGGGCGTCGCGATGCCCAATGGAAACGGCGCGCCTTCTCGCGGCAGCGCCCAGACCTGCAGCACCTTGCCCGGAGGCACGGCGACGGGTCGCAACGACTTGACGGTCACCCGCGTGCCGTGGCGCGTCGAGCTGATCAGAAGAGTCGGCTGGCCTTCCTTGTCGACCAGCAGCCCCACGTAGCTCTGCGGCAGCGCCTGTTCCTTCTGTGCGAGGCCGTCGAGAGACATGAAGCTGCCCGGCATCAGCTGCACCAGCCCGATCGTCAGCACCGAACCGAGCGCGAATCCAAGCAGGGGCTTCCACCAGGCGGCCCTGGCGGGGGCGCGTCGAGCGGCGGGGGCGGTTCGGCTTTCAATCGCCGCCCAGACCCGTGCCGGCGGCGCTACCGGCGGCACCGCAACCGCAAGTGGACCGAGCCGCTCCTCCCACGCCCGTACCGCGGCCTGTGCAGCCGGCAATTGCCCCAGCAGTTGTTCGAAGCGCCGACGCGCACGACCACGCAGCGTTCCGAGCACGTACTCGGACGCGAGGCGATCCAGCAGTTCGGGCCGGTTGTAGTTCATCGTCCAGTCAGGTTCGCCTGGCCCGTCGTTTCCAGGCACTTCTTCAGTCGTTCGAGCCCGCGCCGCACCCACGCCTTGACGCTGCCGAGCGGCGCCTGCAGGTGAGCGGCAACTTCGGAGTGCGACATGCCGTGGTAATAGGCAAGCGCGAGGCTTTGCCGGTGCGAAGCGTCGAGCGCTTCCAGGCAGCCGCGAATCGCCAGGGCCTCCGCGCCCGCCATCAATAGGGCAAGCGCGCCCGGGCGCTCGTCGGCAAGCTCGAGTTCCTCCCCGTCCTTGCTTTCCGGCATCGAAGTCTCGTGGCGGACCGCGGCGCTGCGCACGACGTCAAGCGCCTTGTTGCGCACGATCGAGATCAGCCAGGTCATCGGCTGACTGCTCGCGGCCTGGTAGCTGCCGGCGTGATGCCAAACGCTCACAAAGGCCTCCTGCAGCACGTCTTCGGCTGCGTCGCGTCGACCCAAGATACGGAGTGCGACGCCGAACAGATGCGCGCTCGTGGACTGGTAGACGCGCTCGAACGCGGCGCGGTCGCCAAGCGCGACGCGCGCGAGGTCCTGCTGGAGCGGAGCTGAATCGGCCATCGGAGGAGGGATCCGGGGCCGGGGAGTCTATTCGACAGGCGCGAACCGCTCCATCCCCTGTTCGCCGGCCCGCGTGCGGCGCTGGCAGCCATCAGAGGCCTGCAAATCCGACAGAATCGCGCCTGCAATTCAAGGCCAAGCGGAGGGGATCGGTGAAGGCACTCGTTCAGCACGGCTATGGCGCGCCGGCGGAAGTCCTGCGCGTCGAGGAGCGGCCGGCCCCGCAGCCGGCGGCCGGCGAAGTGCGGGTCCGCGTGCGCTTTGCCGGCATCAACCCGCTCGACTGGAAACTCGTGGAAGGCAAGTACAGGTGGATGTCCAAGGCGCGCCCGCCGTGCGGAGTCGGATTCGACCTCGCGGGCGAGGTCGTTGCCGCCGGAGCGGGCGCGACGCGATTCGCGCGCGGAACCCGCGTGGCGGGCCTGATCCCGGCGTTCGAGCGGCCGCCCGGCGCGATTGCCCAGTTTGCGCTGGTGCCGGAGAAGATGCTCGTGGCCGTGCCGGAGCGCGTGCTCCTCGAGCAGGCGGCGGCGTTGCCCGTCGCAGGGCTCTCGGCGCTGCAGATCTGTCGCATGGCCAACGTACAGCGCGGCCGCCGCGTGCTGGTGCACGGCGCGGCCGGCGGCGTCGGTCATCTCGCGGCACAGATCGCGCGCAACATCGGAGCGCTCGTGACCGTGACCGGAGGTGCCGACAGCCAGGGGCTGCTGCGCGAGCTGCGCCCGGAACGCGCGCTTGACTACCGCGCAGGCCCGCCGTCCGCGTGGGGCGGCCCATACGACGCAGTGCTCGATTGCGTCGGCATGCTCGGTCCGGTCGACCTGCGCTCGTTGCTGGCCGACGACGGCTGCTATGTCAGCACGACGCCGCATTTCCCGCGCGTCATCACCGACACCGTGATGAACCTCGTGCGCCGCGCGAAGCGACGCGTGCTGATGCTGAAGCTGAACCCCGCCGACCTCGAGTGGCTGATGCAGCAGCTGGCCGCCGGCGCGCTGCGCGTCGCGATCATGCGCACTTACCCGCTGGCCGAGGCGGCGGCCGCGCTCGAGCAATCGCGCGCGGGCCATGTCCGCGGGAAACTGGTCGTCGCGATCGACTGAAGCGACCGTCAGGCAGCGTCCGCCAGCGCCTCCGGCTGAGGCAGCGTGCGCGTGCCGCGGATGATCGGCTGCCGCCACGCCAGCGCGGCCAGCAGCAATGCCGTGCCGCCAGCGAAGGCCAGGGCGGCCCGCAATCCCAGATGCTCGCCCAGCCAGCCACCGATCAGCGCACCGGGTGCCGCCGGCAACAGAATCAGCCAGCGCATCGTGCTTGTCATGCGGCCCAGCAGCGGGGCCGGCGTGACAGCCTGCCGCAGCGACAGGAAGGTGATGAAGATCAGCACGGCGCCGACGCCGAAGAGCATCAGCATCGCCGCGAACGCGGCGATGCCGAATGCCGATGCCGGCGCGACCGCGGCCAGCGTCCAGCCGATGCCGCAGGCGGCGAAGCCGGCCACCATCGTCGGGCCGGGCCCGATGCGCTGCGCGATCCGGTTGCCGACCGCACTGCTGACGATCGTGCCGACACCGAGCGCGACGAAGCACAGGCCGACGCCGCCCTCCGACAGTCCGAGCACGCGCGTGGCAAACAGGATCTGAACGACCAGCGCCGCCTGGTGGCACATCTGCCAGCCGCCGACCAGCACGGCCATCGTCACCAGCAGCCGATGGCTGGCAACGAAGGCGAGTCCGACGCGCATCGCCAGCAGGAAAGGCGTCGCCGGATGCCGCGGTCCTTCGTTCACGCGCACCCCGCGCAGGATCAGCGCCGAGATCCCCAGCAGGACCGCGTCGGCGAGCAGCGCCATCGGCGCGCCGACCAGCTTGATCAGCGCTCCCGCCGCGCCGGGGCCCGCAACTTCGGCGGTCGAACTGGCCAGCGCGTTCTTCGCGTGTGCTTCGACCAACCGCTCGCGCGCGACGATCTGCGTGAGCACGATCTGCGCGGCGCTGCCGGCGATCGTGAAGATCGTGCCGAGCGCAAAGCCTACGAAGTAGAGCCAGGTCATCGACAGCCAGCCGAGCCACCAGGCCAGCGGCACGCTCGCCACGACCACCGCCAGAAGCGACTCGCCCGTGATGTACACGGGCAGTTTGCGCACGCGATCCAGCCAGACCCCGGACGGCAGCGAAAACAGCACGAAGGGCAGCACTTCCATTGCGGTCAGCACGCCCATCTGCGTCGGCGTCGCGTGCAGCAGCACGGCCGCCGTCAACGGGAGCGCGAGCATCGTCACCTGGCCGCCGAACGAGCTGATCAGGATCGAAGTCCACAGGCGTCGATAGACCGCGTCCCGCAGCAGATCATCGGCCGGGAGCGCAACGCGCTTCAGCCAGCGCGCGGGAACCAACGAGGAAAGGGTCAACTGCACGTGATGCAGGGTGGTTTCGAGCGAGGGCGGGAGGGTAGCGGAGTTGCCGGCGGAAAGCAGCACGCTGCATGACCTTGAACGCTGACCGCGGAGATCGCAACCCAAGCCGGAAAGAAAACGCCGCCCGCAGGCGGCGTTGTTCGGACCGATCGCGTCGATCAGCTGGCGAAGTGGATCTGGTTCTCGTAGACGCTGACGTTCACTCGATTGGCGACGACTCGGCCTGCTCTATTGCGGCCCGCAGCACCTCGGGCGGTTGCGCGCCCGAGACACCGAGCCGCTGATTGAATATGAAAAACGGAACGCCGCCGATACCGAGTTCATGAGCTCGCCGGTCCGCGGCCGCGACATCGGCGCGGCCGGCGTCCGTCACGAGCCAAGCGCGCACGGCCGCCGACTCGAAGCCGGATTCGGCGGCGACGCGAACGAGTTCGTCGGTCTCGCCGATATCGACGCCCTCGACGAAGAACGCGCGAAACAGCCGCTCGACAAGATCGGACGCAGCCAGGGGATCCTGCGCCTGCGCCCACGCGATCAGCCGGTGCGCGTCCATCGTGTTCGGCTGGCGCTGGATGCGGTCGAAGGCGAACGGAATTCCGACCTCGCGTCCGGCAGTTTCGACCCTCGAATACGCATCGGCCGCGCCGTGCGAACCGCCGAACTTGTTCTCGAGATAGCCACGCCGGTCGATGCCGCCGGCCGGTAGGTCCGGATTGAGCTGAAACGCATGCCAGCGCAGTGTCGGCGCGGGCCGCGCTTCGCGGCCGGCGAGCGCGGCCTCGAGTCGCCGCTTGCCGATGTAGCACCAGGGACAGACGACGTCGGAGACGATCTCGATGGAGAGCGGACGGGATTCTTCGGTCACCGGTTCTCCAGCAAGTAATTGACGCAGGCTTCAGGCGCGCTTGCGCGGGCGGATGCGACGCGCTGTCTGTGGCAGCGCGATCACCTGCGCTTCGCCGAAGACGACGACCCGGTTGCGGCCGAACTTCTTGGCCTCGAGCACGCAGTCATC
>DAINBQ010000116.1:0-1637 GCA_036732825.1 Burkholderiaceae bacterium | reverse complement strand
GCCGCCATCGACGGCAGCACGTCCGCGAGGTACCTTCGATTGAACAGCCCCGTCAGGAAATCCCTGACGGCCTGCTCCTTCAGGGCGGCCTGCAACGCCTGCACCTCGCCGATCTTCTGCGACAACTGCTGATTGATCGATTCCAGTTCCGCCTTCGCGCGCTCGGTCGAGCGGCGTCGGGCCTCGATTTCGTCGCGTTCGTGCCGCAGGCGCAGCAGCTCGGTTTGCAGCGACGCCGCCTGATAGCGGGCCTGGGAAGCCAGCAACGCCCGTTCGACATGCAGCGTCTGCCAGGTCCGGAGGTGACGCAGCGCCGGCGCCGCGTCGCCCCGCTTTTCGTGCAGCTCGGCGAGCGTCTGGAAGAACAGGCAGCGCACACGCAGGCTCAGGCCTTCGGTCGGCAATGGCAGCGCCTGCTCCATGTGTCCGGCTGCTTCGTCGAGCTGCCCCCGCGCGCGCAATCCCTCGGCGACCGCGACGACGAGTTCCACTTTCTCGTCGACATCCGATTCACGCGCGGCGGCCTGCTCAGCCTGCGCGACCAGCGCATCACCCAGCACCAGATCGCCGGCTCGCAGCGCGGCGATTGCCATCGTTTCGAAACCTGCGTGGGTCAGGCCGCGCCCGGTCGAATCGGGCGGCAGGTCCAGCAAGCGGCGGACGTCGGGCATCGCGTCGTGCGGGCGGCCGAGGTCGGTCAGGCAGATGATGCGATTGACCAGCAAGGTCGCGAGCAGCCGGGCATTGCCGAGCCGCCGGCAGCGTTCGATCCCCTCTTCCAGGTAGCTGAGCGCCTCGTAGTAGTCACCGAGCTGGAACAGCTCGTGCGCGAGGTTGCAGTAAAGAACCACGTCGAAACCGTGATTACGCGCCGCGCTCGTCTCGCGCAGGGCCTGGTAGAGGTAGGCAAAAGCCTCCGCCGACTGGCCGGCCCTGGAATAGCAGCCGGCGATCGTGTTCAGCAGCATGCCCCGCTCTTCTTCACGCAGGACGCGCAGGCCCTCGCCGCGCAGCGGCAGCGTGAGCTCGAGCGCCTCCCGGTGCCGGCCCTGCAACCACCAGCAGCGCGCGATGCCCACCGATGCAAGCATGTGACCGGCGCTGTCCTGCGTCGCCTCGAAGCAGCGCTGCGCTGCCGCGAGTTCCCGCTCAGCCTCGGCCGGCGTCGCAAAACGCATCCGGTGAAAGCCGCGCGTCAGCCGGGCCCAGCTCTCCGCTTCGATGTCGCTGCCGGCAATCGCGCGTGCGCAGGCCTGCTCGGCGAGCGCGATCGACTGCGCGGAGTCGCGGTACTGAAGTCGCCACGACCGGCGCGCAAGACGCAACGGGCCGCTCGAGGCCGGGCGCGAGTGCGGTGTGTTCATCGAGGGAATTGTTCGCAGTGCAACATGGGTCGGTCAAGCCGCGCCGACCCCGGAATTGGGCTACGGCAAGCCCGCTGCTTCGGCTACCGCAAGATCATGGACCGGCGGCCCAGCCCGGCGTACCCGGGCACTGCTCTGCACCGAAGGCGCAAAACGGCTGCGGCTCGGCAGCAAAATGGCCCCGCTTCAGGCAGCCACGGTCGGCGCGCCGGCCGACCTGCGGTTGCTTCGATAGGCAGCCCACCAGGCGGCGGCGTCCGGTTGCGTCCACGC
>DAINBQ010000115.1:3569-9714 GCA_036732825.1 Burkholderiaceae bacterium | reverse complement strand
GCGCATCAATGCGGCGGCTTCCCGCCGCTGATCGTCATCGAGTTCGTCGTCGCGATGCGGAGCCGCGGCGGCCGGACTCGCGCGGTTCGCGACCGGCTCGGCTGCAATGGTCCGGAGCGCTCGATCAGCGGCCGCCGTGAGCTGGTCGAGAACGTTCAACGGGCGTGCAGCCATGGCTGTTGCGGAAATGTTACGAATGAACGGGAACCGTGACCTAGGGCGTCGAAATTGACAGCCCTGAAGGCTATTCTCGCACCGTTGGCCGGGGCTCCCGCGCCAAGCAGAACACGATAAGAGCAAGGAGAGACACCCCATGCGGAAAAGCCTGTTGGCCGTTGCGCTCGCGTGCGCATTCCCGGCTGCCTTCGCGCAAAGCGCGGTCACGCTGTACGGCATCGTCGATGTCGGGATCGAGAGCCTCGATGTCGGGACCGAATCGGTGACTCGCATACAGAGCGGCATGTCTCAGGGTTCACGCATCGGAATCCGCGGCTCCGAGGATCTGGGCGGCGGTTATCGCGCGTTGTTCACGCTCGAGTCGCGGATCTCGCTCGACACCGGCAGCACGACCCACAACGACGCGCTCTTCTGGTGTCGGCCGTCCGGCGCCGCCGCAACGGTGCCGACGATCTGCCCCGGCGTCACGCTGGTCAATCCGCTGCCGGCGCCGGCCGTGCCGGCGGTCGTCGGCGGCATGAACGCGATCAACAACGCGCTGCTGCAGGCGATCACGACGATCAACTCCGCGGGCGCGCTCTTCGATCGCCAGTCTTGGGTGGGGCTCGTGACACCGTACGGCGCGGTGATCGCCGGCCGGCAGTACACGCCGGGCTACGAGATCCTGAACAAGTTCAGCGTGATGGGTGACCAGACTGCGCTGCAGTTCGGCCAGTCGTTCTCGAACCCCGCGATCCGCATGAACAACGCGCTGCAGTACCGGGCGGAACTGAAGGGTTTCGTTCTCTCGCTGATGTACAGCTTCGGGGGCTCCGAGACGTTGCGCAACGAGCGCGGGACAAACCCGCAGGACGGTGACGACCACATGGGTGCCGACGTTCAGTACGTTACGGACCGCTGGGGCGTGGGTATCGGCTACAACCGCAATAACGTGGTCCCGTACGCCACGCAGGCCGCCGGCACGCCGACCCAGGAAACCGGGCTCGAGATGCTCAACATCGGCGGCTATGTCACGTTCGGTGACCTCAAGCTCTACGCGCAATGGCTGAAGCGTCAGAACGACAACCCGATCCTGACGCCCGCCGACATCCAGAACCTGATCGTTTCCACCGGGGGCAACCTCGCCGCGATCAACGGAATCCTCGGCAGCCTGCAGATCAACAGCTTCGACATGGACACGATGCGCGGGCTGGCGGGGCCGACCGACTCGGATGCCTATCACCTGGGTGCTTCGTATCGGTTCGGGGCGAGCACGATCTATGGCGTCTACAACTTTGCCAAGGACACCGCGCGCTCGGCGTGGGCCACGCAGGACGCCAAGGTCGACCATTTTGGCGCGGCCTATTTTTACGACCTGTCGCGGCGGACGGCCGTGTACGGCGTCGCCGCGTTCTTCAAGAACAAGGACCAGGCGCGGGTCGCGCCCTCTACGGCTGGATACTCGATGGGCTGGACCACTTCATTCGGCGAAGACGCCACTGTCTTCCAACTCGGCCTCCGGCACATGTTCTAGCCGTTCCACGATATGAGAAACGGGGCGCCTCGGCGTCCCGTTTTGCTTTGTTGCCTCACTGCAACATAACAGGCAGAAATACGGGAGTTTTGGCTCTCATTCTTTGCCTTGTCACGGCCGGTCTGAAAGAATCCTCATCAGCTTCCTCCGGAAGTTTTTCTCGCGTTGCCGCTTCGTGCGGGGTGGCTGCGTAAAAAGAATTCTCATCACTAGCTAGGAGAGCTTCGCATGAAAAAAAGTCTGATCGCACTAGCGGTGCTCGGTGCCTTCTCCGGCGCCGCGCTCGCGCAGTCGAACGTGACCCTTTACGGCATCCTGGACGTCAACTGGCAGCGCATCGATCCTGATGTCGGAGATTCGCAAAGCGGCATCAACAGCGGCCACCAGTCGGGCAACCGCTTTGGCCTGCGCGGTTCCGAAGCGCTCGGCGGCGGCTGGAACGCCATCTTCACGATCGAAGGCGGTTTCAGCCTCGATACTGGTGCAAGCGGAAACACGACCAACGCCTGCGGCGGCGCACCGGTTCCACCTCCGGGCAACCTCAACCCCTGCGGCGGCGCGTCCACGACTCGCCTGTTCGGCCGCCAGGCGTGGTTGGGTCTCCAGAGCGGCTTCGGATCGCTGGTCGCCGGTCGCGTGGCGGCGCTGTCATCTGGTACCGGTTCGTTCGACATGTTTGGCAGCATCGACCCGTTCGTAACGGGCTTCGGCGACTCGAACATGGGCCGGGCCTTCAGTTCGTCCAACGCGCTGCGGCTGGACAACGCCGTGCTGTACAAATCGCCGACGTTCGCCGGATTCACGGTCGGCGCGTCGTATTCGTTCAATGCGAGCGGCTCGGAAGTCGCAGGCAGCGGCAACAACGTCGACGTGATCGGCCTAGCAGGATCGTGGGGCGCGGGCCCGTTCTACGCGGCCGTTACGTACGACGTCTTCGACATCCCGGGCGCTCCGGACGACCAGACGCACCTGCAGCTCGGCGGCACGTTCGACTTCAAGATCGTGAAGCTGCATGCGGGTTATGCGATCGAAGACGACACGCGCGTGTTCAGCACGGTCGGCAACCCCTTGCTGCCGAGCACGGTCAATGCGCCGGATGCCGACGCATGGATGGTCGGCGTCACGGTTCCGCTGTTCGGCGGCCAGTTCCTCGCGAGCTACATGGACCGCGACGGCGATCCCGTGACCATCTCGCCGGTGCTCGTCGACGAACGCGACTTCACGACCTGGTCGCTCGGCTACACGTATCCGCTGTCGCGCCGCACGAACCTGTACGCCAACTACTCGGACACAGACGGCGAAAACACGCTGAACAACAGCATCGTCTGGGACCGCAAGATGATCACGCTCGGCATGCGTCACCTGTTCTAGGCCATACAAGCTCTGCTCAAAGGCCGCTCTTCGGAGCGGCCTTTTTTATTGCAGCAGCGGCACAACCGCCGGCTGCAGACGCTGGGCCTGCCTTTCATCGAGCAAGCCGATGCGCAGGCGCCTCGCCAGCACGTCTTCGACCGTGCGCGCCTGCTCGTGACGCTGCGCAAGGTGCACGAAGTCTGCGATTGCGGCTGCATCGCCACGCGCTGCGGCGGCTTCCGCCATCAGGTGCGCGTTCTCGAGCGAATCGTCGATGTCGAGTCGAAGCGTCGCCGTCGTGCAGGGTCGCCGGTCCAGCAGTCCCGCGCGCTGAGCCTGATCGAGCGCATCGAGCGCCATGCGGCGATATGTCGTCCACTTGCCGCCGGTGACCGTCAGAAGATTCTCGTGCTCGATGACGATCGCGTGCTCGCGCGAGATCGTCTTCGTCGCACCGTGCGCGTGAGGTGCGAACAGCGGGCGCAGCCCGGCGAAAGTGGCCAGCACGTCACTGCGCTCGGGCCGTCGTTCGAAATAGCCGCGCGCGGTTTCGAGAATGAACTCGATTTCCGCCGCGGATGGCTTTGGGTCCCAGGCCGGGCCCTCGGCCGGCACATCGGTCGTGCCGACGATCAGTCGATCGAGCCAGGGAATCGCGAACAGGACGCGGCCATCCGACGTTTTCGGGATCATCAGGCCGGCGGCTCCCGGCAGGAAGCCATGATCGAGAACGATGTGGGACCCGCGGCTGACTGCAATCAGTTTCTGCGCTCCCGGTTCGGCCAGGCGCCGGATCGAATCGACCCACACGCCCGCAGCGTTGTAGACGACCTTCGCCTGCAGTTCGAAGCGCTCGCCGGTCTCATCGTCGACCGCGATCACTGCCTCGACCCGGCCCTGCGCAATTCGCAGCCCATCGGTCCGCACATAGTTGACCGCCACCGCGCCGAGGCGAACCGCGGTACGCATCAGTGCGATCGCAAGCCGGGCATCGTCGAACTGCCCGTCCCAGTAGGCGACGCCGCCGCGGAGTCCGCGCGCCCTGACGCCCGGCAGCTGCGCAAGTGTTTCCTGGCGCGACAGCCAGCGCGTCGCTCCAATGCCGCGGTTGCCGGCAAGCGCATCGTAGAGGCCGAGCCCGACGCGCATGAACTCACGCTCGAAAACGCGGTAGGTCGGCACGATGAATTCGAGCGGGCGGACGAGTCCGGCTGCATTCTCGAGCAGCAGCGCGCGCTCGATCAGCGCTTCGCGCACCAGCTTCACATTGCCTTGCGCCAGATAGCGCACGCCACCGTGGACCAGCTTCGTGCTGCGGCTCGACGTGCCGCTCGAAAAGTCCCGCGCTTCGATCAGTGCGGTGCGATAGCCGCGCGCCGCCGCATCGACCGCGATGCCGAGGCCCGTCGATCCGCCGCCGATCACGACCACGTCCCAGGGCCGCGACTCGCGCAGCTGCGCGAGCAGGGCGGCCCGCTCGATGACGGGCGGCAACGTCACCTCAGCGCCCGCCGGGCCGCCCGAAGGGCGCTGAGAGCCCCTCGGGGGCAGCAAACGAAGTGAGGGTGGGGCGTCTCATTCCACCCAGCGCCGCGAGCGTTCGACCGCGCGCCGCCACTGCGCCAGCATTTCTTCGCGCCGATCTGCATGCATCGCCGGTTCGAACCGGCGTTCGACCCGCCACTGGCTCGCGATCTCGTCGAGACCGGACCAGAAGCCGGTCGCGAGCCCGGCCAGGTAGGCAGCGCCGAGCGCCGTGGTTTCGGTCACTTCGGGCCGCACGACCGGAACGCCCATGATGTCGGCCTGGAACTGCATCAGCAGGTCATTGCGCGCGGCACCGCCATCGACCCGCAGCTCGGTCAGTGACTGATGCGCGTCGAGCTGCATCGCCGCCAGCACGTCGGCTGACTGAAATGCGATCGACTCGAGCGCGGCACGCGCGACGTGCGCCTTTGTCGTGCCACGCGTCAGCCCGACTGCGAGGCCTCGCGCATCGGGATCCCAGTGTGGAGCACCGAGCCCGACGAACGCGGGCACCAGGAAGACGCCGCCGTTGTCGGGCGCCTGCCGCGCAAGCGCCTCGACATCATCGGTGCGCGCAAACAGGCCCAGCCCGTCGCGCAGCCACTGCACGACCGCGCCAGCCACGAACACGCTGCCCTCGAGCATGTAGGCGGTCGCCGCCGCATCCGAGGCGAGCGTCCACCCGACGGTCGCCAGCAGGCGATTGTCCGACGCCTGCGGCTGGCTTCCGACGTTCATCAGCATGAAGGCGCCGGTGCCATAGGTGTTCTTCGCCATGCCGGCCCCGAAGCAGGCCTGGCCGAATGTCGCTGCCTGCTGGTCACCCGCATTGCCGGCGATCTCGATCGATGTCCCGAAGAGTCCCGGCAGCGTCGGGCCGATGCGCTCGCTCGACGCCGTCACTCGCGGCAGGATCGCGCGCGGCACGCCAAAGAGTGCGAGAAGTTCGTCGTCCCAGTCGAGCGTGTGCAGGTTGAAGAGCAGCGTGCGCGACGCGTTGCTGACATCGGTGACGTGATGCGCGCCGCCCGTCAGGTTCCAGATCAGCCAGCTGTCGATCGTCCCGAATGCCAGGTCGCCGCGTTCGGCGCGCGCGCGCGCGCCCGGAACATGGTCGAGCAGCCAGGCGATCTTCGTTCCCGAAAAATACGGATCGAGCAGTAGTCCGGTCGCCGCGCGGACGCTGGGTTCAACGCCCTGTTCGCGCAGCGCGTTGCAGCGTTCGGCCGTGCGCCGATCCTGCCAGACGATTGCGTTGCCGATCGGCGCGCCGCTCGCACGTTCCCACAACACCGTGGTCTCGCGCTGATTCGTGATGCCCAGGGCCGCCACATCGCGCGCCTGGGCGCCGGCCTGACGCAGCGCTGACTGCGCGCATGCGAGCTGGGTCGACCAGATCTCGGCGGCGTCGTGTTCGACCCATCCCGGTTGCGGGAAGATCTGCCTGAACTCCTGCTGCGCGGTCGCGACCGGACGACCATTTCGATCGAACAGGATCGCGCGCGAACTCGTCGTACCCTGGTCCAGCGCCAGAACGTACCGGGCCATCTCTCCTCTCGAATTTTCTTGCTGTTA
>DAINBQ010000115.1:0-3469 GCA_036732825.1 Burkholderiaceae bacterium | reverse complement strand
CGCAGGTCGTTGCGCGCGTGTTCGGGACACCGGTGACTGCTGCCGAAGTCGAGTTCGAACGCGGCGACACAGCGCACTCGGCGCAGCTCCTGAAGCGACGGATCGAGCGCGAGGCGACTCGGCGCTTCGTGCAGGCGAACAGGCTCGAAGCCAGCGAGGCCGACCTCGCCGCCTACGAGAAGTTCGACCGCGAGTTCAGGCAGGCGGACCGAGAGCGGCGCGCGCGCGACCTGGACCGGCTCGAGAAGGAGCTGGCAGCCGGCATCGCTGACCCGCAGCGCCGGGCGCAGGCGGAGAGCTATCGATCGACGCTGCAGCAACTGGCCAAACGCGATGCAGAGCGGGTCGACCAGGGGGCGGACGCAGCGTCGAAGCAGCGTGTCTGGAAGCCGTGGATCGAGGGCTACAAGCTGAACAAGGCGCTGTACGACCGCTACGGCGGCACCGTCGGCATCACGAAGTTCGGGCCGGACCCGGTTGGCGCCCGCGCGGCACTGCTGCGCGAGCATGAGCGCAACGGGGACTACAAGATCGACGACGCCGCGCTGCGCAGCGCGTTCTGGGCCGAAGTCGACAAGCCGCCACGCATGATCGCGAAGCCGGCCGATATCGACTTCACTTACTACTGGCTGAAGCCGGTGGCGGCAGTTGCCCGATGACCAGCCGCATCGATACGTTCGCGCGCGATCACCTGCCGCCGCGCGAGCAGTGGCCGGATTTCCTGTTCGATCGTCCCGAGTACCGCTATCCGCAGCGGATCAACTGCGCGGTCGAACTGCTGGACCGGCGCGTGGCCAGCGGCGACGGCCAGCGCACCGCGCTGACGACGATCGTGAACGGGCGTGCGATCGGCTGCACCTATCAGCAGCTGTTCGCGCAGGTGAACCGCATCGCGCGTGTCCTGACCGAGGATCTCGGTCTGGTGCCGGGCAACCGCGTGCTGCTGCGCGCTCCGAACTCGCCGCTGCTGGCCGCATGCTGGCTGGCGATCGTGAAGGCCGGACTGGTCGCGGTCGGCACGGCGCCGCTGCTGCGCGCGCGCGAGCTGAAGCCGATCATCGAGAAGGCGAGAATCGGCGCCGCGCTGTGCGACATTCAGTTGCGCGATGAACTCCTGCTTGCGCAAGATCCGGCTTCCGAGCATTACGCCGCTGATCTGAAGCAGGTGCTCTACCTGAACGACCCTGCGCCGAAGGGCCTCGAAGCACGCGCGGCGCGCAAGCCCGCAGAGTTTTCCGCGCATCGCAGTCTCCGCGACGACGTCTGCCTGATCGCATTCACATCCGGCACGACCGGTGCTCCGAAGGGCACGATGCACTTTCACCGCGACATCCTCGTGATGGCGGACGCCTTCACGAGACATGTACTGAAGCCGACGCCCGACGATGTCTTCTGCGGCACGCCGCCGCTCACGCTCACGTTCGGCCTCGGCAGCCTGCTTGCGATGCCGCTGCGCTTTGGTGCCTCGGCCGTGCTGATGGAAAAGCTGACACCCGCGACGCTTCTTGCGACGATCGAAAAGACGCGCGCCACGATCTGCTTCACCGCGCCGGCGATGTACGGGCAGATGGCACTGCGGCAGCGCGAGCGCGGCCATGCGAGCGAGAGCCTGAAGAAGACCGTGTCAATCGGCGAGGCCTTGCCCGTCGCGACGCGGCAGCTCTGGAAGCAGGTCACCGGGATCGAGATGATCGACGGCATCGGTGCCACCGAGATGACTCACATATTCATCTCCGCCGCCGGCCGCGAAGTGCGGCCCGGTGCAATCGGCAAGGTCGTTCCCGGCTACCGCGCGATCGTCGTCGACGAGGCGATGAAAGAACTGCCACCGGGCAGCGTCGGCTGGCTTGCAGTCAAGGGCCCGACCGGCTGCCGCTACCTGGCAGATGTCCGCCAGAAGAGCTATGTGCGCAAGGGCTGGAACCTTACCGGCGACAGCTTCGTGCAGGACGCGGATGGCTATTTCCACTACCAGGCGCGGTCCGACGACATGATTGTCTCTGCCGGCGACAACATCGCCGGACCCGAAGTCGAAGGCGCGCTGCTGCTGCATCCGGCAGTTGCAGAGTGCGGCGTGGTCGGCGCCGCGGACGAGGAGCGCGGCCAGGTCGTCGTCGCCTATGTCGTGTTGAAGGCGGGCCAGCGCGGCAGTCCGGCGCTCGGACGCGAACTGCAGGACTTCGTGAAGAAGTCGATCGCTCCGCACATGTTCCCGCGCATCATCAGGTTCGTCACGTGGCTGCCGCGCAGTGGGAGCGGCAAGCTGCAGCGGTATCGCCTGCGTGAGTGGGCCACAGAGCGCACATGACGCCCGCCGACTACCGCACCGCGATCGGCGACGCGGTCTGCGCGGCGCTGGTCGGGCGCGCGGGCGTTGCTGCGCTCTGGGAAGGCGGTTCGGCCGCCACCGGCCGGCTCGACGAGTATTCGGACATCGATGTGGTCATCGTCGCCGCGCTCGATGAAGCTCCTGCGATCTTCGATGCGGTCGAGCGCGCTCTTTCGGGCGTCGACCGCATCGTCCATGCCTGGCGCGTCGAACCCCCACCCTTCCGAGACACTGCGCAGCGCTTCTATTTTCTCGCCGGCGCCCCGCGGTTCTTCGCGGTCGACTGCGTAATCGTGAGCGAGGCCGCCGCTGCGCAGTTCCTCGAGCTCGAGCGCCACGGCGAGCCGCGTGTGCTGTTCGATCGCACCGGAAACATTCGCGCACTGCCGCTCGATCACGCGTCACTCGCCGCGCGCCGGACCCAGAGGGTCGTGCAGCTGCAGGGCGCAATTCCCGTCTACCGCATGCTGGTCGAAAAGGAACTGGCGCGGGGGCACCCGCTCGAGGCTCTGGGCTTCTACCAGGCCCTGCTGCGCGCGCTGATCGAACTGCTCGGCATGCGTCATCGACCGGACCGCTTCGACTACGGCTGGCGCTATGTCGAATCCGAACTGCCGGCGGACGCGCAGGCGCTGATCCGGCGCTATGCGTTCGTCGCCGACGGGACGGCGCTGAGACAGAAGTCGGACCATCTTGGCGCGGAATTGACGCGCCAGCTCGAACTCGTCAGCGCTTCGCTGCCAGCCGGTCCACCATCGCGATGATCGTGGTGATCTGCACGCCGCTTTTCACCGCGTAGTCCGTCCCTGTGTAACCCCACCAGTCCCAGCAGCCGCGCGGATTGAACGGCAGCCACCAGGCCATCATCGATGGCTCGCTCGGCTTGGCCTGCGGGTAGAGAACGATCATGTCGTGCTGGTCTGCCCATTCGTTGTATCCGGCCTTGCGCACGAACTCGTCGCCGACGACGGCCACTCCCTGGCGGCATCCGTGCAGCGCGACATGCACGCGGCAGCGGACCTGCTGCCGGCACTGCGGCGGGATGTACACATAACCGCGACTGTCGAGCGACGCGAGTCCCCAGAGGCGGCGCCAGAACGGAATGAACTCGCCCTGATCGAAGCGCTCGAGCGTCCCGGC
>DAINBQ010000114.1:3898-9728 GCA_036732825.1 Burkholderiaceae bacterium | reverse complement strand
CGCGCTGCCCGACCAAGGCGATCCAGATCAAGGAGATCAAGGACGTCCGCAAGGACGCGAAGATCTCGAGCGTCGCGGTGAACGACACGCAGGCGCTCGAGATCGACAACCAGGACTGCGTGCGCTGCATGCACTGCATCAACGTGATGACCGGCGCGCTGGCGCACGGCAACGACACCGGCGCCACGATCCTGTGCGGCGGCAAGCGCACGCTGAAGATCGGCGACCTGATGGGGACGGTGATCGTGCCGTTCATGAAGCTGGCGACCGACGAGGATCGCGAGCAGCTGGTCGACCTCGGCAAGCGCATCGTCGATTTCTTCGCCGAGAACGCACTCGAGCACGAGCGCATCGGCGAGACCATCGAGCGCATCGGCCTGGTCAATTTCCTCGAAGGTGTCGGGCTGGAAGTGGATCCCAACATGGTCTCGACGCCGCGTACCAATCCCTACGTCCGCACCGATGGCTGGGACGAGGAAGTGGCCAAGGCGAAGGCCGCGGCCCAGAAAGCCGCCTGAGGGAGATCAAGCATGTCCGAAGCTCTAGCACCCGCGAAGGCGCCAGCAAAGGCGGCGACGCCGCGCCGCGCGACCGAAAGTGGCGTTCCCGACAACACGCAGTTCCTGCATCCGCTGATGCTGAAGAACTACGGCAAGTGGAAGTACCACGATCGGCCGCGGCCGGGCGTGCTGCATCATGTCGCGCTGTCCGGCGACGAACTGTGGACGGTGAAGGCCGGCACGCAACGGCAGATGGACGTCTGGACCATCCGCAAGCTGTGCGACATCATCGACAAGTTCGGCGAGGGCCAGGTCCGCTTCACGATCCGCAGCAACGTCGAGATCGGCGTATCGAAGTGGGAGAAAGTCGAGCCGCTGATCAATGCGCTGGAGTCGGCCGGCTTCCCGGTCGGCGGCACCGGCAACTCGGTGTCGATGATCGCCCACACGCAGGGCTGGCTTCATTGCGACATCCCGGGCACCGACGCATCGGGCGCGGTCAAGGCGCTGATGGACGACCTGATCGTCGAGTTCAAGCGCGAGGAGATGCCGAATCGCGTGCACCTGTCGACTTCGTGCTGCGAGATCAACTGCGGCGGCCAGGCCGACATCGCGATCATCGTGCAGCACACCAAGCCGCCCAAGATCAACCATGACCTGGTCGCGAACGTCTGCGAACGCCCGGCAGTGGTTGCGCGCTGCCCGGTCGCGGCGATCCGCCCGGCACTGGTCAACGGCAAGCCGTCGCTCGAGGTCGACGAGAAGAAGTGCATGTGCTGCGGTGCCTGTTACCCACCATGCCCGCCGATGCAGATCAACGACCCCGAGCACACGAAGCTGGCGATCTGGGTCGGTGGCAAGAACTCGAACGCGCGCGGCAAGCCGACTTTCATGAAGATGGTCGCGTCCGGCCTGCCCAACAACCCGCCGCGCTGGCCCGAAGTCAGCGAGATCGTGATTCGCATCCTGCGTGTCTACAAGGAGGACGCGCGGTCATGGGAACGCATGTCCGACTGGATTGAACGGATCGGCTGGCCACGCTTCTTCGAGAAGACCGGGCTTACCTTCACCAAGTACCTGATCGACGACTGGCGCGGTGCGCGGGTGAGCCTCAATGCGTCGACACACATCCGGTTCTGACGGCTGGGATCGGATGTGAAGATCGCCGTTCTGGTCAACGAAGGACCATACCAGCATCAAGCGAGCGACTCGGCCTATCTGTTCTGCGTGGCCGCCCTCGCGAAGGGCCACGAGCTGCAGCGCGTGTTCTTCTATCACGACGGCGTCAACAACGCGTCGCGTTTCACCGAGCCGCCCCAGGACGACCGCAATATCGTGGCGCGCTGGACCAAGCTGGCCGAGGAGCAAAAGGTAGATCTGGTGGTGTGCGTGGCGGCGGCGCTGCGGCGCGGGATCGTCGAGGGTTCGCTGGCGCCGGGTTTCCGCATTTCGGGACTGGGCCAGCTGATCGATTCCGGCATCAAGGCCGATCGTCTCGTCGTCTTCGGGGACTAGCGATGAAAAAATTCATGCTGGTCAACCGCAAGGCGCCGTACGGGTCGATCTACGCGCTGGAGAGCCTCGAGGTCGTGCTGATCGCCGCCGCGTTCGAGCAGGACGTCTCGGTGGCGTTCATCGACGACGGGGTCTACCAGCTGAAGAAGGGGATGCAGACGAAGGCGATCGCGACCAAGAATTTTTCGCCGACCTATCGCGCGCTCGAGGATTACGACATCGACAAGCTGTACGTCGAGTCCGAGTCGTTGGCCGCGCGCGGCCTGGTCGCGGAAGACCTGATCACCGACGTGAAGCTGATCGACCGCGCTGCACTGGCGGAGCTGATGGAACAGCAGGACGTGGTGCTGAGTTTCTGAGGAATTCCGACAATGCTGCACATAGTCAACAAGTCGCCGCTGGAAAAGGGCACGCTTGATACCGCTCTGGGGCTGGCGCGTTCCGGAGCGCTGCTGCTGATCGAGGACGCCGTGTATGCCGCGACGCGCGGCAATGGCGCCGAGCCCAAGCTGCGCGAGGCGATGCAGAATCTGAAGGTCTATGCGTTGATGCCTGATCTGCAGGCGCGCGGCATGGCCGACCGCCTGATCGATGGCGTGAACCCGGTCGACTACGAGGGATTCGTCGACCTGGTCGTCGAGCATCCGAACTGCCAGTCCTGGTTGTAGGAAACCAACCCGAGATTCATCCGATACAAGAGGAGAGACACATGCCGACCATCGAAGTCAGCGGCAAGACCTATGAAACCGATGAGGAGGGGTACCTCGTCAACCTGGGCGACTGGAATGAGGATATCGCCAACGCGATCGCGAAGCAGGAAGCCATCGACATGAGCGAGAACCACTGGGAGGTGGTGAATTTCCTGCGCAAGTACTACGAGGAGTACCAGATCGCGCCGGCCGTCCGGGTGCTGACCAAGGCGATCGGCAAGACGCTCGGGGCAGAGAAGGGCAACAGCCAGTACCTGTACGAGCTCTTTCCGTACGGCCCGGCCAAGCAGGCGTGCAAGATCGCCGGCCTGCCCAAGCCGACCGGCTGCGTTTAACGATTCGGGAGAGCGGGGCGGACGCTGGGCGTCGCCCCCGCGGGACGAGCGGGAACGACTGTGTCCGCCGCGAGCATCGTATTCGGAGTCCTGTTCTGCGTCGCCACCGTGGTGCTGCTGGGCGGGCTGGCGCTGCGCATCGCCGACTACGCGCGTACTCCGGCGCCGCTGAAGATTCCCACGACGCCGGCGCCGGTCACGCGCGGCGGCGTCGTATTGCGCATGGTGCGCGAGGTCGTCTTCTTCGAGAGCCTGTTCAAGGGAAGCCTGTGGACGTGGCTGTTCGGCTGGCTGTTTCACGCTTCGCTGGCACTGGTGCTGGCGCGGCACCTGCGCTACTTCACCGAGCCGGTGTGGGGCTGGGTGGTGCTGGTCCAGCCGCTCGGCATCCTGGCCGGCTTCGGCATGGTGGCCGGCCTCGCCGGGCTGCTGGTGCGGCGATTTGCGGTCGAGCGGATCCGTTACATCTCGACGCCGTCCGACTACCTGATGCTGGTGCTGCTTCTGGCAATCGCGGTCTCGGGCCTCGCGATGAAATACCTGGCGCCGACCGACGTCGTCGGGGTCAAGAAGTTCTTCCTCGGACTGATGTATTTCGACTGGCAGCCGTTGCCCGCCGACGGCGTGCTGTACCTGCACCTGGCGCTCGTCGCCGCACTGATGATCGTGTTCCCGTTTTCCAAGCTGCTGCACGCGCCCGGCGTGTTCTTCTCGCCGAGCCGCAACCAGGTCGACAACCCGCGCGAGTCGCGCCACCTGGCGCCGTGGGCCGCGAAACTGGACCGGAGCTGAAGCCCGAGCTGCAAACCGATGGCCGCTGAAGTCAAAGCCCCCGCCCTGCGCGAGTTCCCGTCGCCGGCGCCGCTGTTGCCCGGCGCGATGGAGGAGTCGCGCCCGTACGTCGCGAACGAAAAGATCCAGCAGACGATCGGCTTTCCCGGCGAACTGGGCGAAGGCTGGGAGAAGCGCGCGATCGACCACATGGGCACGCTGCTCGGCAAGTACCGCTCGCTGAAGGTCTACATGGACTCGTGCGTGCACTGCGGTGCATGCGCGGACAAGTGCCACTACTTCATCGGCACCCAGGATCCGAAGAACATGCCGGTCGCGCGGCAGGACCTGATGCGCAGCGTGTATCGGCGCTACTTCACGCTGCCGGGCAAGCTGGTACCGAAGCTGGTCGGCGCGCGCGACCTGACGCGCGAAGTGATGGACGAGTGGTACACGTACTTCAACCAGTGTTCCGAGTGCCGCCGCTGCTCGGTGTTCTGTCCTTACGGCATCGACACCGCCGAAGTGACGATGGCTGCGAAGGAGATCCTCGATCACGTCGGCTACGGACAGAAGTACACGAACGAGATCATCGGCAAGGTGCACAAGATCGGCAACAACCTGGGCCTGCCCGGCCCGGCGCTGGCCGATACGCTGACCGGGCTCGAGGAGGACACCAAGGAGGAAACCGGTGTCGACGTGCGCTTTCCGCTCGACGAGGCCGGCGCCGAGGTGCTGCTCGTCACGCCGTCGGCCGACTTCTTCGCCGAGCCGCACGTCGACAGCCTGATCGGGTACGCGAAGGTTTTCCACGCCGCCGGCATCAGCTGGACGCTCTCGTCGAAAGCTTCCGAGGCCGGGAATTTCGGATTGTTCATCGGCAACTACGAGCAATTGCGGACGATCGCGCTGCGCATCCGCGAGGCGGCGCTCGAGCTCGGCGTCAAGCGCATCATCGTCGGCGAGTGCGGCCATGCGTGGCGGGTCGCTTACAGCTTCTGGAACACGCTGGTCGGCATCGGCGCCGGCGGCACCGATCCGTTTGCGATCCAGCTGCAGAGCCAGCTCGACCTGCGCTACCGGCAGCCGATGCATATCTGCGAGTTCACCTGGGACCTGATCGAGCGCGGCGCGCTGAAGTTCGACAAGGAAGCCAACGACCATCGGGTGGTCACCTTCCACGACTCGTGCAACGTCGCGCGCGGCTCGCGCATGGGCGATCACGCGGGCGGTCAGTTCGAGATCCCGCGCGCGATCATCCGCGCCGTTGCCAACAAGTATGTCGAGATGGCGCCCGACACGACGCACGAGAAGACTTTCTGCTGCGGCGGTGGCGGCGGGCTGCTGACCGACGAACTGCTCGACCTGCGGGTCAAGGGCGCGCTGCCGCGCATGGAGGCGCTGCGCAGGGTGGCAGACGAGCACGGAGTGAACTTCATGGCAGCGATCTGCGCGATCTGCAAGGCGCAGTTCACGAAGGTCCTGCCGTACTACGGATTCAAGATGAACATGATCGGCGGCGTGCACCAGCTGGTCAGCACCGCGATCCGCCTCGACGCCGCAGAGCACTGACACGTTGGAGAACATCGATGTCCATATCCACTCCCGCCGATTCCCAGCCGCTGACCTTCCGCAAGTTCCAGGAAGGCGAGTTCGAGTGGAAGGATCTGCACCAGAAGATCTTCAAGGCCGACCACTCGCACAAGTGCCCGACCTACATCCAGTCGACGCCGCCGTGCCAGGGGAGCTGCCCGTCCGGCGAGGACATCCGCGGCTATCTGAACATCGTCCGCGGCATCGAGAAGCCGCCGGTCGGCGCCGATGGCAAGCCGACGATGTCCTGGCAGGAATACGCATGGAGGCGTTTGACGGAAGCGAACCCGTTCCCGTCGATCATGGGTCGGGTCTGCCCCGCGCCCTGCGAGACCGGCTGCAACCGCAACGAGGTCGAGGATCACGTCGGCATCAATTCGGTCGAGCACTACCTCGGCGAATGGGC
>DAINBQ010000114.1:0-3798 GCA_036732825.1 Burkholderiaceae bacterium | reverse complement strand
GACGGTCGCCTGCGCCATGTCGGCAAGCGCGTCGTCGTCGTCGGCGGCGGCGATACCTCGATCGACGTCGCGACCGTCGCGCGCCGGCTCGGTCACATCGAACACGCCAAACCGACCGACTTCGAGGCCGTGATCGCCGGCCACATGGCGCACGATGTCGCCGAGATTTCGGTCAAGCAGGGCGCCGAAGTCACGCTGACGACGGTCTTCCCGGTCGACAAGATGCAGGCCAACCGCCACGAGGTCGAGCAGGCGCTGGCCGAAGGCATCGACATCCATGGCGGCCTCGCGCCGGTCGGCATCGTGCGCGCCCCCGACGGTCGCGCGACCGCGCTGCGCCTGGCCGAGTGCGAAGCGAAGATGGTCGGCCCGCGGCTCGAACTGAAGATCAAGGAAGGCACCGAGCGCGACATCGAGGCCGACCTGATCGTTTCGGCGATCGGGCAGGCGGTCGACTTCACCGGGCTGGAAGTGTTCGACAGCGGCAAGGGCGCAGTCGCGGCCGATCGCAACTACCAGGTTGCTGGCCAGCCGGGCGTGTTCGCCGGCGGCGACGTGCTGCGGCCGCATCTGCTGACCACCGCGATCGGGCACGGCGCGATCGCGGCGGAGGGCATTGAACGCTTCCTCGCCGGCGAGGAACTCGAGAAGCGGCCCAAGATCGACGTGCACGCGTTCGACCTGATGCGCAAGTACATGGAAAAGGGCGTGCAGCTCGAAAGCATCGCCGAGCCGCTGCGCGGCACCGACAAGACCGCGGGCGCGTTACACAACTACGACAACCGGTCGGACCGGTATGTCATCCCGCACTCGCAGCTGTTCCTCGGCCACTTCACGTTCAACGCACGCAACCAGCGCAGGTTCATCACGCTGACGCGCGAGACGGCGCTCGGCAACTTCGAGGAGCGGCTCGATGCGCTGAGCGAGCAGCAGGCCGTGGCTGAAGCGAAGCGCTGCATGAGCTGCGGCCAGTGCTTCGAATGCGACAACTGCGTCGTCTATTGCCCGCAGCTCGCGGTCAAGAAGGTGCCGAAGAAGGAAGCGACGACCGGGCGCTACGTGTACACGGATTACGACCGTTGCATCGGCTGCCATATCTGCGCCGATGTCTGTCCGACCGGCTACATCCAGATGGGGCTCGGGGAGTAGGCGAATGAACCGCCGGCTGCTCGCCGCCGCATGCCTCGCTGTCGCTGTGCTTGCGGGCGCAGCGCAGGCAGAGGGCTCGCGCGTGCCGCAGCCGAAGTTTTCGGTCGACACTTCGGCGCAATGCGTGGCGCCGCCGGAGGAGATGCGCCGTACTCACATGGACCTGCTGAAGCACCGGCGCGACCGGACCGTGCACCAGGGCGTGCGCGGCGGCGACGAGAGCCTGACCCGCTGTATCGCGTGCCATGCAAGCAAGACGGACGGGGCGGCGATCGGTGCGCCCGACGCCTTCTGCCAGTCGTGCCATGCCTACGTCGGCGTCAAACTCGACTGCTTCGAGTGCCACCAGGGGCGACCGGGTGCCGCTGCGAAGATGAGTGCCAGGTCGCCATGAGCGAGGTCGACAAGTCCCGGGTGGCTGCGCGCCGGGCGCTTGTGGCGGGCGCCGCCGCGGCAATGGCGGGCGTGCTGCTGGCGCCGGGAATCCGGCTGGTCGAGGTCGCGCGCGCCGCGCCGGGTCCTAACAAGCCGGGCGAGCCGGTGTCGTCCAAGGTGCGCTGGGGCCTGCTGATCGATGCCAACCTCTGCACCGAGGGCTGCCAGGAATGCGTGCTGGCGTGCAATCGCGAAAATGGCCTCGACGGGCGCACGCGTCCCACCGATTCGCAGTGGATCCGCAAGGTCGAACTGAAGGACCTCCGCAGCGGCCGCAAGGCTTCCGCGCCGGTGATGTGCCAGCATTGCGCCGAGCCGCCGTGCGTCGACGTGTGCCCGACCGGCGCCTCGTTCAAGCGCGCCGACGGCATCGTGCTGGTCGATCGCCATACCTGCATTGGCTGCCGCTACTGCATGATGGCCTGCCCGTACAAGGCGCGCAGTTTCATCCACGAGACTCTGACGACTCAGAAGCCCGAGGTACCTCGTGGCAAGGGCTGCGTCGAATCGTGCACGCTGTGCGTGCACCGCATCGATCGCGGCGAGCGGACGACGGCCTGCGCGCAGGCCTGCCCGACCAAGGCGATCATCTTCGGCGACCTGAACGATCCCGAGTCCGAGATCTCGCGCCGCGTTGCGCAGGTCAAGACGACGCAGTTGCGCGCCGATCTGCGACTGAACACCGGCGTGCGCTACGCGGGCCTGTAGACGATGAGCGCGATCGCGATCGAATCCGTGCAGACCCGCCGCTTCTGGGGGCTGGCCGCAGTCGGAGCACTGGTGCTCGGCGCGGGACTGGTGGGCGCATGGGTGATGGAGCATCACGGCCATGTCATCACCGGCATGACCAACGAGATCGTCTGGGGTACGCCGCACGTGTTTGCGATCTTCCTGATCGTGGCGGCCTCCGGCGTGCTGAACGTGGCATCGGTTGGTACCGTGTTCGGGCAGGCGGCATACAAGCCGAGCGCCCGGCTGTCGGGACTGCTGTGCGTGGCGCTGCTGACGGGTGGCCTGATGGTGCTGATGCTCGATCTGGGCCGACCGGAGCGGTTCGTCGTCGCAGCGACCCATTACAACTTCACGTCGATGTTCGCCTGGAACGTGTTCCTGTACACGGGCATGTTCGCGCTGGTGGCGCTGTACCTGTGGACGCTGATGGAGCGGCGCATGTACCGGTATTCCAGGCCGGCCGGCATTGCCGCGTTCATCTGGCGCATCGTGCTCACCACCGGTACCGGTTCGATCTTCGCGTTCCTGGTGGCGCGCCAGGCCTATGCGTCGGCCGTGCTGGCGCCGCTCTTCATCGCGATGTCGCTCGCCTGGGGCACCGCAGTCTTCCTGCTGGCGGAGGCGGGACTCAACGCCTGGCGCGGAACACGGCCGGCGCCGGAGTTCCAGCGCCGCGTCGCGAAGCTGCTGGGCGTGTTCGTCGTCGCGGTGCTGTATTTCGTCCTCGTCTATCACCTGACCAACCTGTATTTCGCGAAGCAGGTCGCGTTCACGCGCTTCATCCTGCTCGATGGCGGCATCTATCCGGCGCTGTTCTGGCTCGGCTACGTATTGTTGGGCACCGCGGCGCCGCTGCTGATCGTCTGGCGGCCGGCGGCAACCTCGCGCGCGCTGCTGGGCGCCGCGGCGCTGGTCGTCGTGGGTGCGTTCGCGCAGCTCTACGTGTTCATCATCGGCGGGCAGGCATTTCCGCTCGAGATCTTTCCCGGCTACGAGGTAACGAGCGCCTTCCGTGACGGCGAGATCGCTGGGTACGCCCCGAGCGTATGGGAAGTCCTGCTCGGGGTCGGAGGCGTTGCGGCGGCATTCCTGATTGTCGTGGTCGGCGTGCAGGTGCTCGATTTCCTGCCCGACGAAACGCCGGCCGGCGTCCGGGGCAGCTGATCGATGGTCGGGTTGCTCGTCTCGGCCGCGCACAAGTCGTCCGGCAAGACGACGGTGACGATCGGGCTGGCCGCCGCGCTGCGCGCGCGCGGCTTCGCCGTGCAGCCATTCAAGAAGGGGCCGGATTACATCGACCCGCTGTGGCTGAGCGCGGCAGCCGGCCGCGCATGTCGCAACCTCGACCTGTACCTGTCGCCGCCGGATGAAGTGAGATCCGCGTTCGATGCCGCGTCCGCCGACGCCGACGTCGCGTTGGTGGAAGGCAACAAGGGACTGTATGACGGGCTGTCGCTCGATGGCAGCAACAGCAATGCGGCG
>DAINBQ010000113.1:4032-9742 GCA_036732825.1 Burkholderiaceae bacterium | reverse complement strand
AACCTGCCGGAGATGACGAAGATGCCCGAACTGGAAATGGTCGACGACACTGCCGCGCGCCGCTATCGCTTGCTGCTCGGCACGGAGGAAGTCGGCTTCATCGAATACGACCCGATCGGCGAACACTCGATCCTCATCAAGCACACGGAAGTGCCGAAGCAGCACGAGGGTAAGGGCTACGGCTCGGAACTCATGCGGCGCGTGCTCGACAAGGTGCGCAGCCAGGGCAAGACCGTCGTTCCGATCTGTCCGTATGCGCTGAACTTCGTGCGGCGCCACCGCGAATACGCCGACGTCGTGCAGGCCGACATGCGGCGCACGCTCTAGCCACTGGGGTCACTGCCGCGAGCGACGCCGAACTGCGCGCCGCGGGCGGCGTGGCGCCATCACGCCACGCCGCCCGCCGCGATGTTTCGTTCGGAAGCTATTTCTTCGTGCTGGCGACGATCTCGCCGCTCGCGGCGACGCGTGATGTTTCCGACTGGGCTTGCCGCTGGGCGGCGCGCTTGTCCAGATCGGCTTCGGACATGTAGTCCCAGAAGTAGAGGGAGTAAACCGATTGCGTCCGCTCGATGAACCGGCGCAGGGATTCGGGGCTTTCCTTGGCTTTTTCGCAGGCCATGCGTTCGCCGGGAAGATTCGGGGGTTCACAACGCGGTGTCGCGACCGCCGCCGTTGTGTAAAACGTTCCTAGCACCAGCGCAGCTGCGGCAGACCACGCGCTCAAGCGAATCCGGTTCATGGGCAACTCCTTCGGTTCTCATGCTGAGGGGCGCGGACGCTCCGTGGCCCGCGGCGGCCGGGACCTCTGCCCCAGCGCTGACACGAGTCTCGGCGTGGCAAGCGCGGCCCACAAGCCCGGACCGATGAAGGCGGGAATTCGCAGTACTAACCGGCCACGCCGGCGCGCGACGCGACGAAACTGCGGAAAGGCAGGAGTGAACGCGGCAACGAGGCGACGGACTTTCGTTTATTGGGGCCCTGAACGGGATCTGTAATCCAAACCTCCGGCCCGACAGGACCGGGAGTTGCTCTCAACTTGGGGTGGAAGCTGCGCGCAGTGCTCTGGGCGCGACCCTCAGGCCGACCGCGGCAAGCGCGCTGCGCATGCGTTCACTCCATGCCTCGACCTGTGCGCTGCGGCTCGAGCCCTCGATGCACCACTCGCAGAAGTGCTCGCAGTTGTTTGACAGGAACCGGTAACGGTTCTCGCCCAGTCGGGAACGAGCGCGTGCCACGCATGCGGCTCCCGTGTACCTGGGCGTCACCCAGGGCTTCACAATCAGACCTCGGCCGCGCGTGAACTCGTCGAGCGACACTTCTTCGACGGGCTGGCGGCGAAGGTGCCCATCGAATCCACCGTAATGAATGACGCGTCCCGCGCCGACGTAGATGCCATGATGCACATAGCCCCGGCGCGGCGTCGTCAGATGTGCTCCGAGTGGCAGAATTTCCTGCACGGTTTGCTCCGTGTTTGCGGGTTCATCACAGTCATGTCCGTGACGAAGCAAGATTGGAGCCAGCCATCCTGGAGTTGCCCTCGTCAGGACGCGCGGCGCGCGCGGGAGCGGCGCGTGCTGTAGTTCGAGGTTGCCCGCGTCGCGGCTCGGCGAGCCGTTCGAGCCTAGTAGCCGCGCGCCAGGTCGACCACGCCGCTGACCACCTCGCCCCGGCTCAGCGCGACAAGCTTGTCTGCCACCTGCGCGACGCTCGGTTTCCATTCGGTCACGGCCGAGACGTGGGGGGTGATCAGGATGTCGGACCGGCGCCAGAACGGGTGATCGGAAGGCAGCGGCTCGGTGGCGAAGACATCGAGTGTCGCGCCGCCGAGATGACCTTCATCGAGCAGCGCGAGCAGATCGGCGTCGACCAGCGTTGCGCCGCGACCGACGTTGACCACGTGTGCGCCCGCGGCGAGCCGGCGCAGCGCGGCTCGATCCAGCAGGCCGCGTGTGTCGGGAGTCAACGGCAGGATGTTGACCAGCACGTCGAGCCCGTCGAGAAACGGGCCGAACTCGGTGGCTCCGGCGCGGCAGTCGACACCTTCGACCTGCTTCGGCGTCCGCGCGAACCCGCGCACCCCGAATCCATGGCGCGCGAGGGAGTTCGCGATCGCGCCGCCGATGACTCCGAGGCCGAGCACGCCGATCGCGTATCCGGATCGTTCACGCAATTTCCCCGGCTTCCACCTGCATTTGGTCTGGAGCGCGGCGTAGCGGTCGAAGCTCCGGTAGACGCGCAGGACGGCTGCGAGCACGTATTCGGTGAGCGCGGGTGCCATGCCGGCGTCCTCGAGCCGGATCAGCTGCACGTTGCGCGGGAAACCGCGCAGCGCGAGCAGGGCGTCGACGCCGGCGCCGAGGTTGAACACGGTCCTGAGTCCGCGCTGCTCGGCGAACAGTGCTTCGGGCGGGCGCCAGACGACCGCGACGTCGGCCTGCGGCGCGTCCTTTTGCGACTCGGACCGGGCCGCGTCGCGCCACCATACGTTCGCATCGACGCCGCGCTCGGCGAGCGCACCGTTCAAGCCCTGGAGCCATTCGTGCGCCGCGCTTTCTCGCACGCACAGCACGACCTGCAGCGTCATTCGGGCACGAAGCGCACGAGCTCTGCGCCCTCGGCGACCTGATCGCCGACCGCGAACAGGATGTCCTCGATCACGCCGTCGGCGGGCGCGACGATCGTGTGTTCCATCTTCATCGCTTCCATCACGAGCAGTGCGGCGCCGCGCTCGACCCGCACCCCCGGCGCAGCCGAGATCGCGATGATCCGGCCGGGCATCGGTGCGGTCAGGCGGCCGCCGGCGGCGTCACCGCCGCTCGACTGCGCAATGATGTCGAACAGCGCCAGCATGCGGTGCCGGCCGCCGGCGAAGATGTGCAGCTCGTCACCGGTGCGGACCACGTCGGCGCCAAGCGTGTGGCCGGCAAACCGGATCGACAGATGCGAGCCGGCGGCGGACGAGATCGAGAGCGGCGTGTCGAGTCCGCCGTGGTGGAACACGTAGCCGTCGCGCGCGTATTCGAGATCGACATCGTGCACGCCGCGCTCGGATTTCAGCGTGATCGTTCGGCGGTAGTTCGTGTTCAGGCGCCAGCCCAGCGCGGAGCCCCAGGGGTCGGGCGAATGCCTGCTCCCCTCGTCGGCCAGCACGCGCGCGCAGGCGAACGCGAGCAGGTCGTGCGGCACTCGCTCATCGTCCGGCGCGTGCGGAAACAGGCGCGACTTCTCGCGCTCGATGAGCCCGGTGTCGAGATCGCCGCGCGCGAAGCTCGGGTTGGCGACGAGCCGCGACAGGAAGTCGACGTTGTTTGCGACGCCGACGATGTGGAAGTCGGCCAGCGCGGCATGCATGCGGGCGAGCGCGTGCGCGCGGTTGTCGCCCCAGACGATCAGTTTCGCGATCATCGGGTCGTAATACGGAGTGATCGAATCGCCCGCGCGCACACCGCTGTCGATGCGCACCGGCGCGGGCGGAATGCTCGCCTGGCCACCGAATTCGACGCCGGCCGGCTGCGCGAGGTGCAGCAGGCGGCCGGTCGCGGGCAGAAAGCCCTTGTCCGGATTCTCCGCATAGATGCGCGCCTCGATCGCATGGCCGCGGATCGCGAGCTGATCCTGCGTGACCGGCAACGGCTCGCCATCCGCGACCCGCAGCTGCCACTCGACCAGATCATGGCCGGTGATCATCTCCGTCACCGGATGTTCGACCTGCAGCCGCGTGTTCATCTCCATGAAGTAGAACTCGCCGGACGGCTCGGCGATGAACTCGACGGTGCCGGCGCCGACGTAACCGACCGCGCGCGCCGCCGCCACCGCGGCCTCGCCCATCGCGCGGCGCCGCGCATCGCTCATGCCGGGCGCCGGCGCTTCCTCGATGATCTTCTGGTGGCGACGCTGCACCGAGCAATCGCGTTCGAACAGGTAAACGGCATTGCCGAGGCTGTCGGCGAAGACCTGGATCTCGATGTGGCGCGGGCGCTCGAGGTACCTCTCGACCAGAACGCGATCGTCGCCGAACGACGCCTTCGCCTCGCGGCGGCACGATTCGAGCGACGCAATGAAGTCGTTCGAGTGCAGCACGACGCGCATGCCCTTGCCGCCGCCGCCGGCACTCGCCTTGATCAGCACCGGGTAGCCGATCGCATCGGCCTGCTGGCGCAGGAAGGCCGCCTCCTGCCTGTCGCCGTGGTAGCCCGGCACGAGCGGCACGCGGGCCCGTTCCATCAGCGTCTTCGCTTCACTCTTGCTGCCCATCGCGTGGATCGCGAACGGCGGCGGGCCGATGAACGTGATGTCGACATCGGCCAGCGCCTGCGCGAACGACTCGTTCTCCGACAGGAAGCCATAGCCCGGATGCACGGCACTGGCGCCGCTTGCGCGCGCCGCATTGATGATCAGGTCGCCGCGCAGGTAGCTGTCGCGCGCTGGCGCGGGGCCAAGGCGGACTGCTTCATCGGCCAGTGCGACATGGCGCGCACCGGCGTCCGCGTCGGAATAGACGGCAACGGTGCGAATGCCCATGCGCTTCGCGGTGCTCATCACGCGGCAGGCGATCTCGCCCCGATTCGCAATCAGGATCTTGCGGAACATGTTCAGCCCTTCTGCGCGAGCCGCGTGAGATCGAGCTCGGTGTCCTTCAGCACGGTGAACCAGCCTTCCTTCGCATCGAGCACCAGATCGAGCCGCAGCGGAAAGCTGCGGGTCAGCTCCGGAGGCACATTGCCCTCTCGTGCCGACAGCGCAAGCGTGAGCGAGCTGCCGGCGGGCAGTTTCAGCGCGGCCTCGCGCATCCGCAGGAAGTCACGCTGTCCGTCGGGAGTCAGCGCGAAGATCTCCCAGCGCCGGCCTTTCGGCGCGGCCGGCAGGCGTGCGTCGCGGTCAACCGGCTCGGTGAGCAGCACCTGGAATTCGGACGGCTTGTCCCCCCGGGGAGCGAGCGTCACCTTCATCGTCACGTTCTTCATCGTCGCGCGCTGGTCAACGAGCGCGGCGGCGCGCAGATCCTTCGGATCGATCGCCAGCAGCGCCGTCCGGTCGAAGCGTGCGAGCTTCCACATCGTCGAAACCGGCACCGACATGCAGCCGGCAACGGCGACTGCCGCGAGCGCAAGCCAGGTTCGCCTCATCGCCTTCATCGGCCCGCCTCGCTGCGGTTGTTGCCGCCGCGGTCGCCGCCACCGTTGTCGCCAATGAGCGCGCGCAGCATTCGCGCGACGAAGCGGATGAGTTTCGGCAGCAGCCAGGCAGCGGCGAGCACGAGCACGACGACGATGCCGAGCGCGATCAGCGGATACGTCAGTACGAGCCATAGCAGGCCGGCGGTGCCGACGTCTTCCGCGATCGACAGTCCCACGTTGGAAAACGGTTCGGGCGATGTGTTGGCCGCGGCGCGCGTTCCGGCCTTTGTGAAATGGCTGGTCGCAGCGAGCGAGCCGCCGAGGATCGCTGCTGCCAGCGCCCAGGCCGCGCTGTCCATGCCGCCGAAGACACCCGCGGCGAGCGCCGCGCCGGCCGGGATGCGGATGAAGGTCTGGATCGCATCCCACACGGTGTCGATCCCCGGAATCTTGTCGGCGACAAACTCGACCAGAAACATCAGGCCGGAGGCGATCAGCACCCATGGATGCTGCAGCAGCGCGAGGCCGCCGGGCAGCTCGACCCAGCCCGCATAGCCGACCAGCCCGGTGATGAGCAGCACCGCGTAAAG
>DAINBQ010000113.1:1302-3932 GCA_036732825.1 Burkholderiaceae bacterium | reverse complement strand
GCCGCCACCATTGCCTCGTATTCGGCGACCCAGCGCGGCTTGCGTTTCTCGAGGAACGAACGAACCCCTTCGCGGCCGTCCTCGGTGACGCGCACCTGCGCGATGCGCTCGGCCGTGTCGGCGACGATCGAATCGTCGATCGGGCGGCCGGCCAGGTCGCGCACCAGCCGCTTGGCCTCGGTGACCGCGTTCGCGCTGGTCAACATCAGTGCACCGAGCAGTTCGTTGACCTTGCCGTCGAGTTCCTCGGCCGGTGCGATGTCGTGGATGAGGCCGATGCGATAGGCCTCGCCGGCATCGAACTTCTCGGCCGTCAGGAAATAGCGGCGCGCGTAGTGCGACCCCATCGCCCGGATCACATAGGGGCCGATCGTCGCCGGGATCAGGCCGAGCTTGGTCTCGGACAGGCAGAAGCTTGCGTCGTGCGCAGCGACCGCGATGTCGCAGGCGGCGAGCAGGCCGATCCCGCCCGCGTAGGCGTCGCCGTGCACGCGCGCGACCACCGGCTTCGGGCACTCGTAGACCGTGCGCAGCATCGTCGCGAGCTTCATTGCGTCGGCCCGGTTCTCGTCGTGCGAGAAACCCGCCATCCGTTTCATCCAGGCGAGGTCGGCACCGGCGCAGAACGCGGGGCCCTTCGCCGCCAGCACGATCGCGCGAATTCCCTCGTCGCGGCCCAGCGTCTCGAAGGCCTGTGTCAGTTCCGCGATCGAGGTTTCGTTGAAGGCGTTGCGCACGGTTTCGCGTGCAAGCCAGAGCACGGCGACGCGATGGCTGATGTTGATCTCGAGGGTCTCGTAGTTCATCGGGTCTGGAGTCCTGCTTCAGATATCAAGGGAAAGAGAACTGTCACGGCGTTGCCGCAGCAGCCATCGTAGCGGCCGGCGGCCGCGCATCAGGCGGCCTGCCATCGCTTTGCAACCTCCTCCAGCATCACCTCGGTGGCGCCGCCGCCGATCGCCAGCACGCGCGCATCGCGCACCAGGCGTTCAATCGGCGATTCGCGCATGTAGCCCATGCCGCCGTGGAACTGCTGGCAGTCGTAGGTGACTTCGTTCACGAGCTCGCCGGACAGCGCTTTCAGCATCGAGACTTCGCGCACTGCATCGCGCTGCTGGTCGACCAGCCACGCGCAGTGATACAGCAGCTGCCGCGCCGCCTCGGTTCTTGCGGCGAGCATCGAAAGCCGCTGCCGGACCGTCTGCTTGTCCCACAGCGACGAGCCGAAAGCGCGGCGGTCGTTCACGTGGCGGTACGCGAGGTCGAGCGCGGTCAGGCACTGGCCGATCGCCATCGCGGACAGTGCGATCCGCTCGGTCTGGAAGTTGCGCATGATCGCGTAGAAGCCGGCGTTCTCCGCGCCGATCAGATTGTCTGCCGGCACCCGGCATTCGTCGAACACCAGCTCGGCGGTGTCCGAAGCGAGCCAGCCGCTCTTCTTCAGCGCGCGGCCGACGCGAAACCCCGGCGTGGCCTTCTCGACCGCGAAGATCGACAGCCCGCGCGAGCCTTTGGCATTCGGGTCGGTGCGCGCGGCGACGAACACGAGGTCGGCATTGACGCCGTTCGTGATGTAGAGCTTGCTGCCATTGAGGATCCACGAACCGTCGTCCGCGCGGCGCGCGCGCGTGCGGATCGAGGCGACGTCGGACCCCGCGTCGGGCTCGGTGATCGCAACCGCGGTCAGCGTCTCGCCGGTGATGATCCGAGGCAGCCAGCGCGCCTGCTGCTCCGCGCTGCCGCCGTGCGCGAGGTGCGGGCTTGCCATGTCCGTGTGCACCAGCACCGTGATCACGAAGCCGCCGGACGTCGAGCGCGCGAGCGCCTCCTGGAACACGACGTTGGTCGTCATATCGGCGCCGGCTCCGCCGTGTTCCTGCGGAAACATCAGTCCGAGCCATCCGAGCCGGCCCATCCTGCGCAGCACCTCGCGCGGCGTGTGACCCTGCTCGTCCCAGGCGAGCGCGTGCGGCTCCACCTCGTTGGCAACGAAGCGCGCGACCTGGCTTCGCAGATCCCCGTGCTCGGGTCGCAGGTTTGCAGCCGTCATCGCTCGGTCCGGGACTCCGCGCTCACATCCGGAACACGCCGAACGCGGTTTCCGGAATCGGCGCGTTCAGCGCGGCCGACAGGCCGAGCGCGAGGCACATGCGGGTGTCGAGCGGGTCGATGACGCCGTCATCCCACAGGCGCGCACTGGCGTAGTAGGGATGCCCCTGGAATTCGTATTGTTCGCGGATCGGCGCCTTGAACGCCTCTTCCTCTTCGGCGCTCCAGCGGCCGCCCTTCAGCTCGATGCCGTCGCGCTTGACGGTGGCGAGCACGCTCGCCGCCTGTTCGCCGCCCATCACGCTGATGCGCGCGTTCGGCCACATCCAGAGGAAGCGCGGCCCGAACGCGCGGCCGCACATGCCGTAGTTGCCGGCGCCGAAGCTGCCGCCGATGATGACGGTGAACTTCGGCACCGCCGCGCACGAGACCGCGGTCACCATCTTCGCGCCGTGCCGCGCGATGCCCTCGTTCTCGTACTTGCGGCCGACCATGAAGCCGGTGATGTTCTGCAGGAAGACGAGCGGCACCCGGCGCTGGCAGCAGAGCTCGATGAAGTGCGCTCCCTTCTGCGCGCTTTC
>DAINBQ010000113.1:0-1202 GCA_036732825.1 Burkholderiaceae bacterium | reverse complement strand
TCCTCGGCGGTGACGACTTCGCCGATCGCCGCCTTCACCAGCGGCGGGCCGCCGAGGAAGATCGTTCCCTGGTTGGCCACAATGATCGACTCGTCGCTCATCGCCGGCACGTAGGCACCGCCGGCGGTGCATGAGCCCATCACGACCGCGATCTGCGGAATGCCGAGCGCCGAAAGCGTCGCCTGGTTGTAGAAGATACGGCCGAAGTGCTCGCGATCCGGAAAGACATCGTCCTGGTTCGGCAGGTTCGCGCCGCCGGAATCGACCAGGTAGATGCAGGCGAGCCGGTTCTCGCGCGCGATCTCCTGCGCCCGCAGGTGCTTCTTCACCGTGACCGGGTAATAGGTGCCGCCCTTGACCGTCGCGTCGTTGCAGACGATCACGCATTCGCGTCCGGCGACGCGGCCGACGCCGGTGATGATGCCGGCCGACGGTGCCGCGTCGTCGTACATGCCGAAGGCCGCGAGCTGCGACAGTTCGAGAAACGGCGTGCCCGGATCGAGCAGCATCTGCACGCGGTCGCGCGGCAGCAATTTGCCGCGCGCGGCATGTTTCGCGCGCGCCTCGGCGCCGCCGCCCTCCGCGAGTTTGGCGATCTTGTCCTTGAGGTCGGCCACCATCGCGCGCATCGCGTCGCTGCTGGCACGGAACTCGTCGGAACGCGGATTGATCTGGCTGGAAAGGATGCTCATGGCCTTCGGCCGCTGCCCAAAACCCGCATGGTAGTGGGTTCAAGCAACGACGCCCGCGCTCTCGCCGCAGAACCGGTTGTCCCGCCGATCATCAACTCGGTGCTCAACATTACGCTGAACCTGGTCGACCACAACATGACGATTCAGCAGGCGATCGACGCGCCGCGACTGTCGGTGACGTCGGCGCTGGGCACGTTGAGCTGCGAAACCGGGCAGCCGTTCATGCCGCCGGCATTCAGCGATGCGACGCTCACGCAACTCCGCGCGCTGGGTCACTTCTCCAATGCCGCTACCGGCGCGCTGGCCTGCTCGACGACGACGATCGGCTCGGTACAAGGCGTGATCGTGGACCTGCAGACTGGCAAGCAATACGGCGGTGCCGATCAGCGCCGCGAAGGCGCCGTGATCGGACTCCCGCGGCCGCGCGGCAAGACGTGATAGCGATCGAATAGGGACTAGTGTCTCGGGGTCGGCAGCACGTGTGCTGCCGACCGCCGCTGGCGGGCGAAG
>DAINBQ010000112.1:0-9873 GCA_036732825.1 Burkholderiaceae bacterium | reverse complement strand
GAAGTGAGCGCAGTACGCACCGTGCAGTTCGGGCCGGCCGTCGCGGCCGACGCCCGAGCGTTGAGCGACCTGGCCCGCACCGCAAAGGCCGCGTGGGGATACCCCGCCGACTGGATGCGGGCGTGGGCCGCCCAGTTCGAGATCACGCCCGACGAACTCGCGCAGCTCTGGGTCCGCGTGGCTCGTGTCGACGGCCGCGCGATCGGATTCGTCGCGCTCGATGTCCGCGGGCCGGCGGAGATCGCGCACCTGTGGGTGTCGCCCGGCTGCCAACGGCGCGGAGTCGGACGGCGCCTGCTCGCGGCGGCAATCGAAGAGGCACGTCGCAGACGGCTGCCATCGCTCGCGATCGATTCGGATCCGAACGCCGTCGCGTTCTACGAAGCCTGCGGTGCGCGCCTTGTCGGCTCGCGGCCCGCGCCGATGCCCGGAGCCCCCGAGCGCGTGCTACCGCGCCTGCAGATCGACCTAGGGCCGCCGTCGCAGGCCTGAGGCGCGCGGTCTACTTCAGTTCGACGCGCGTCAGGTTGTCGTCCGAGTTCCGGTCGATCCGCTTGTTGTAAGGATCGACGCCGACGTGTTTCGGTTCACCGCGCACGACGAGGCTCACCTGTTGTTCCCCGGACTTCAGCGGTCGGCGCTCGAAAGCCAGCACCGACTCGGCCTTGAATTCCTTGCGGCCCGGCTCCTCCGCGAAGACGCCGATCTCGAACGGTTCGTCGAGCGGCGCCTCGGTTTCCTTGCCCTTGCCGTCCGCGTACAGCTTGCGCGCCTCGATCGTGAAACTGAGGTCGTAGCTGCCGTCGGGCCGCTTCCGCGCCACCGCATCCCTGGCTTTCATGTCGTACAGAGTGATGCGTTCGAACAGGTCCGCGATCAGCGTCTCGTGCTGCGGTCCGGCCTCTTCCCGCAGCAGGCGCAGGAAGTCGCGCGGATTCGGATACGGCGCCGGCTTGAACGCATACGCCTCGATCAGGCGCCGCAACGCGCGGTTGACCGTATCTTCGCCGATGATCTCCTTCAGCCAGTACATCGCCAGCGTGCCCTTCTGGTAGTGGATGTAGGCCTGGTTCTCGACCCGCGCCAGTGGCAGCTCCTCGATCACCTCGCCACCGCGTGACCTCAGGTAGCGGTCAAGCTCGTACTTCAGGAAGCGCCGCACCTGCTCGCGCCCGTACAACTGCTCCATCACGAGCAGCGCCGAATACTGCGCGAAGGTCTCGACCAGCATCGTCGCGCCCTGCTGATCGCTTGGAATCACCTGGTGCGCCCACCACTGGTGCGCGATCTCGTGCGCGGTGACGTAGGTCACCATGTCGATTTTCTCCGGATTGGCAGCATGGTTGAAGATGAAGCCGATGCTCTCCGAATACGGAATCGTGTTCGCGAACGACTGCGCAAAACTGGCGTACGAGGGGAACTCGAGGATGCGCGCCTGCTTGAACTGGAACGGGCTGAAGCGCTGGCTGAAGATCCCGAGCGAGGTCTTCATCGCATCGAGCATGCGCTGCACGTTGTGCTCATGCGGGGGGTGGTAGTAGACGGCGAGCGCGACATCGTTCCACTGGTCGCGCTTCACCGCATAGCGTGCGGACTGGATCGAGAAGAAGTTCAGGATCGGAGCCTCGGTTCGAAAGCGCACGGTGCGGCGCGCGCCCGTCGTAGTGTCGCTCACTGTCGTTCCCGGTGCGACCGGCGTCTGATCGGCGTCGGTCGTGATCGAGATGGTCGCAGTGACCCAGTCGCTGTCCGGTCGCAGCGCGTTACGGGCCCGCGCAGATTCGTCTTCCAGTGGCGCCGGCCGTCGCTCCGGAGGCAGGCCGTATTTGCGCCGTTTGGAGCGGTCCTGCAGCAGGCCGTCGCGCGACATTCCGAACGACGGGGCGATCTCGGTGTTGTTGATGAACGTGCCGTTTTCGACGATACGGGTCAGCGGCCGGCTGTTGGGGAAGCCGCGTTCCTGCAGCGTCGTCGCGAAGATGACGGTGCGCCGCTCGGCCGGCGCCAGTGGCGGATCGAAGCGGTAGATCCGGTAGCGCCAGTCCTTGAAGTCCTGCTCGAGGCGGGCGCCCGGCACGTCGATTTCGTCGAGCTTCAGTCGCTCCGGCCACTGCAGATGAACTTCCGCGAGCGACTGCCCGGTCCGGTTCTCGATCACGTAGCTGCCGCGGGTGACGGCACGCGCGGCGCCGGGAAAGAGCTCGACATCGAGCCGGACGTCGACGATGCGCGGCTGCGGCACGTTCTCGAAGCCGATCAGCGCCTTTTCACGCTCGGCAAGCTGCTCCTCGCGCTGTGGCGTCGTGACGTATTCGTTCAGGACGTTCGTGTTGTAGAAGATCCAGGCGCCGAGGGCAATCCACGCGATCGCTCCGGCGCCGGCCAGCCCTGCGGCGCGGCCGCGCAGCCGGATCGGCAGCAGCCGCAGGCGTTGCCTGAGGGGCGCGCCCACGCCACGCTGCCACAGCGCGTACGCAAGCACCGCGAGGATCAGAGCGAAGGCGCCCCAGTAGGCGTACAGCCAGTTCCGCGCGGCGCCGAAGCGACCGGTACCGTTCATGTCGGTCAGCGGAACGTCGGGCACGCTTGCGTAGTTGTACAGATGGTGCTCGAACCCCGCGTTGGCGAGCGCGACCGAGGCGACGATGTAGAGCAGCATCACGCCCCAGCCGATGAACTTGTGCGGCACGATGACCTGCACGAACACTGAAAGCACCGCCAGCAGCAGCGCCAGCGCGACGGCGGGGCCGACGAACCACGCCAGATAGTGACCGAGCTCGAACGTGGAATACCCCTTGGCCAGTTGCACGCCGATCGCCGCCACGACCGCGGCGAGCGAGGTCGCCGTCAGCACGAGCGCGATCGCGACGATCTTCGGCAGCAGGAACGCCCAGTCGGGTGCGGGGGTCGCATCGACGATCTCGTGCGCGCGCCGTTCGCGATCGCGCCAGACCAGTTCGCCGGCGTAGTAGACGGCGATGATGATCGGAATGATCGTGAAGGCGCCGTTCAGGCCGTCCGCCATCAACCGCGTGACCGGGAAAACCTCACCGCCGTAGAAGCGGCCGGCGTTCCAGAGCGAGCCGAGTGAATTCAGCATGCCGATGCCGAGCAGCACGAAAAACGCCGGGCTGCGGAACACGAAGGTCATGTCGAAGCGCGCCAGCGCCCAGGCCTGGCGCCAGCGCGCGGCTGCGCCAGACGCCTGCGGCCGCGCGGCGATTGCTGCGGTCGGGGCGGCCGGCGGAGCCTCGGCGCGCGCCGCGCGCGTCTTCGTCTTCTTCTGCCTGCGCACCGGTGTGCTGCCTGCCTCGAAGCGGAAACGTGCGTAGGCGAACGCGAACAGCGCGATCGCCACTGCCGCCCACAGCGCGCGGTTGGCGAGCAGCACGCCGGCGATCGCCGGCATCTGCGTGTTGCGCTCGGTCGCGGTCCAGTACTTGGTGATGATTCCGAGCGCACCCAGCCCGAACGGGTCCGCCAGTGACACGAGGCGGTCGTACTGAGGGTCGCGCAGCAGGCCCAGGAACACCAGGTAGGCGACGATCATTGCGATCGCGCCGATGTAGGTCCACATCAGCGAGCGCGTCGCGGTCGCCAGCGCAAAGTACACCGACGATGTGATCAGCAGCGTCGGCAACGTGAAGAAGAGCATCGCGTACAGGTAGTCGGCCGGCCGGAACGGCCCCAGCTTCTCCGGATCGATCCAGGGCATCGCTGAGCCCGCGATGATTGCGAGCGGCATCATTGCCAGCACGAGGAATGCCGCCGCGGTCGCACCGATGTAGCGCCCGACCAGGTAATCACGTTTCGTGACCCGCGTCGTGCGGATGATCGGCGCGAAGCCGGTCTCGTCGTCGCGCAGCACGACGCTCGCGACCAGCGCGACGATGATGAAGGTCGCAAACACCGTCATGATCCCCATCACCTGCAGGATCGCGAACGGCGCGTTCACGTTCACGTTGCCGCGCGAACCGATCTGGATCTGGTCGACCGTGATCGAGCCGAACGTGAGCAGGAAGAAGATCAGGCAGCCGGTCCAGAAGACCGGGCTCTTCAGCTGGTAGCGGAACTCGAACGCGGCGACGTGCCTGAACATGGCGTTTCCCGGCACCTGTCTCAGGCGGCCGCGCGTTCGGCGCCGGCGCGCCGGTGTGCGGCGAGCGTCGCGAAATACACGTCCTCCAGGACCGCCTCGACCGGTTCGAACTCCGGTCCGGGCCGCGCGTCGGCGGTCACATGGACGACCGTGCGGCCCTCGCGCAGCCGGGTCGAAATCACGTTGAATTCGCGGCGGCAGGCATCCAGTCCGGTCCGATCGATCGTGCGGCGCCAGACGCGGCCGTTGAGGCGCCCGATCAGTTCGTGCGGAACGCCCTGCAGCACGATGCTGCCCTCGGCGATGATCGCCATGCGCGCGCAAAGATCTGCGACGTCGTCGACGATGTGGGTCGACAGGATGACGACGACGTTCTCGCCGATCTCCGCCAGCAGGTTGTTGAAGCGGTTGCGCTCTTCGGGATCGAGGCCCGCAGTGGGCTCGTCGACGATGATCAGCTGCGGGCTGCCGATCAGCGCCTGCGCAATGCCGAAGCGCTGCCGCATTCCGCCGGAAAATCCCGCAATCGCCTTCTTGCGCACGTCCCACAGGTTGACCTGCGCCAACAGCGCTTCGACCGTCGCCCTGCGGTCAGCGCGGTGCGTGATGCCCTTCAGCACGGCCAGGTGATCCAGCATGTCGAGTGCGGACACGCGCGGATAGACACCGAAGTCCTGCGGCAGGTAGCCGAGCGTCGCGCGCACGCGCGCGGGTTCGCGCAGAACGTCGATCGCCTGCCCATCCAGACCGAAGCGGATGCTGCCGCTGGTCGGAATCTGCAGCGTCGCGATCGAACGCATCAGCGTCGACTTCCCGGCGCCGTTGGGACCCAGCAGGCCGAACATGCCGCGCGGCACCTCGAGCGAGACATCGTCGAGCGCGCGCGTGCCGTTCGGGTAGACGTGTGTCAGGTGGGAGATCGACAGCATGCGAATCCTCGTGAACGATTGGGGAACCGCGGACCGGGAACGGGACCGCGGCGCAATGTATCAACTGCGATCCCAGGCCCTGGTGCGGCTGCGACGAACTGCAGAAATGCATGCCTGAGCTGCCTGGGCTCAGTGCGCTTCGTCCCAGTTCGCGCCCACGCCAACCTCGGCCAGCAGCGGCACGCGCAGCTCGGCCACGTTCGACATGAGTTCCGGCACACGCCGCTTCACGAGGTCCACTTCGGGCTCCGGCACTTCGAGCACGAGCTCGTCGTGCACCTGCATGATGAGCCGGGTGCCGAGCCGCTCTGCGTGAATCCAGTGGTCCACCGCGATCATCGCCAGCTTGATCAGGTCGGCTGCGGTGCCCTGCATCGGCGCATTGATTGCCGCCCGCTCCGCCGCGCCGCGGCGCGGCCCGTTGGGCGAGTTGATTTCGGGCAGCCAGAGCCGGCGCCCGAACACCGTTTCCACAAAGCCCTGCCGCTTCGCCAGCGCGCGCGTCGATTCCATGTACTTCGCCACACCCGGATAGCGCATGAAGTAGCGGTCGATGTAGTTGCGCGCCGCATCGCGCTCGATGCCGAGATTGGATGCCAGGCCGAACGCGCTCATGCCGTAGATCAGGCCGAAGTTGATCACCTTCGCATAGCGCCGCTGTTCGCTGCTGACCTCGGCCAGCGGCACGCCGAAGACTTCGGAAGCCGTGGCGCGGTGGATGTCCTCGCCCTTCGCGAATGCATCGAGCAGACCGGCGTCCTCCGAGATGTGCGCCATGATGCGCAGCTCGATCTGCGAGTAGTCGGCCGACACGATGCGGCGTCCGGAGGGCGCGATGAAGGCTTCGCGGATGCGCCGGCCCTCGGCGGTGCGGATCGGGATGTTCTGCAGGTTCGGGTCGCTCGACGAGAGGCGGCCGGTCACGGCGACCGCCTGGCCATAGCTGGTATGCACGCGGCCAGTCTCGGGGTTGACCATCGCCGGCAGCTTGTCGGTGTAGGTCGACTTCAGCTTCGACAGCCCGCGGCACTCGAGCAGCACCTTGGGCAGCGGGTAGTCGAGCGCAAGCTTCTCCAGCACCTCCTCGTCGGTCGATGCAGTGCCGCTCGCGGTCTTCTTCACCACCGGCAGCTTGAGCTTGCCGAACAGGATCTCTCCGATCTGTTTCGGGCTGCCGAGGTTGAATGGCTGGCCGGCGAGTTCGTGCGCCCGGACTTCCAGCGCCGCGATGCGCGCCCCCAGCTCGGCGCTCTGCGCGGCCAGCTTGTCACGATCGATCAGCACGCCGGTGCGTTCCATCCGGTACAGCACCTGAGCGGTCGGCAGCTCGATCTGCTCGTAGATGTAGCGCAGCTTTGCTTCGGGTTCGATGCGCGGCCAAAGCGCCTCGTGCAGCGCCAGCGTGACTTCGGCATCTTCGGCCGCGTAATCGGTCGCGCGATCGAGCGCGACATCGTCGAAGCGGATCTGGCCCGCCCCCTTGCCGCAGACCTCGGCATAGGTGATCGTCCGGCGGCCCAGGTGTCGCTCGGCGAGCGAGTCCATGTCGTGGTTGCGATGCGCCTCCAGCACATAGGACTGCAGCAGCGTGTCATGCGCGATGCCGGCGAGCCGGACGCCATGATTCGCGAAGATGTGCATGTCGTATTTCAGGTGCTGCCCGACCTTGCGGTGATGCGGGCTCTCGAGCCAGGGTCCGAGCTGCTGCAGCACCTCGGCGAGAGGGAGCTGCTCCGGCACACCCGGGTAACGATGCGCGAGCGGGATGTACGCGGCCTTCAGCGGCTCGACGGCCAGCGAGATCCCGACCACGCGCGCCGCCATCGGATCGAGCGAAGTCGTTTCGGTATCGATGCTGGTCAGCTCGGCAGCCCCGATCCGCGCAAGCCAGTCGTCCAGTTGCGCGCGCGTCAGCACGGTCTCGTATTCGACGGCGGGCCTCGACGCCGAAACCGGCGCGGGTGCGGCGGATTCGTCCGGGCTCGGAGCGGCAGCCGGCGTGTCGAGTTCGCGCAGCCAACCCTTGAACTCGAAACGCGTGTAAAGATCGCGCAACTGCCCGGCATCTTCGTGTCGCGCCTGAAGCGCCTCCAGTCCGTCGATTGCGCCGTCGAGGTCGGCATCCCGTCTGACGGTGACCAGCGTTCGCGCAGTCGGCAGCCACGGCAGCGCCTTGCGCAGGTTCTCGCCGACGACACCGCCGACCTGGTCGGCCTGCGCCACCAGCGCCTCGAGCGAACCGTGCTGCTGCAGCCACTTGGCGGCGGTCTTGGGCCCGACTTTCTCGACGCCGGGCACGTTGTCGACGCTGTCGCCCACGAGCGTCAGATAGTCGACAATCCGTTCCGGCGGCACGCCGAATTTCGTCTTGACGCCTTCCACGTCGAGCGTCTCGTTGCTCATCGTGTTGACCAGCGTCACCCGGTCGTTGACCAGCTGTGCCAGGTCCTTGTCTCCCGTGGAAATCACGGTCCGCCAGCCCTGTTCGCCTGCCTTTTCTGCCAGCGTTGCGATCACGTCGTCGGCTTCGATGCCTTCGATCTCCAGCACCGGCCAGCCAAGCGCGCGCACCGCCTGATGGATCGGTTCGATCTGCCGGACCAGGTCCTCGGGCATCGCGGCCCGATTTGCCTTGTATTCGGCGTATAGATCATCCCGGAAGGTCTTACCCTTGGCGTCGAACACGCATGCGACATAGTCGGCATCGACCTGCTGCCGCAGCGTGCGCAGCATCGAGATGAAGCCGCGGATCGCGCCGGTCGGCTCTCCGCTCGACGTGCGGAGATCCGGCAGCGCATGAAACGCGCGGTACAGGTAACTCGAACCGTCGACCAGCAGCAGGGTTTTCATAGGAGATGCACCGTGCTCGACCACCAGAAAAACATTCCGAGCCTCCGCGCGGTGACCATGCCGGAGCGCGCCACCAGCCAGAAGGCGCGCGAGTCGTGGCATGTGTGGGGGATTATTTCAGAGTTCGTCGAAGCCGCTGAACGTCTGTCGGAGATTCGCCCGGCAGTGTCGATCTTCGGCAGCGCGCGCACGACTCCGGAAGCCCCGATGTACCAGCTGGCGGTCGAGATCGCGCGCAAGCTGTCGGACGCGGGCTTCGCTGTGATCAGCGGCGGCGGGCCGGGAATCATGGAGGCCGCCAATCGCGGCGCGTTCGAAGGCGCATCGCCGTCGGTAGGGCTCAACATCGAGTTGCCGTTCGAGCAATGCGGCAACCCGTACCAGGACATCTCGCTGCGCTTCCGGCACTTCTTCGCGCGCAAGGTGGCCTTCGTCAAATACGCGGCCGCCTACGTCGTGCTGCCGGGAGGATTCGGCACGGTCGACGAGCTGTCGGAAGCGCTGACACTGATGCAGACCGGCAAGGGCAAGTCGATGCCGGTCGTCCTCGTCGGCACCCGCTTCTGGAGCGGACTGATCGACTGGATGCGGGACACGCTGGTCACCGAGGGCATGATCGCGGCGCGCGATCTGGAAATGATGAAGATCGTCGACGATAGCGACGCCGTCGTGAATGCGATCTTCGACTTCTACGATGCGCGCGGCTTTGCCCAGACCGCCAGCGAACGGGAACAGCTGCTGTATCTCTAGCCGTTGGCGGCGAGCTAAAATACAAAAATGAGAATTTCGATTCGCATCACCGCGGGGCTCGTGTTGGGCATCGTGCTCACATCGCCGGTGTTCGCACAGTCGAGCGGCGCCGCACCACCGCCGCCTGCGTCCCAGGCCCCGGCCAAACCCAAACCCTCCACGGCGCCGCGGCAAACCATCCAGCTGACACCGGCGCAGCGACAGGCAATCGATGCGAAGGCCGAGGACGCTGTCAAAGTGCAGTCGGTCGAGGAAGCACTGGTTCCCACGGACGAGGACGCGAACGCGCCGCGACCGGACGAGAACCGGACCCGGATCGAGCAGACTCGCACATCGAACCGCGTCAGCGAGATCACCGTGACTCCGGCCAACTCGTCGCGCAGCTACTTCATGGTCAATCGTGAGGGCCGGATGCCGCTTGGCACGACTGACATGAGTTCGGGCCTCTCCGTGCCGCAGTTCTTCCGGTTCGAGTTCGGCCGGCCGACGCCGCCGGCTGCCTCCCCTCCTCCGCCGCCCACCGCGCCTGCCGTCAAGTAGACGACGGCACAGCCACCAGGGCCTGACGATGGCCGTCTTCACCGCGCTCACTCGCGCCGAGGCGTCGGCGTTTCTGACCCAGTTCGAGCTCGGCGAACTCGTGGAACTCGCGGGAATTCATTCGGGGATCGAGAACACCAACTACTTTCTGACCACTGACCGCGGCCAATTCGTGCTGACGCTGTTCGAGCGGCTGAACTTCAAGCAGCTTCCGTTCTACCTGGAACTGATGCGACACCTCGCGCGCCGCGGATTGCCGGTGCCCGAACCGAAGGAGAATCGAGCGGGTTCGCTGCTGTCCGAACTCAAGGGCAAGCCGTCGGCGATCGTCACCCGCCTCCCAGGCAAGGCCGTGACCGCACCGACTCCGGCGCAATGCGGGCTCGTCGGCGACGTGTTGGCGCGCATGCACCTGGCAGGGCGCGACTTCCCGCTGTTCCAGCCGCACCTGCGCGGACTCGGCTGGTGGAAGGAGGCGGTACCCAAGCTCGAAGCCCATGTCCCCGACGACTTGTTCCAGCTTCTGGCCGAGGAAACGATTTTCCAGGACACATTCTTCCGCAGCGCGCACTTCGAGCTGCTTCCCGCGGGGCCGATCCATGCCGACCTGTTCCGCGACAACGTGCTGATCGTGCACGAGCAAGGCGCGGATCGCATCGGTGCGCTGATCGACTTCTACTTCGCGGGCTGCTCGATCTGGCTGTT
>DAINBQ010000111.1:5779-9885 GCA_036732825.1 Burkholderiaceae bacterium | reverse complement strand
CGCTCGACCGTATCCGCCATGCGTCGGCGCATCGCGGCGTCGGGCAACACTCCCACGCCTGCGCCCATGTTCTCGCGCATGTGGTCGGGGTCCGAAGTGGCCGGGATTGCACAGGTGACGGCAGGATGTCCGACGATCCACTTCAGCATGAACTGCGCCCAGTTCGCGCAGCCGATCTCCGCCGACCATGCGGGCAGCGGCCGGGTGCCGACCGCGTTGAACAGCAATCCGCCGTCGAAGGGTCGGTTGATGATGACCGCGATGCCGCGATCCGCTGCCAGCGGAAGCAGCCGCTGCTCGACGCTGCGATCCGCCAGGTTGTACGTGAACTGCACGAAGTCGAATGGTTCGCGTTTCAGCACCGCTTCCATCTCGTCGTGCTTGCGGCCGTGCGACGTCGTGATGCCGATGTAGCGGATGCGCCCCGCCTCCTTCCACTCGCGCAGCGTACGCAGGTGAGCGGGCCAGGAGAGCATGTTGTGCACCTGCTGCAGGTCGAGCCGAGGCAGTCCCCACAGCCGTTCCGATTCGGCCAGCTGCGTGCGGCCGACGCGCTCGCTCGGCGTCCATACTTTGGAGGCGGAGAAGAGTTTTCCCGCGTGCGGTACCTGGCGCAGTAGATCACCGACGACGCGCTCCGCGCGGCCATACATCGGCGACGAGTCGATCATGCCGCCGCCCGCATCGAAGAACTGCTGCAGGACCATTCGGCGACGCTGCCTTTCGACCGTGCCTTCGCCGACGTCGAATGTGAGCCAGGTGCCCATGCCGATCACCGGCAGCTGTTCCCCGCCGTGGGGAATGGCCCGGCTCAGCCGAGCTCTGCCCTGCGCCGCGGTGGGCAGAGCGCCGAGCGCGGCCGCGGCGAGACCGGCCTGCAGAGCTGCGCGACGATTCATCCGGCCGTGCCCAGACATTGCTCGGACGCTAGCGATCGGCCGTCGACGGCGCAGCACGGCGTGCACTGAGCGCCCTTCGGCCCCAGACCCAGACGTAATGCACGCCCGATGCGATGATCGTCACCAGCAGCAGCACGAAGAGCTGCGGCAGCGCCGGGACCTCGATCACGCCTGCAGCATCCGCCAGCACCGCGGCAAGAGTGGCGAATTCCAGCGCGGTGTTGCCCTTGGACAGCCAGCTCGGAGTCACTTCGACGCGGCCGACGATGAAGTGGTACGCAATGGCGCCGCCAACGATGACGACGTCGCGCGCGACGATCGCCACCGCGAGCCACATCGGCAGCAGATGCTCGCTCGCCAGTGCCAGCGTCGTCGCCAGCATCGTCAGCTTGTCGGCCGCCGGATCGGCGATGGCGCCGAGCCGCGTGCGCGCGTTCCACATGCGCGCCAGCACGCCGTCGGCCAGGTCGCTGAGCGCCGAAACGACAAAAACCGCGAAGGCCGCCTCGTACCGGCGCTGCAGCAACAACACGACCAGCACCGGTATCAGCAGGAACCGGAGGGCGGTGATCGCATTCGGGAGGTGTCGCATCGGGTCCATGGTAGTGCAGCGCCGCGCTGCTCGTAGAATCGCCCGGTTCCCGCAATCGCGTGTCAATCATGTCGCCCGACCTCAAGCCCGGCATCAGCTTCGACTTCGAATACACGGTGCCCGATAGCAAGACGGTGCCGAACCTGTATCCGGAATGGCAGGAGTTCCGGGAAATGCCCGACGTGTTCGCCACCGGTTTCCTGGTCGGGCTGATGGAGGGCACATGCCAGCTCGCGATCAAGCCCTACCTGGACTGGCCGCGTGAACAATCGGTCGGCACCCACGTCAACTTCTCACACCTGGCCGCGACGCCACCCGGCCTGACGGTGCGCGTGCACTGCGAGGTCGTCGCGGTCAGCGGCCGCAAGGTCTCGTTTCGCGCCAGCGCCCATGATGGCCACGAGCTGATATCCGAGGGCACACACGAGCGCGTCGTCATCGACGCCGCGCGTTTCAACGAAAGGCTGGCACCGAAGCGCCGCACGCCACGCGCTGCCTGACAACGGGCCGACCGGCGCCCGGCTGCATGAGAAAATCAGCCGATGCCGTCGCGTCCTCTCTCCGCTGCCGTGCCCGATCCCGCGGTCACACCAGTACCGTCGCCGTGCATCTCGGTCTGCCGGATGGACGCGAGCACCGGCTGGTGCGAGGGGTGTTCCCGCACGATCGAGGAGATCGCGCAATGGAGCGGCATGAGCGACGAGGCGCGGCGGCGCGTGTGGGCGCAGATTGCGCTGCGCCGTGCATGGGAGCAGTAGCCAATGATCAGCACGGCGCCGCTGCCGCCAACGATGCGCGTCTTTGAACGCGGCTGGCTGTCATCGAACAATGTCCTTCTGTTCGACGACCGTCATTCGGCGACGCTCGTCGACAGCGGCTATGTCGCTCACAACACGCAGACGCTCGAACTGGTGCGGCATGCGCTCGGTGGGCGGCACCTGACGCGCATCGTGAACACGCACCTGCACTCTGACCACTGCGGCGGCAACGCGCTGCTGAAGCGCGAGTTCGGCGCGTCCATCTTGATGCCGCCGGGTCACGCCGAGGCGGTCCGGACCTGGGATGACGAGGTTCTGACCTACGCCGCGACCGGCCAGCGCTGCGACCGTTTCATGTACGACGCGCTGATCGAGCCCGGCTCGACCTTGCGCATGGGTAGTCGCGACTGGCAGGCGCTCGCTGCGCCGGGCCACGATCCGAACTCGGTCGTGTTGTGGAATGCGGAAGACCGGATCCTGATTTCGGCCGATGCGCTTTGGCAGCATGGGTTCGGCGCGATCTTTCCCGAGATCGAAGGCGAGTCCGGTTTCGCCGAGCAGCGCGCGATGCTCGCGCTGATCGCTGAACTGGCGCCGCGGCTGGTGATTCCCGGCCACGGGGCGACGTTCACCGACGTTGATGATGCGCTGGCACGGGCGGCCAGGCGGCTCGAGGCGCTGGCAGCCAGCCCGGAACGCAACGCGCGCCAGGTCGCGAAGGCGCTGATCAAGTTCTACCTGCTGGAAGTGCGCGAGATCGAGCTCGACGCGCTGGTCGAGCACCTGCGAGGCGCGCGCTACTTCCGCATCATCAACGAGCGCTATTTCAGATTGCCGTTCGAGGATTTCATCCGGCGGTCGGTTGCCGAACTGGCGTCCGGCGGGGCCGTCGAACTGCGCGACGGCCGCGTCGTCAATCGCGACGACTGAGCTCTAGAGGAATACGGCCGTTGCGAGAACGGCCACGCAGACCAGCGTCCAGACGCCAGCGAGCAACTTGAGATCGTCGCTCGAGTCCTGACCATGTTTAGCGTCGTTGATCATGGCCACCTCCTGCCCGGCGCACAGGCGCCTTACCAAGAGTATCGGCGCGGCTCTCCACGACTTTCTATCGTCCCGACGGACGACAGGACGGCCGGGCAGCGGCTATGACGCGAGGATTAGCGCGCCGCCGAAAGCGTTCAGGACACATGTGTGCGAGTGCTCGCATCTGTCGCGGCGTTCATGAACGCCTCGGAGCACGATCCGGATCGGTGCTTCGCCGTGTCGGCGCGCGCAGTGGTTGTGCGCCGTGTAACCAGCCGACCGCTCTTCGGCACCCCCCTCTACGCCGCCCTTCTGCACGACTTTCCATCACATCTGAATGCGCTGGTCGAGCGCATAGCATGTCCTTGGGTTACCGTGCGATCTTGCGCTGCAGCACACACTGCCCGGGTACTTCCTGCCGACCCTGTCCCAGGAAGTCGCCACCGACATCCTGATGTCAGTGCAAGCCGGCGCAGGGAGTCATCTCAAGTTCAGATGCCGACGGAGGCACCGCTTTCCTTCATCAGAGAACAGGAGACGTCCATGAACGAGGAAACATTCAACCTGAGCATTCGCAAATTCCTGAAGATGGTTGGCGTCAGTTCGCAGCGTGAGATCGAACAAGCGGTGGCAAAGGCGATTGCGGCTCACGCCATCTCGGGTACGGAATCCTTCCCGGCAACGGTGACGCTCGAAGTCGCTGGCCTAAAGTTGAACTCAAAATTTGACGGCGAAATCAGACTCCAATGAGCGCAGAGGCATGAGTTGCGGATGGCAGAGCCAACTCGGGTCACTCGCGCGCTCGATCCAGATTCGCTCGAACCGGACACT
>DAINBQ010000111.1:0-5679 GCA_036732825.1 Burkholderiaceae bacterium | reverse complement strand
TGCGACGGCGACGATGACTCCTGGATGCTGCCGAAGTTCGCTGAGCAGCATCGCTAGAGGGTTGCCTGTCCACCAGCGGGCACGCTAGTTGCCGTGTTAATCGCGCCAACGTCCACCAGCAGGATGATGAACCACTCGGCCAGCATCGATGCCGACGACCTGAGGTTCAGCGCATCCGTGCGTTCGGCACCGCACAGACATCGCTGGTCTATGGGGTTACGTTCAATACTTAGGCAGGGACTCGCTTGCCGCTTGGGGAACTGGAGAAATGCGATGAAGAGTCTTACTTCCATCTTTGCAGTCTGCGCTGGCGCGCTCATTTTCACTACTGCATGTAACAAGACCGACACGCCCTCCGTGCCGACCGCGGCACCGCCAGCGCAATCGGTCCAAGAGGCTCAATCGCCGCCGGCGACGCCTACGGCGCCGATGCCGCCTCCCGATGTAGCCAAGGGCGATGTGTCGTCCGGCCCCAAACCGGGACAGGCGAACGACCATTCAAGCCCGGCGTTCAAGAAAGGTGGCACGGAAGTTTCCAAGTAGTCTTATCCATCTCGCTTTCCCAGACTTCCTGAAGTGACATCAGGCTGACCAGGTCGCCTGACCCCACGAGCGAGTTCGTGCGGCACGATTTTGCGGGTCTCCCCGGCTCAGCGCCGCTCATGCGGAAGCAACACGCGTACGAGACTCCGCCAACGAGCCGGGCCGCGGCCCGGCTTGCCGCTCGCGTTGCTAAAGTTCGAGTTCGAACTTAACTCGGAACAGGGCCGCGCTTAGCCAACGGCCGATGCCCACATGAAGGTTTTTGGATTTGCCGGCTGGTCTGGCAGCGGCAAGACCGTGCTGATCGAGCGCATCATTCCGCTGCTGACCGGACGCGGCCTCGAGGTGTCGCTGATCAAGCGCGCGCATCACGAGTTCGACGTCGACGTGCCAGGCAAGGACTCGTACCGCCACCGGGGTGCGGGATGTCGGGAGGTGCTGCTGTCGTCCAGCGTGCGCTGGGCGCACATGCACGAGCTCCGGGGTGAGCCAGAGCAGACGCTGCAGCAGCTGGTCGACCGCATCTCCCCTTGCGACCTGCTGCTGGTAGAAGGCTTCAAGCGGGAGGCCATCCCTAAGATCGAGATATTCCGCCGGGCGAACGCCAAGGAAGCTCTGCACCCCCACGATCCGCACATCGTCGCGATCGCCACCGACTGTCGCTTTGATACGGCGCTGCCGCAGTTCGACCTCGACGACGCAAATGGCATTGTCGACTTCGTGTGCACGTTCAACCGGCTCGGCTAGCGCCACTCCTCCCGCATCGTGTCGATTGCGCACCAGCCCATGAAGAGTCCGTCAGAAGTCGACCGACCCGAACCCGCCGATGTTCTGATGCACCTGGCGTCGCGCTATTCGGTCAGCCCGAAGTATCTCGGCCCGCCGGCCCCCGGACGCGCCGAGCTGCTGCGCGCAGCGGCGCTGGCACTGCGGGCGCCCGACCACGAGGCGCTGCGGCCGTGCCGGTTTGTGCACATCGATGCACATCAGCGCGCGGCTCTGGGCGAGTTGTATGCACGGGGCGCGCAGCGCCGCGATTGCGACGCGGCCGAGGTGCAGCGGGCCCGTGAGCGCGCCAGCAACGGCCCGTGCCTGCTGGCCGTGATCGGCCACATTAAAGATGGGGCGCTTTACGTGCCGGCGCAGGAGCAATGGCTGTGCATTGGCGCCGCGCTGATGAACTTTCTGAACGCCCTGCACCTGATGGGCTACGGCGCCAAGGTCCTCAGCGGTGCGTCGATTTACGACGCGGACGTGGAGCAGGCGTTCTGTGCGCCGGGCGAAACCTTGCTGTGCTGGATCGTGACAGGCACTCCGACGCGCTCGGCACATTCGCGCTACTCGGATGACGCCGCCTCGATTCTGAGCGACTGGGACGGCGGCAACCGATAGGCCGCGTCATCCGGCCGGCAGATAGAAGCTGTCGAGCGCATTGCTCGGACTTCGCAGCTCGTGTAGCGTCTTTCGTGTGCAGCCGAATTCCAACGCCGCGCGCCGCCGCCAGCTGATGCGTCAAGCCGCTTGCGTCGCAGGCGCGTGGGCGGCCTCCAGCGCGCTGCCGGTGGTGGCGGTCGGCGAGGTGCAGCGGTATCCGCGTTCACTGCTGGTCGACTCACACGGCAGGCCGTGGCCGGCACGCCAGCTCAAGCGAGGCGAAGCGTTCCTCTTCAACTACCCGTATGCATTGACGCCGGTGTTCCTGATCGCGTTCGAGCACGAGGTGAAGGCGGCCGAGCTGGTGACCAAGGATAAGCGGCGCTATGCAACACCGGCTGGCGTGGGCCCGAACAAATCAATCGTCGCGTTCTCGGCGATTTGTGCGCACAAACTGATGTACCCCAAACCAGCGATCAGCTTCATCGGCCTGCGCAGCGGCGGCCGCGGTGAGCCTGCGCACGTGATTCACTGCTGCGGCGACAATTCGCGCTACGACCCGTTGCACGGCGCGAGCGTGATCGACGGACCGGCGCCGCAGCCGCTGGCTGCCGTGCTGCTGGAGTGGGACGCCGGCAGCGACCGCCTGCACGCGGTGGGCACGCGAGGCGGCGAAATGTTCGACGCGTTCTTTGAAAAGTACGCAACGCAGCTGGAGCTCGAGATCGGTAGCGACCTGCGCAAACCGAGTGGTGCGACCGTCGTCGTACAGCCGGCCGTGACGTACAGCCGGCAGTGGCAGAGCTGCCGGGCCTGAGCCGGACACACGACGGCGCCTTGCGTGCCGGCGAAAAAGCAAAAGCGCCCCGCGGGGCGCTTTTGCTTCAACGTAATCGACCGCTACTTTTTGGCGGCCGGCGCTGCCGGTTGCGTCGAAGCAGCTGCGGGTTGCGCCGGGGGAGTGGTCCCGACCGGGGTCATCGCCGGTGCCACGAACGGACCGGGATTCGCGCAGGCGGGTGTCGCTTCAGGCGTGTAATCCTTGCCCTTAGCCTTCTGCTCCTTGATATACGCGTCAGCGATTTTGGCCTGCGACGTGCAGAGTGCGTAGGCGTCGACCTTGCCCGCGTGTGCCGCCTTGGCCGCATTCAGCTTCGCCGCCGCCTGCTGCTCAGGTGTTGGATCCGGCAACTTGGCCAATCCAGCCGCTGAAAAAGCTAGCCCACAAAGAGCAATGACGAAGTGCTTCAGCATGACTCCCCCGAGGTTACTTGCTTGCTAGCAGGACACTGTGGCGGACAGGCTCCGGCACCGCGGTCTCTGACACCATTGGACTCTCGGGCACCTTTCCCGCCTTGACGTCGTTGTACCAATGCTCGTGGTGGTGCTTGGCCCATTCGGCCGTGACGTACCCGTGCCGCATCGCGCGGTAGGCGCCCTTCATGCCGATCGTGCCCAGATAGATGTGCACGAAGGCCATCGCAATCGCCACATAGGCCAACACCATGTGGATGACATTGAAGGTCTGCATCGTCTCCCGGGTCTGGCCGAAGTTCGGGAAGTTGAGCAAAAGACCCGAAACAATCAGCAGCGGCGTAAGCAGGACCAGCAGGAACCAGAAAACCATCTTCTCGCCGCCGTTGAACTTGCCCGAGGGGTACTCGTGCCCGGTCAGGTTGCCGCGGATGTTCTTCATCCAGACGAAATCTTCCCTGGTTAGCCGGTTGTACGGCAGGTAGCGGATGATCATCCACACGACGCCGACAATAAGAAGCGGGCCGATGAAGTTGTGGAGGTTCTTCGCCGCTGCCCCCACCCACGAATAAAGTGTGTGGCCAATGATCGGCAGCAGCAGCACCTTGCCGAACGTAAGGATGAGGCCGGTGATGCCCAGGGTCACCCAGACGATCGCCATGGTCCAGTGCGCGTAGCGATCCGCCGGACGAAAGCGCTGGATCATCATCCTCGAACCGCTCTCGCCAACCGGGATGGATCCACGGTACGCATAAAAACCACCCAGCGATACGACGGCCAGCGCAACCAGCAGTCCACCGATCAGCGCCACCGGTACGCGCGCCTGCCTCCAGGTCTCGCCGCGCGACTGGATCAGCACCCCGCGTTCCGGCGAGTCTCCCACTTGGGTGAAGCCCTGGTCGCTGGTGCGAACTTCGCGCCAGAACGGCGCGTTGTTATACGGCTGGGTAACGCTTCGCTCGGCCTGTTGACGCGCGGGGTCCTGCTGCGGCGGACTCGCCGGTTGCGCGCCGGCGTAGCCTGCGAAAGCCAGCACGGCTGCCGCCAACCCCGCCCGCCAGGAAAGAATCGTCATCTAGCGCCTCCCCCTACTTCGCCGGTATGCGTGCGTAGTCGTTCTGGCCCTGCGTGCGCGCTTGGATAGCCGCCTCCCATTCCGCCTGCTTGCCGCCGTACTGCGGCGAGTCCCACGGAGAAGCGACCGGGGCGCCTGAGTACTTGCCCGGCTCGTAGCGTGTGACCTTCTGCTCCTCGCAGGACGACAGACCGACCACCACCAGCAGAGCTGCCAGCACCGCACCCGGCGTTCTTAGCACCCGCATTATTTCTTCCCTTCTGATGCGGGAGGAGTCGAGCCGCCCTTGGGTGTGCCATACGCCGTGGCCCATCCGATGACTTCGGACCCCTTGCCGCGCACGGTGACGCGCTCGCGGAAGATGTTCGCGATGACGTCACCGTCGCCGGCGAGCAGCGCCTTAGTGGAGCACATCTCGGCGCACAGCGGCAGCTTGCCCTGGGCGACGCGGTTCTGGCCGTACTTGCCGTACTGCGCTTCCTCGCTGCCCTTGCCGGGGCCGCCCTCGCAGAACGTGCACTTGTCCATCTTGCCGCGTGCGCCGAAGGCGCCCGCCTGCGGAAACTGCGGCGCGCCGAAGGGGCAGGCATACAGGCAGTAGCCGCAGCCGATGCATTGGTCCTTGTCGTGCAGCACCACTCCGTCCTCGCTGCGGACGAAGCAATCGACCGGGCATACCGCCATGCATGGCGCATCCGAGCAGTGCATGCAGGCAACCGATATCGAGCGCTCGCCAGGCACGCCGTCATTCAGCGTGACGACGCGTCGGCGGTTGACGCCCCACGGGACGTCATTCGCGTTCTTGCAGGCCGTGACACAGCCGTTGCACTCGATGCAGCGGTTGGCATCGCAAATGAACTTCATGCGGGCCATCGTGAGTCTCCTTGTTTCGTTCTCGAGGCCTCTCAGGCCAGCTTGGCAACCTGACAAAGGGTCGTCTTTGTGCCTTCCTGCATGTTCGTCACCGAGTCGTATCCATAGGTCGTGCTGGTGTTGACCGCTTCCCCGCGGACGATCGGCGCTGCCCCAGCCGGATAGCTGTCAAGCAGATCCTTGCCTTGCCACCACCCGGCAAAGTGGAATGGCATGAACACGGTGTCCGGCCCGACCCGTTCGGTCACGAGGGCCATGACCTTGAGCTTCGCACCGGTCGGGGTGTTCACCCAGACCCACTCGCCGTTGCGGATGCCGCGGTCGTTGGCAGCCTTCGGATTGATCTCGACGAATGCGTTCTGTTGCAGTTCGGCGAGCCACGGGTTGGACCGCGTCTCGTCGCCACCGCCTTCGTATTCGGTCAGACGTCCCGAGGTCATCACGAGCGGGAACTTCTCGTAGACCTTGTCGGCGATGTTCTTGTCCTGAATCGTCTTGTAAAGCGTTGGGACGCGCCAGAAGTCCTTGCGGTCGGCGTGTGTCGGGTACTTGGCGACCAG
>DAINBQ010000110.1:8705-9972 GCA_036732825.1 Burkholderiaceae bacterium | reverse complement strand
GCTGACATCGCTCGGCGACTGCATGGAACCGATGATTCCGTCCAGCTACTTCCGGCTTGTCAACACGATGCCACACAGTGCGAGCGCCGCACCGGCTGCGTGGTAAGCGGCCAGTTCTTCATCCAGGAATGTGATCGCCAGGACGGCGCCGAAAACCGGAATCAGGTGAATGAACACGCCGGCGCGATTCGGACCGATTGTCGCCACGCCGCGCACCCACAGTGCGTGGGCGAGCGCCGAGGAAAACACGGCGATAAATCCAACTGCCATCCAGGCCGCCGTGCTGCTCGGAAGCGCGCTTCCGTGCGTCGCTTGCCAGCCGAATGCCGGCAGCATCCAGAGCGTTCCCGCGGCGACGGACATCGTGTGCAGCGCGAGCGGCGGCACTTCGGCCGGGCGGCGGCGCAAGAGAACCGAGTAGACGGCCCATAGAACGACCGCAAGAAGCATCCAGAGGTCGCCGGCGTTGAAACGCATTTCGGCCAGCGTTGCTGGATCACCGTGCAAGATCAGCACAGCGGCGCCGACGAGAGATATGCCGAGTCCCAACGCCTGGACGCGTGTGACGCGCTCGCCGAGCGCCAGCCACGAAAGAGCGACGATCGCCAGTGGTGCGAGCGCGAGCAGCAGGATCGTATTGAGCGCGGTCGTCGTCGTCAGGGCGACATAGCCGAGTGTTTGAAAGGCAGCGATGCCAGTGAAGCCGAGCAGCGCGATCAGCTTCCAGTGGCGCATGAGCGTCGCGCGGTGCGCTTGCAGGTCGCGCAGCGTGATCGGCACGAGTATCAGCAACGCGATCGCCCAACGCAGGAAATTCAGCGCCGCTGGCGAGACGTCGTCCCGAACCGCGCGGCCGATGATGAAGTTGGTCGACCACAGCAGCGCCGTGAGCGTCAGCGCCGCATAAGTCGGATCGAAAGGGAACGACGACTTCCAACGGGCGGCAGTGACCTGCGTGTCAACCATTGCGCTTGCTCCGTAAGTCATTTGATGTAAACCTTGGCGCGCGGTCCTCAGAAGATTGGTTGAGCACGCGCTTGAGCGGGGAGCGAACTGTGCCCAGCGGCGCGTTCCACGGGCGTTCCTCGTCTTTGCGTTCGGGTTGCATGGCACGGATGCCTCGCCCGAGCGTGCTCATGAGCGCAGGAGGCGACGCCAACCCGATCAGTGTCGGCAGGCTTGCCGCGTTGAGCTTCCAGCGCTGATACAGAAAGAGGAGCAGCGCAAACAATGTCCCTCCCGGCAAGAGCAGCTCCAGCAGGACATA
>DAINBQ010000110.1:0-8605 GCA_036732825.1 Burkholderiaceae bacterium | reverse complement strand
GCCGATGCCGTCGCGGTGACTCCGGCCCTGGATCAACGCGCCCGGCCACAGGATCTCGCGGTCCGGGCTGCAGGGCGCGGCCGTGGCCCTGCCCGAGGGCAGGCCTATGGGTTAACGCTGCTCAGCGACGAATGGCCGTTCCGGAAGCGGGATGAACTCGGTCTCGCCGGGCACCGGTGGAAAGCGGCCGGCCTTCCAGTCCGCCTGCGCCTGCTCGATGCGCTGCCTTGAACTCGAGACGAAGTTCCACCAGACGAACCGGGGCGCGTCGAGCGGTTCGCCGCCGATGAGCATGAGCCGGGCAGGTGCGTCGGTGCCGAGCACGATGTCGCGTCGCGCACTGAACACCAGCAGCCGCCCCGCTTCGTAACGCTGCGGATCGGAACCGACGCGGATGTTTCCCTCGACGATGTAGGCGGCGCGCTCGGCGGGCTCGGCCGGGATCGCGTAGCTCGAGCCGGCATCGAGCGCGACGTCGGCATAAAGCATTTCGGAATGGACGCGGACCGGAGACCGGACGCCCGCAAGGTGGCCGACGATCAACCGCACGCGTACGCCGGCATCGTCCCAGGCCGGAAGCTCGGACGCCGCGTGATGCGCAAACGCCGGCTCGGCTTCTTCCTGCGACCTTGGCAACGCAACCCAGACCTGGACGCCGGAAAGTCGCGAGCCGCGTGTACGCAGTTCTGGCGGGGTGCGCTCCGAATGAACGATGCCGCGCCCGGCTGTCATCCAGTTCACTTCGCCCGGCCGTATCGGCTGCACGGTTCCGAGGCTGTCGCGATGCAGGATCTCGCCCTCGAACAGGTAGGTAACCGTGGCCAGGCCGATATGCGGATGGGGCCGGACGTCCAGTCCCTGTCCAACCCCGAGTTCGGCCGCCATCTGGTCGAAGAACACGAACGGGCCGACCGCGCGCCGCTGGACCGAAGGCAATACACGCCGAACCGTGAATCCGTCGCCCAGGTCGGCGGTACGCGGGACGACGATGGCTTCTATGTCGGAGGTCATTGGAGGTAGCGAGATCAGATCGACCGGGCAGGGCGGCATTTTCCCTGCGGCGGGCGTGAATATTCAATGGTGAAGCGCATTGTGCCTTCGTAAGGTTCTCCCTGTGCACTGATCCGAACATCGAATGATTCAGGCCGCAAGGAGAGTTGGCATGATCTATCTGCTGCTGCTGGGCGCGGGAATGCTGGGCGGCTTTCTCGCCGGACTGCTTGGCATCGGCGGCGGCTTCGTCGTCGTCCCGGTGCTGATCGTTCTGCTGCCGGCCTTTGGCATCGCACCCGACCTGCTGCCGAAGGTCGCGGTGGCGACGTCGCTCGCAGTCATGGTGCCGACCGCGTGTTCGGCGGTGTTTGCCCAGTATCGACGCGGTGCGCTCGATCTTGCGTCGGTCAAGTCGCTCGCTCCGGGTGCAGCAGTAGGCGCCGCGGTCGGTGCACAGCTGGCAGCGGCCCTGACCGGGCAGTGGGTCGCGCTGATATTCGCCGTCTATGCCGGCTACTTCGCGGTCAAAATGCTGCGCGATGCCCCGGTGCGGCCACAGCGCGGTGGCCGGCTCGCGGATGCGGTGCGGAGAAGCCCGACTTCCTTCATCGGTGCCCTGATCGGTGCATTCAGCTCGATCGCCGGCGTCGGCGGAGCGAGCCTCACCGTGCCGTACCTGCTGTTCCACAATGTCGAGATGAAGCGCGCGGTTGCCACCTCGAGCGCAGTCGGACTGGCGATCGCAGCTGCCGGTGCAGCGAGCTTCGCGTTCGCTCGCGCTGACATCGCATCGATCGACTCGCCGATGCTGTTCGGCCTCGTTTGCTGGCCGGCGGCGCTGATCCTCGCGTCGAGCGCGATCCTGATGGCCCCGCAGGGAGTCGCATGGTCACATCGGCTGCCTGTCCGCCAACTGAAGCGCGCGTTTGGAGCCGTGCTGGTAGCGGCGTGCGGGACGATGCTGATCAAAGCCACCGTTTCGACTGAAAGCGAGCAGCCAAAAGCACGGGAGTTCGTCGCGTCCGCCGTGATCCGGGACGCCGGTCCGCACGCTGCCCTTTGACGCCCGCCGCTCGAAGCGTACGATCACTCGACGAGGCGCGGATCGCCGACTCTCCAGCGTCGGCTCGGCAGGCGTCGGGAAATGACGACAGGCAACTCCGTCAGCGGCTTCTACAAATGCGCGGCGTTTTGCGCCGGTGCGCTGATCTCGATTGGGGCCGCCGCGCAGAGTTCCGGCGCATACACGCGACAGGACCCGGCCCGCGGCAGCAGCGTGGCGTCCAAAGCCGCACCATCGCAACCTGCGGCTGCGAGCCTGACTCCGCAACAGCTGCAGACCAAACATGTCAAGGCATCGATTGCGAAGTCGCCTGCGCACGTCGTCGAGCCTTCGGACCCCGGATCCGCAAACATCTCTCCACCACGACTTGGGCCGAGCGCTGTTCCTGCTTCGAACGCTCTGCTGTACCGCTCGCTGACCGGCGAACAGGAACGCGAAGTGCACGACGTCGTTGCACATCAGCTCAACTGGCCGGTCAACGATCCCGAGAAGGAAAGGCGCACGGCAGTCTTCAAGGGCATCATCGAGTCCGCGCTCGGCGGACAGGGTGGGCTGACGTTGAAGGCGATCGCCGCCGAAGACGCGCCGCTGCGCTTCAATCCCGACCGCAAGCTGTTCGAAGGCCGGATCCAGGTCGGTTTCGTCGAACTCGGCAGCAACGCAGAGCGTCCGCTCGACGGCAACTTCGCGTTCCAGATCCAGGGCCCGGTCACGTCCGATCCGCAGGTGGCACGCGTCATGCGCACTGCGCCGCCGTTCGAGGTGATTCGTGTCAGCAGCAACGATCCTGGGCCGGAAGTCAGGCTCACGGTCCGCTCGACCGTGAACCCCGACGGGGCACAGCTGACGATGAGGGTCGTCCGTCCCGAAGTCGAAGTGCGGATCAGCCCGCCGCTGATTCAGGGGTTCGGCCTCGAGACGGCCGACATCGTCGTCAGCTCGAAGGCGCCGCAGGTCACGCGCGGCCTTCGCATCCAGCTGGCCAGCAATGGTGGCCGGGTCGAGCCGCTGACCGTCGTGCTCGACGACTCAGGGATTGCGACCGCGCGCATCCGATCCGCCGGCGTCGGCAGTGCGACGGTCCGCGCCGAGGGGCCGGTCATCGCGAGCGGGGCACAGGGAAGCGTCGCATTCCAGACGCCATGGCGCTTCATCGGCAGTGCGCTGCTTGGAGGACTCGCCGGCGGTGTGATCCGCAAGGGCACACAGTGGCGGACGGGTCGCCGCAGACTCACGCTCGAACTGCTCGTCGCGGTGCTGACCGGCGCGGTGGTCTTCGGTCTGTTCGCGCTGGGAGTCAACGTAGTGGGTTTCAACCTGCCGTCGCAGGGCGGCGAGGTCCTCGTGTTCGTCGTCTCCGCGCTGGGGGCATTCATCGGCACCCGGCTCTTCGCCGCCGCATCGGGTTCGAAGTGAGGAAGCAGAAGGAGTGAATCCGAAACTGAAGCGGTGGATATGGGTCGGGCTGGCGGGTCTCGTGCTGATCGCAGTGATCGCCGGCGCACTGGTCGCAACAATCGACGTCGAGCCCTTCGTACGAGCTCGACTGGGAATGGTCGAGCAGGCCACTGGTCGCTCGCTGCGGATCGGCGGCAAGCTCAGCGTGAGCGTGCTGCCGCGGATCGTCATCGTTGCGGAGGACGTCGCATTCAGCAACGCGAAGTGGGGCTCGCAGCCCGACATGCTGCGTGTCAAGCGCCTCGAGGGCGTCCTCGCGTTGATGCCACTGCTGCAACGGCGGATCGAGATCGCGCGGCTCGTGCTGGTGGAGCCGCAATTGCTGCTGGAGTCCGACGCGGGCGGAACCGGCAACTGGGTCCTGCAACCGAAGAAGCCGGCAGCTCCGAGTGACGGCTCGGCGGGTTTCGGCTTCGTCGCACCGTCCGTGGCTGTGGAAAATGGGCGTGTGACTTTCCGCGAACGGGGTTCGCCACCGCTCGAACTTGCAATCGAGCGCATGACGTTGGCCAAGGCCGCGGCGGGACTCGATCAACTGGAGCTGCGAGCGGCGTTGCGCGAACAGCCGTTCACAATCAAGGGAACGATAGGCACCGTCGAGCGTCTGCTCGATCGCGATCCGAAGTGGCCGCTTGATCTCGTGCTGACCTTGCCCGGAGCGGAAGCGAAATTCGATGGCCATCTGGACCGCAGCGCGCCTCGCATTGCCGTCAACGGCAAGATCGCGGCCGAAATACTCGAGCTTGCTGCGCTGTCCAGGCTCGCCGGTGTGAATGTCGAACTGCCGGTTCCGGCCGCGCTCGATGCGACGCTCGCGGCTTCCCAGGATGTACAACGCATCGAACCGATGGTGTTGCGGGTGGGCAAGACGTCGGTCGAAGGCTCGCTCGTGGTCAACACCAAGGGTGCGAAGCCGCGCCTGACCGCGCGCCTCACATCCAAGGACCTCGACCTTGCACGGCCGGGCGCGGAACCGAAAGCTGGCCAGCCGTCATCGAGCCGCGTGTTCAGCGAAGCGAAACTGCCGTTCACGGCGCTGAACGAGGCGGATGCCGACGTCGACCTGCGCATCGATCGGCTCCGACTGCCGGACGGACTGCCGCTCACAAACGTGCGTGTTCGCGGCACGCTGGTCAACGGCAGGTTGCTGGCGGAGCCGATCGCGCTGAACCTCGCCGGAGGAAGCGTCGGTGGCAGGCTGGAACTGCAGGCCGCCGCGAATCCGCGCAGCACACTGCGGCTCGACGCAAAGGACATCAAGCTGCCGACGCTCGCCTCCCAACTCGGACGCCCGACCGAGATGACCGGCGGAGCAACGGATGCCATGGTCGATCTCGCGATGTCCGGAGTCTCACTGCACCAGATGGCCGCCAGCGCGAACGGCACGCTGCGCGTCGTCGTGGGACCCACCCGCCTGGCCGCCGGTGCGCTGCCGATGGGCGATGCCGCGACTACGCTGCTCAACGCGGTCAATCCGCTGCACCGGTCCGAATCCGGCACGCAGGTCCAGTGCGCGGTGGCAGTACTTCCGGTGCGGGCAGGTGTCGCGACGATCGACCGGACGATTGCGGTCGAGACGTCGAAGCTCAATGTCGTCGCGAGCGGGACGATAGATTTCGGAGCCGAGCGGCTGAATCTGTCGTTCCGCCCGGTCGTCAAGCAGGGTCTGCGGCTGGACGCGGGCGACCTGGCGCAGTTCGTCAGCCTGAGCGGCCCGCTTCGGAATCCAAAGGTCGGTATCGACGCGAAGGGCACACTCGAGGGAGCCGTTTCGCTGGGAGCGGCAGTCGCCTCCGGCGGCCTGTCATCCCTTGCAAAGCAGTTTCTGACGCAACCTTCCGATCCGCATCCATGCCAGACCGCGCTTACGGGTAAACCGCCGCCCGCGAAGAAGGCTGCCGAACCTGCCGCGCAGGATCAGGATCCTGCGAGCCTGCTCAAAGGTCTGTTCGGCAAACGCTGATCGACGCCGACTGCCGATCGGTCGTCACCCGGATTTCATATGTCAAGTCCCGAGCGCACGACCGCGTGAATATTCGCGTGCATCTTGCCTCGTTCGGGGGATGACATTGTGGCCCCGCGATGATTCAATGACGCTCCGCAGCGAGCGTGCCTGCTGTAGCGGTCGCCGGCCGCCGCAGCATCGCACTGCAGCTTCAGAGCTGAGGCGGCCAGGGAAGCGCAATCATCTCGGGGAGGGACGACTCGATGACCCGTCATCGCTGCACCGTCATCGCTGATCCCAATGACTTCCTGCTGGCGCGGGCCCTGATGGACCAACTGGATCCGGTCGAGGGCATCGACGTCGAGTCGCAGGTTCGACAGACTGGGTGCGAGCCGGATGAAATCGCGGCGGATGTGACGATCTGGGTGGTTGGAACCCGAGGCGCCGCCGACCTCGAGCAGTGGATGCTGCGGACCGACCGCGACGCACGGCGCTGTGCGGTGGTCGCTGCATGTCTTCCGGGTCAGCTGCCGTCCCTTTGGCCGCTGCTGCGTATGGGCGTCATCGACTTCATGGTTCTGCCGGCGACCGCGGACGAGATTACTCTGCGCCTGCGGCGCGTACTCGGAGAGTCCGCAGCGGTGCCTCCGGTTCATGAACGCGCTCTCGATCCCCGATTGCGGGGATTCGTGGGTGGCAGCAAGGCATTCGTGGCACAGCTTGCGCGACTGCCGCTGCTTGCCGCGTGTGACGCCGGCGTGCTGATCCTCGGTGAAACGGGAACCGGCAAGGAACTGTGTGCGCAGGCGATTCACTACCTGTCGCCGCGCGCAGCGCATCCCTGTGTCGCCGTCAATTGCGGGGCGATTCCGCTCGACCTGGTCGAGAGCGAACTTTTCGGACATCTGAAGGGTGCGTTCACGAATGCGCACAACGCGCGTGACGGGCTCGTTGCAGAGGCCGAAGGCGGGACGCTGTTCCTCGACGACATCGATTGCCTTCCGCTGGCGGCGCAGGCGAAGCTCCTGCGTTTTCTGCAGGAGCGCGAGTACCGGCCGCTCGGCGCGGCACGGGTGCGACGAGCGGACGTGCGGGTGATCGCCGCCAGCAATCACCAGTTGCCGGCCATGGCCGCGCGCGGCGAGTTCCGGCAGGATCTGTTCTACCGGTTGAATGTCCTGAACCTCGAACTGCCTCCGCTGCGCAACCGGCGCGAGGACATCGCGCCGCTGTCGCTGCATTTCATCAGCCGCTTCGCGCGCCAGTTCGGCCGCGCGGTGACCGGGCTCACGCCCGCTGCTCTGCACCGCCTGATGACGCACGACTGGCCGGGCAATGTGCGCGAGCTCGAGCACGTGATCGAGCGCGCGGTGCTGCTCGCGCCGGCCACAGTCCTGACCGAGCGGGACGTTGCGGTGGGCGGCACATCCGAACCGGCGGATGCCGAGTCGTTCCGCGCAGCCAAGGCGCGCGTCGTTCAGGACTTCGAGCGCGGCCGCATCGAGCAGCTCCTCACTGCGCACGCGGGCAATGTCACGCACGCGGCGGCTGCCGCACGCAAGAACCGCCGCGCGTTCATCGCGCTGATGCAGAAGTACCGCATCGTGCCGGAGCGATTCCGCGCTTCGAGCTAAAGACTCGGCCGACAGTCGCCGGGGTCCTCAGGGCCGGAATCGGCCCTTGCGCGATGGTTACCGCAGAGCTCCGCAGGCAGGAGCAAGGGTACGTTGACCTAGCGCAAGGCGCGCCGCTGCTTTCCCGCCTACCTAGGTTCAATGGCGAAAGCACTCATCATCGCCGGCGCGGCGGCGATTGCACTGCTCAGCAGCTGCGTTTTCCCGCGCTACTACGGCGATGCCGAAGTCTCGATCGGAACCGATCTGCATCGGGCCCGCGATCCGACGGAATGCGGCCGTTGCGCGAACTCCGGTCAAGGGGTCAGTTGACCGGCTGATCGGGTTTCAGGCAGCGTTCTCGCTGCAGCGATTCAAGAAGGGACGTCTGTTGCTCTACGAAGATGTCTACTTTCCGGACGACTGCGGTCGCGTGAAGTCGATCGTGTTGACCACATCGGAGCACGACTCGGCCACGAAGGCGATCCTGTGGGCAGACCTCGCGGGCAACTACCGCTACTTCAAGTCGTTCTGCCGATCGAATTCCGAAACGATCGTGAACTGCACTTCGGTCGACGAGGCGGGCGCGATCGAGAACGGGCACGATGCGACCAAGCGGGTCCTGTACCTGGACGCAAGCAGGCTGATCCGCTTCAGGGCGCCCGGCACGGATGGAGGTTCGCACTCGGACATCTTTCGATTGCCTGCGGGGCGCCTGATCTGGGATCTCATCTCGAAACGTCCCGCCGGAGCGGGGCAGGCAGCGTCCAGGCCGTGATCTATCCCGCTTCCCGATGATCGCCCGCCGGACTTATCTGGGTTGGATGTTCGGCCTCTTCGGTGCCATCTGGATTCTGCTGGCGATCAATCCGCACGACCGCAGCGACTGGCTGCTGGAGAATCTCCTGCTGTTCGTCTTCGTGGCGGCCCTGCTCTCAAGCCGGCGCGCTTTGCCACTGTCCCGGATCTCGTACACGCTGATCTTCGTGTTCCTGCTGCTGCATGCCGTCGGGGCGCACTACACCTATTCGCTGGTGCCATGGTCGGATTGGCTGGGCGCACTGACAGGCGCGGATGCGCGGCCCGAGGCAGCGGGGCGAAACCACTTCGACCGGGCGGTCCATTTCTTCTATGGACTGCTGCTCGCCTACCCGGTCCGGGAGGTCTTTCTGCGAGTCGCGGACCTGCGTGGCTTCTGGGGCTACTTCTTCCCGCTCAACGTCACGCTTTCCACGTCGGTCATCTATGAAATCGTGGAGTGGGGCGCCGCCGAGGTGTTCGGAGGCGACCTGGGTGTTGCATTTCTCGGAACGCAAGGGGATGTCTGGGACGCACAGAAGGACATGCTGCTCGCCGGCATCGGAGCGCTGATTGCGATGGCGATCACCGCCGCCCTTAACTACAGTCTCGAGCGCGACTTCGCTCTCGAATGGGTGGAAAGCCTGCGTGTCAAACATCCGGCGCCGCTCGGTGAAGTGGAACTGGCGCGCCTGTGGCGAGAACGGCAGGCAGACAGCACATCGCGCTCAGGTG
>DAINBQ010000109.1:8197-10026 GCA_036732825.1 Burkholderiaceae bacterium | reverse complement strand
CTGACGACGCGGCTCGGCGTGCGCCGACAGACGCTGCTGCATATCGCGCTGCTGGTGCTGTCGCTTGCGACGCTGCCGATCCTCGCGTCGGCCGATTGGAAGCCGCATGGCGACGAGGCGCCCATCCTCCGCATTCTGCTGCTGCTCGTCGCGACGATCGGCCTGCCGTATTTCCTGCTGTCGACGACCACTCCGCTGCTGCAATCGTGGTACTGGCGACGCTTTCGCAGCGCAGTGCCGTACCGGCTGTTCGCGCTGTCGAACTTCGCTTCGCTGCTGGCACTGCTCGGCTTCCCGTTCCTGCTCGAACCCTGGTTCGGACTCGAGGAACTCGGCTGGGCCTGGTCGACGCTCTACGCGGCGTTCGTCGTCGTCTGCGCCGCCACTGCCTGGGCGTCGATGAAGGCCGCGATCGATGCGGCGGGCGAGGGCCAGGCCGTGCCGCCCACGATCTCCCGGCGCGTTGCAGCCGCACCCGCCGCCGCGACGCTGCTGACCTGGCTCGCGCTTGCCGCGATGGGCTCGGTGATGCTGCTCGCGGTGACCAACCATGTGACGCAGAACATCGCCAGCGTGCCGTTCCTGTGGGTGCTGCCGCTGTCGATCTACCTGCTCACTTTCATCCTGACTTTCGATCACCCGCGCTGGTACAAGCGCTGGTTCTTCGTCCTGGCGCTGGCCGGTCTGATTCCGTGGATGGCCTGGCTGATCCCGTCGCTCGAGCTCAAGCTGGCCGCGACGGTTTTCTTCATCGGGTTGTTCGCGGCGTGCATGTTCTGCCACGGCGAGCTCGCACGCATGAAGCCCGATCCGCGTTACCTGACGCGCTTCTACCTGATGCTTTCGGTGGGCGGCGCGCTGGGCGCCGTGCTGGTCGCGATCGTCGCGCCGCTGACGCTGCCCGGCTACTTCGAGGTGCACATCGCGCTGGTGCTGCTGGCGCTGCTGGTGCTGCGACAGCTCGCGGGCTGGCGGCGCCTGATCGGGGTCGCGGTCGTTGTCGCGACTGCCTGGTTCGCGGTGCGCGGCGCGCAGGAGTACGCGGCCGACACGCGCGTGATGGCGCGCGATTTCTACGGCGTGGTCCGCACACGAGACCGCGATCACCCGGCTCCGTACCGCTCGATGCTGCACGGGGGCATCGTGCACGGCGGGCAGCTGCTCGGCGCAGAGAACCGCAACCGGCCGAGCGACTACTTCGGCCCGACGTCCGGCTACGGCCGTCTGTTCGCTGCGCTCAATGCGACGCGGCCGCAGCCGCGCAAGGTCGGCATCATTGGGCTCGGAGCCGGGGTCGTCGCCTCCTACGGCCGCGCGGGCGACGAGTTCGTCTTCTACGAGATCAGCCCGCGGGTCGTCGACGTCGCGAACACGGAGTTCACGTTCCTGCGCGACACGGCGGCCAAAACCTCGGTCGTGCTCGGCGACGGCCGCCTCAGCCTGGAGCGCGAGGCTCCGCGCGGCTACGACGTGCTCGGCGTCGATGCCTTCGCGGGCGATTCGGTGCCAATGCACCTGGTCACGCGCGAGGCGATGGCACTCTACGTGAAGCACCTGGCCGAAGACGGCGTCATCGTGTTCCAGGCGACGAATCGCTACATCGACCTGCTGCCGGTCGTGAAGCGGCTCGCGAGCGAGTTCAGCATGGAGGCGGTTGTCGTCTCGGACGCGCCTTCATATGACTCCGGGCCCGAATACTGGCTGTCGTCCACGGACCAGATCCTCGTCACGCGCAACAAGGCGCTGCTGCAATCTGACAGCCTGCGCTACGAGGCGACTCCGATCGAGGATCGGAAGGACCTGAAGACGTTCACCGACGCGCACCACAA
>DAINBQ010000109.1:0-8097 GCA_036732825.1 Burkholderiaceae bacterium | reverse complement strand
GTCTCCTGCGCGGACGCGGGCACCAGCGCGACTCCGATGCCGGCCGACACCAGTCCGACGACGGCGTGCGACTGCGATGCCTCCTGCGTGACGCGCGGCGTGAACCCCCGTTGCAGACAGAACCCGAGCACAAGATCGTGCAGCACCAGGCCCGGCGCGCGCTGGAACATCACGAAATGCTCGTCGGCCAGCCGCAGCGCGCGGACGCGCCGCAGCGCCGTGAGTGGATGTCCGGCAGGCAGCGCAACGACCAGCGGCTCCTCGAACAGCGTTTCGCTCGCGAGCTCGGCGTCGGATACCGGCGGGCGGACGAAACCGACGTGAATGTCGTGTCGTCGCAGCGCGGCCGCCTGCTGCGGCAGCGTGAGTTCGCGCAGTTCGAGCCGCACACCGGGATGGGCGGCGGCGAACTCGCGCAGCACCGGCGGCAGCAGCGTGTAGATGCTGGCCGACATGAACCCGATCGCCAGCCGTCCGACACGACCGCTATCCGCGGCGCGCGCAAGCTCCACCGCGGCGCCCGTGCGCGCGAGGATGTCCTGTGCCTGTTCGAGGAAGCTCGCGCCGGCGTGAGTCAAAGCGACCTGCCGGCGCGTGCGGGCGAAGAGACTGACGCCGAGTTCCTCCTCCAGGCCGCGGATGGCGAGCGACAGCGGCGGCTGCGTGATCGACAGCCGGCGCGCGGCCCGGCCGAAGTGCAGTTCCTCGGCCAGCGTGACGAAGTAGCGCAGCGTGCGGAGTTCCATCGAGATTGATACTCAAAACAAATCAATTGGTCCGGAAATATATATTGGACACGCCTCAGCAGCGCATCCAGACTGCGCTGCACCGCGGTACAGAACAAGAAGGCTCAACGCCAGCCGCGGCCGAACCCCACTGGAGACACCTGATGAAGCCACTGATCCGTGCCATTGGCGCCGCGGCGCTGGCGACGGCCGCCGTCGTCGTTCCCGCCACTGCGATCGCGTTCCCCGACAAGCCCGTCACGATCGTCGTGCCGTTCCCGCCGGGCGGCTCGACCGACATGGTTGCGCGTGCACTGAGTCCCAAGCTGCAGGCGAGCCTCGGGCAGCCGTTCGTCGTCGAGAACCAGCCCGGCGCCACCGGCGCGATCGGCGCCACCCGCGTGAAGCGCGCACCGGCCGACGGCTACACGATCCTGGTTGCGTCGATCGGCGTGTACGCGACCAATCCGTTCCTGCAGAAAGGCCTGCAGTACGACCCGGCCAAGGACTTCGATCTGCTGACCGTAGCGGTGCGCGCGCCGAACGTTCTGGTCGCGCATCCCGGGGTGCCGGCGAAGAACGTCGCCGAGCTGATCGAGTTCCTGAAGAAGAACCCGGACAAGATCTCGTTCGCGTCCAGCGGCGCGGGCTCGTCCGACCATCTGACGGCCGCGCTCTTCTGGCAGCGCACCGGCACCACCGGCATCCACGTCCCGTACAAGGGCGGCGCACCGGCGATCTCGGACCTGCTCGCCGGCCATGCGCAGGTTTCGTTCCAGAACGTCAATGCGGTAATCAAGCACATCCAGGCCGGCAAGCTGAAGGCGCTTGCGGTCACCGGCGACAAGCGCTCGGCCGTGCTGCCCGACGTCCCGACGCTGGCCGAGGCCGGCGTGAAGGGCGCCGACGTGTTCTCGTGGCAGGCGGTTGCTGCGCCGAAGGGCCTGCCGAAGGACGTGAAGGACAAGCTGCACGCCGCGATCGTCAAGGCCCTCAAAGAGCCCGATCTGGTCAAGAACTTCTCCGAGCAGGGCTTCGAGATCGTCGCCAACACGCCTGAGCAGTTCGCGACCTTCCTGAACCAGGAGCTCGCGCGCTGGAAAGGCGTGATCGAGGCAGGCAAGATCACGGTCGACTGAAGCGTGGCCGTGAACGCTGCGCTGCCGACTGCTGCCATGTCCGCGACGCCGACGGTGTGTTCGATGCGCGTCGTGCCCGTCGCCGGGCGCGACAGCATGCTGATGAACCTCTCGGGCGCGCATGGTCCGTTTTTCACGCGCAACCTGCTGATCCTGACCGACAGCAGCGGCGCGACCGGCGTCGGCGAAGTGCCGGGCGGCGAGAAGATCCGGCAGACGCTGGAAGACGCGCGGCCGCTGGTCGAGGGCCGCGCAGTCGCCGATTACCAGGCGGTCCTCGCGACGGTGCGCCGGCAGTTCGCTGACCGCGATGCCGGCGGCCGCGGCCTCCAGACCTTCGACCTGCGCACGACGATCCACGTGGTGACGGCGATCGAGTGTGCGCTGCTCGATCTGCTCGGCCAGCACGTCGGCTTGCCGGTCGCCGCGCTGCTCGGCGAAGGCCAGCAGCGCGATGCGGTCGAGATGCTCGGTTATCTTTTCTTCGTCGGCGATCGCACGCGCACCGACCTGCCATATGTCGACGCGGCCGACGAGCCGGACAGTCCCGGCGACTGGTTCCGCGTGCGCCACCAGACGGCATTGACGCCGGAGTCGATCGTGCGCCTCGCCGAAGCGGCGCACGCGAGGTACGGCTTCAACGACTTCAAGCTGAAGGGCGGCGTGCTGCGCGGCGAAGGGGAGGTCGAAGCCGTGCGCGCGCTGCACGAGCGCTTTCCGCAGGCGCGCGTGACGCTCGATCCGAACGGCGGCTGGCTGCTCGCGGACGCGATCCGCCTGATGCGCGACATGCACAGCGTGATCGCGTACGCGGAGGACCCCTGTGGCGCCGAGGATGGTTTCTCGGGCCGCGAAGTGATGGCCGAGTTCCGTCGCGCGACCGGGCTGCCGACGGCGACCAACATGGTCGCGACCGACTGGCGGCAGCTGACGCACGCGCTGTCGCTGCAGTCGGTCGACATCCCGCTGGCGGACCCGCACTTCTGGACGATGCAGGGCGCGGTGCGCGTCGCACAGACCTGCCGCGACTGGGGGCTGACCTGGGGATCGCACTCGAACAATCATTTCGACGTGTCGCTTGCGCTGTTCACGCACGTCGCGGCCGCTGCGCCGGGGCGCATCACCGCGATCGACACGCACTGGATCTGGCAGGACGGCCAGCGCCTGACGAAGGAGCCGCTTGCGATCCGCGGCGGCCTGGTCGAGGTGCCGCGTCGGCCGGGGCTGGGCGTCGAGCTGGACCTGGCCGAAGTCGAGAAAGCGCATGCGCTCTACCGGCAGCATGGGCTCGGCGCGCGCGACGACGCGGCCGCAATGCAGTACCTTGTACCCGGCTGGGCCTTCGACCCGAAGCGTCCCTGCCTGGTCCGCTGACGCTCAGAGAATCGAGGTACTCATGCGCGAGAACCGGCTGCGGTCGATCTGGAAGAGCGGCGGCGCCGCCGTCAACGGCTGGCTGGCGATCCCCAGCAGCTTCTCTGCCGAGACGATGGCCCATCAGGGGTGGGACACGCTGACGATCGACCTGCAGCACGGCGTCGTCGACTACTCGACGATGATCCCGATGCTGCAGGCGATCAGCACGACCGAGACCGTGCCGCTGGTGCGCGTGCCGTGGCTCGAGCCCGGCATCCTGATGAAGACGCTCGACGCCGGCGCCTACGGCGTGATCTGTCCGATGATCAACACGCGCGAAGACGCGCAGAAGCTCGTCGCGTTCACCAGCTACGCGCCGCGCGGCACGCGCAGCTTCGGGCCAGTGCGCGCGCTGCTGTACGGCGGCGCCGATTACTTTGAGCATGCGGACCGCACGATCGTCCGCTTCGCGATGGTCGAAACTGCGCAGGCGCTCGACAACCTCGACGCAATCCTGTCGGTCGAGGGGCTCGACGCGGTCTACATCGGCCCGTCGGATCTCTCGATCTCGCTCGGTTGCAAGCCGTTGTTCGACGAGTTGGAGCCGAAGGCGGCGCAGGCGGTCGACCACATCCTGGCGCGTGCCCGGCACTACGGCGTGGTCGCCGGCATTCACAACGGCACGCCGGAAGCGGCGCGCGCGCGGATCGAGAAGGGCTTCCAGTTCGTGACGGTCAGCTCGGACGCGCGGCTGATCGCGGCGGGCGCGCAGCAGATCCTGTCGCGGATGCGCGCCCGCTGATTCCGCAACGCACGCGCAGCGCACTGCGCAGGGAGATCACATGAACGTCGGATTCATCGGCCTCGGCATCATGGGTCGCCCGATGGCGACGAACCTGATCGCCGCGGGACACACGCTCTACCTCGCGTCGCGCTCAGGCGTGCCGGCGGAATTCAGCGGCAAGGCCACCTCCTGCGAGCACGCCGACGCGGTGGCACGCGCGGCCGACGTGATCATCACGATGGTGCCCGACACGCCGCACGTCGAAGAGGCGCTGTTCGGCCCGCACGGCGTTGCCGCGGGTCTTTCTTCGGGCAAGCTGGTGATCGACATGAGCTCGATCGCGCCGATGGCCACGCGCGAGTTCGCGCAGAAGATCAACGCGCTGGGCTGCGACTACCTGGACGCGCCGGTGTCGGGCGGCGAGGTCGGCGCGCGCAACGCTGCGCTGACGATCATGGTCGGCGGCCCCGAAGCCGCGTTCGAGCGCGCGCGGCCGCTCCTCGAGGCGATGGGCAAGAACATCACGCTAGTCGGCGGCAACGGCGACGGGCAGGTCTGCAAGATCGCGAACCAGATCATCGTCGCGCTGAACATCGAGGCGGTGGCCGAGGCGCTGGTGTTCGCGGCGAAGGCGGGCGCCGATCCGTCGCGGGTGCGCCAGGCGCTGATGGGCGGCTTCGCCTCCAGCCGGGTGCTCGAAGTGCACGGCGAGCGCATGCTGAAGCGCACGTTCGCGCCGGGCTTCCGCATCGAGCTGCACCAGAAGGACCTGTCGCTGGCATTGAACGCCGCTCGCTCGCTCGGCGTCAGCCTGCCCAACACGAGCGGCGCGATGCAGCTGTTCAACGCCTGCGTCGCGCAGGGCGGCGCGGGATGGGATCACTCCGCGATCGTGCGCGCGCTCGAAACGCTGGCCGCGACCGAGATCGCGAGCGCCTGAACGCTCTCTCCCGCGCGCTCTCGGGGATTTCGCCGGCGCGCGGCTAAGCTTGGGCATGGCTCCGACACCCGACGAGAAGCTGAACGTGCCTGCGCTGCTGCGCGCGAGTTTCGATGCGGCCGTGGCGGCGGCGGATCCGCTGCGCATCGTCGGCGCGCATCTGCCCGCTGCGCCGAAGGGGCGCGTGGTCGTTGTCGGCGCGGGCAAGGCGGCGGCGAGCATGGCCGTCGCGGTCGAACGCGCCTGGCCCGACGTCCCGCTCGATGGACTGGTGATCACACGCTACGGGCATGGGCTGCCGACCGAACACATCCGCGTGATCGAAGCCGGGCATCCGGTGCCCGACGCGGCGGGCGAAGATGCCGCGCGCGAGATCCTGCAGCAGGCGGCACAGCTCGGCGAAGGTGACCTGCTCGTCGTGCTGGTTTCGGGCGGCGGCTCCAGCCTGCTCTCGCTGCCGGTGGCGGCGGTACCGATGGCCGAGCTGAAGGAAGTCACGCGCGCGCTGCTCGCGAGCGGCGCGCCGATCGAACAGATGAATGTCGTGCGCAAGCACCTGTCGCAGATCGCCGGCGGCTGGCTTGCCGCGATGGCGGCCGGCCGTGGGGCCGAGGTGCTTGCGCTGATCGTGTCGGACGTCACCGGCGACGCGCCGACCGACATTGCGTCCGGTCCGTGTGCGCCGGATCCGAGCACTTATGCTGATGCCGTCGCCGTGCTCTCGCGCTGGAATGTCACCGCCGCACCGGCGGTGGCAGACTGGCTGGAACGCGGCGTGCGCAGGAAGGTGCCCGAGACGCCCAAGCCCGGCGATCCGCTGTTCGGGCGCGTGCGCAACCAGGTCATCGCCACCGCGCATCGATCACTCGTTGCGGCCGCTGAAGTGTTCCGCAAGGCCGGGATCGCGCCGGTGTTGCTCGGCGACACCGTCACCGGGGAGGCGCGTGATGTCGCGAAGGTGTATGCGGCGCTGGTGCGCGAGATCAGAGACCACGACGCGCCGTTCTCGCCGCCGGTCGCGCTGATTTCGGGAGGCGAATGCACGGTCACGCTGCCGGCCGGTATGCGCGGACGCGGCGGTCGCTGCAGCGAGTTCCTGCTGTCGCTCGCGGCCGAACTCGACGGCGTGGCGGACGTTCACGCACTGGCAGCCGACACCGACGGCATCGACGGCAGCGAGGGCAACGCGGGCGTGATCCTGACCCCGGATTCCATCCGCCATGCCGCAGCGCGGGGAGTCGTCGCAAGAACGGCGCTCGACACCCATGACGCCTATGGGTTCTTCGAAGCCGCGGATGGGCTCGTGGTGACGGGTCCGACGCGCACCAACGTGAACGACTACCGGGTAATCCTCATCCGTTAGACCGGCCCGCGACTCGTTTGCCTTGGGCTACATTTCGCGCACTTCGCCGGACCGGCCCGGCTTTCCGTCCCAGGAGCCCAGATGTTCTTCAGGAACACAGTAGCGACACTGTCCTTGATGGTTGCTTTCGGCGCCGCTGCCCAGAGTCCGGCGACTCCGGCGGCGCAGGAGCTGAAGCCGCTGACGGTAGAGGACTTTCTGAAGCCGGCGGCATTCGCCGGACCGACGCTGTCGCGCAACGGCAGGTACTTTGCGGTCACGATTCCGATCAACGGCCGGCGCAATCTCGCGGTCGTCGATCTGGAGAACCGCAAGGGAACCGCACTGACGAACTTCCGCGATTTCGACGTACTCAATGTCACCTGGGTCGGCAACGATCGGCTGCTCTACACGCTCGGTCAGCAGAACTCTCCGACGGGGCCGGGGCAGTTCGACGGTGGCGGACTGTTCATGGTCAGCCGCGACGGCAAGGACCTGCGCAAGCTTTCGCCGACCGTGCGCGAGGTTGTCTCGCAGAATCAATACGTGTATCGCGGCTACTCGGTCCATAGGACGTTGCCCGGCTCGGACGAGGAGATCATCGCGGAAGGCAACCTGCGCAGCGCGGACTCCCTGGATCTCTACCGACTGAACGTAGCCACCGGGCGATCCACGCTGCTGACGGAGACGCGTCCCGAATATTCGATCGAGTGGCTGCTCGACCGCAACATGGTCCCGCGCGCGGTCACCTCATGGGTGCGCGACACGCAGACGTTCATCATCTGGTACCGCAAGGACGAGAAGTCGCCGTGGGAGGAGCTGACCCGGTACGACCGCGCCAAGGGCCCGACCTTCGTGCCGCTGGCCTTCGAAGCCGACAACCAGATGATGCAGGTCGCCTTCAACGGCGGCCGCGACACGATGGCCGTTTATCGCTACGACCCGAACGCGAAGAAGTTCGGTGAGCTCGTTGCCGAGCACCCGCGCTTCGACATCGGCGCGGATGCATCGGGCCAGCGCGTTCCGGGCGTGCAGCGCGACTGGAAATCCGACGACATCGTCGGCTACGCGGTGCGCGCAGACAAGCCGGAAGTCGTCTGGACCGACCCGAACTACTCGCGCCTTCAGCGCATGATCGATGCGGCCCTGCCCGGAACAGTGAACGGTTTTGTACGCACGCCGGACGGAAAGCGCCTGGTCATTACGTCGTATTCCGATACTTCTCCAAGCAAGTGGTTCATGCTCGACGAAGAGAAGAAAACGATGGAGGAATTGTTCGACAGCCGACCCTGGATCAAGCCGGGGCAGTTGGTCGAGCAGCGGCCGTTCCGCCTGAAGACCCGTGACGGCCTCGAAATCCCCGGCTATTACTTCCTGCCGCGCGGTCACAAGCCGGGCGATCGCGTGCCGACGATCCTGCACATCCACGGCGGCCCGTCGGTGCGGGCGGACACGTTCGCGAGCGGTTATGGCGTGTTCGAAGCGCAGATCCTCGCGTCGCGTGGTTACGCGGTCGTCTTGCCGAACTTCCGTGCGACGCCGGGATTCGGCGGGAAGATCTATTACGGCGGCTTCGGCGCGATGGGTCGGCAGATGGTCAACGATCACGAGGATGCCGCGAAGTGGGCGATCCAGCAGGGGTTTGCGGACCCCGAACGGATCTGCATGTCCGGTGCCAGTTACGGTGGTTACGCGACGCTGATGGCGCTGGCGAAGTTCCCGAATACGTTCCGCTGCGGCGTCTCCGGACTCATGGTCAGCGACTGGCAAATGATGGCCACGTCGCCTGCGGGAGACACTTCGTACAGCCC
>DAINBQ010000108.1:0-10028 GCA_036732825.1 Burkholderiaceae bacterium | reverse complement strand
AAAAGGAGCGCGCACTGAACCTGGCCGAGTTCGGGCAGCGCCACGACGCGCTCAGGGCCGAGCTGGAACGCGTCGAGCGCGAGGCCGACGCCGCAGCCTTCGCCACCGCGCGCGAACGCGAACTGCAGGCGCGGCTGGAACGCGTGCGCGAGACGCTGGAGCGCGCAGGGGCAGACCCCGAACTGGCGCCGGCGCGCGAGCGCTACCGGCGCGCTGCCGGCGCGTTGCTGTGGCAGCAGAGCGACCAGTTCGCGGTGCGGCTGTGGAGCGCGAAAAAGGGCATGCAGGAACTGCAGCGCACCCTGGCCCAGGCGCAGCAGCGCGATGCCGCGCTCGCGGCCGCGCAGCGCGACGAGCCCGCCCGGCTCGACCAGTTTGCGACGCGCATCGATGCGTTGTCCGCGCGCGTCGAGGCGATGGCGCCGCGCGTGGCCGCGCTGACGAACGAGCAGCGCAACGCAGTGCAGGAACTCGCGGTGGCCGAACTGCTGCGGCAGAAGGAACGCCTCGCCGTCTACGGCACGCAGGCGCGCTTTGCGGTCGCGCAGATCTACGACCGCGCGGGCGCAGCGAAGGAGGGCAGCCGTGCGGGCGCGCAGTAGGCTCGCGGCTGTGGTTACGGCCGTCACGGTCGCGGCGCTGCTGGCGGCGTGCTCCAGCCCGTCGAAGAAGGCGCAGGCCGAGCCGCCGACGCTCAAGTCGCTCGCGTCGCGCACGTACACGATCCAGCCCGATCCCGGCGTCAAGGTCGACGAGGAAGCGACGGCCCGCGCCTATCGCGATTTCCTGGCCGCCGCGCCGCGCGAGCCGTATCGGCAGGAGGCGCGGCGCCGTCTCGGCGATCTCGAGATGGACCGTGTCGACTCCCGCATGGCCGCCGGCGAGACGGCGGTCGCAGACTACAAGTCGGCGATCAAGACCTACCAGGACTTCCTGAAGGCCTACCCGAACGACCCGGGCAACGATCGCGTGCTCTACCAGCTCGCTCGCGCGCAGGAGCTGGGCGGCGACCTCGATACCTCGCTCGCGACGCTCGACCGGCTGGTGCAGGTGCATCCAGGCACGCGCTATCGCGACGAGGCGCAGTTCCGGCGCGGCGAGATGCTGTTCGCGCTGCGTGACTACCCGAAGTCCGAGCAGGCCTTCGCGCTCTCCATGCAGAGCGGGCCCTCGTCGCCGTTCCACGAGCGCTCGCTCTACATGTTCGGCTGGGCACAGTTCAAGCAGGGGCGGCTGGAAGACGCGCTGCAGTCTTTCTTCGGCGTGCTTGACTTGAAGCTCGCCGGCCGCGGCAACGAAAGCGATCTCGCGAAGCTGCCCGGCCTGACGCGCGCTGACCGCGAACTCGTCGAGGACACCTTCCGCGTGACGAGCATCTCGCTCGCGAACCTGCAGGGCCCGGCGTCGATTCCGCCGTACATCAACTCTGCCGTGCGCCGCGAATACGAGTTCCGCGTCTACCAGCAGCTGGGCGAGCTTTACATCAAGCAGGATCGCGTGAAGGACGCGGCCGACACCTTCGGCGGCTTTGCACAGCGAGCCCCGTCGCATCCGGAGGCGCCGGTGCTGCAGGCGCGGGTCATCGACATCTACGCCGCCGGCGGCTTCGCGATGCTGGCGCTGGAAGCGAAGAAGCAATACGTGACTCATTACGGCGTGGGCAGCGAGTACCAGCGCAGCAACCCTGAGGGCTGGACTCGCAGCGCCGAGCCGCTGGTGAAGACGCATCTGGAGGAGCTGGCGCGCTACCACCACGCCGGCGCGCAGAAATCGAAGAAGACCGAGGACTATCAGGAGGCAGTCCGCTGGTATCGCAGCTACCTGACCTCGTTCCCGCAGGATCCGCAGGCCGCGCAGAACAACTTCCTGCTCGCCGAGCTGCTGTACGAGGACAGGCGTTTCGCGGAGGCGGCGGTCGAATACGAGAAGTCCGCGTACCGCTATCCGAAGCACGAGAAGAGCGCCGATGCCGGCTACGCCGCGCTGCTCGCCTACGCGCAGCAGGAAAAGCGGGTTCCTGCACCGGAAGCGCAGAAGGTTCAGCTCACGGCAGTCGACAGCGCGCTGCGCTTTTCCAAGGCGTTTCCGCAGGATCCGCGCGGCGCGCCGGTGCTGACGAACGCGGCCGAAAAGCTCTATGCGCTGAACGAGGGCGAACGCGCCGCCGTGGTCGCGCGCCAGGTGCTTGCGTTGCAGCCGGCGCCGCCGGCGGCGCAGCGGCGCGTCGCGTGGACCGTGGTTGCGCATACGTCGTTCGAGAAAGGCGCCTTCGCCGATGCCGAACGCGGTTACGGCGAAGTGCTTGCGCTGACCCCCGAGAAGGATGCAACGCGCGCGGCGCTGACCGAGCGACTCGCCGCCTCGGTCTACAAGCAGGGCGAGGCGGCGCGCGCGCAGGGCCAGTTGCCCGACGCGATCGGGCACTTCACACGAGTGGCGAGCGTGGCTCCGGCATCTGGCGTGCGCGCGACCGCGCAATACGATGCCGCCGCCGCGATGATCGCGCTGAAGGAGTGGGACAACGCGGCCCGCACGCTCGAGGACTTCCGTGTGCGCTACCCGAAGCACCCGCTGCAGGACGAAGTGACCGCAAAGCTCGCGGTCGTCTACGTGGAGAAGGGCACCTGGGCGCAGGCCGCGGCCGAGTTCGAGAAGATGGCGGCCGCAAACAAGGACCCGCAGCTGGCGCGCGCCGGCCTGTGGCAGGCCGCCGAGATGTACGAGAAGGGCGGCGCGCGCGCGCCGGCGGCGCGTGCTTACGAGCGCTATATCAAGCAGTACCCCGTTCCGCTCGAACCGGCGCTGGAAGCGCGCTACCGGCTCGCGCGCGTCGCGCGCGAGGACGGCAACGCAGCGCGTGAGCTCGCGCTGATGAAGGAAGTGCAGCGGGCCGACCTGACGGCCGGCGGCGCGCGGACCGACCGCACCCGCTATCTCGGTGGCATGGCCACGCTCGCGCTGGCGAAGCCGCTGGCCGACGAGTACCGCAAGGTCGCGCTGGTCGAGCCGCTGAAGCGTCAGCTGAAGCTCAAGAAGGACCGGATGGAGGTGGCTCTCAAGGCCTACGCAGCGGCGGCGGACTACGGCATTGCCGAGGTTTCCACCACCGCGACCTACCAGACCGCGGAGCTGTATCGCGACTTCGGCAAGGCGCTGATGACCTCGCAGCGGCCGAAGGGACTGAAGCGGGACGAACTCGAGCAGTACAACGTGATGCTCGAGGAGCAGGCCTTCCCGTTCGAGGAAAAGGCGATCGAGGTGCACGAGGTCAACGCGAAGCGCACCGCGAACGGCATCTACGACAAGTCGGTGCGCGACAGCATCACCGCGCTTGGCCAGCTGAGGCCGGCGCGCTACGGCAAGGTCGAGCGCGCGGAAGGGACGGTCGATGCGATTCGTTGAACGAGTGGCAGTTCGCGTGGGGGCCGTCGCCGTAGTCGCGACGCTTGCCGCCTGCTCGACGTTCGGAGGCAAGGCGTCGGACTCGACCGCGCCCGAAGCTGCCGCTCCGACGAACGCGAAGCCGGCCGCGACCGCGAAGGTTTCCGCCGCGCCGGCGCCGAGTGTTCAGCCGCCACTGACTCCGATCAGCCCGGCCGTGCAGCGCGCTTTCGACGACGCTCGCAAGGCACTCGCCGCAGGCCGGATCACGGAGGCGGAGCGCGGTTTCACGTCATTGACGAAGTCCAATCCGGAACTGGCGGGGCCCCATGCCAACCTCGGCCTGATCCATCGCCAGGCCGGCAGGACTGCCGAGGCGGTTGCCGCGCTCGAGAAGGCGGTGCAGCTGAATCCGCAGCGTGCCGACCTGCACAACCAGCTCGGCGTCGCTTACCGGATCGCGGGCGACTTCACGAAGGCGAAAGCCTCATACGAACAGGCGATCGCGCTCGATCCCGCCTATGCCTCCGCGGTACTCAACCTCGGCATTCTGTATGACTTGTATCTGTGGGATGGCGCGCGTGCGCTCGAACTCTACGATCGCTACCTGCAGCTGACTGGCGGCGACGAACAGGTCAGGCGATGGATCAGCGACCTCCGCAACCGCGGCGCGCAGAAAAGCGCGGCTCAACGCAAGGAACAGGGATGAAACAGCGCTTCTTCGCGCATCGCACGGCCGTGTGGCGCGTCACGATGGCGATCGCCGGCAGCGTGCTTGCGGTCGGCACTTCCGCGCAGGACCGGGCGGAGATCGACCGCACGCAGATCATCGGCAACCGCGAGTTGCCGAAGGTCCTCTACATCGTGCCGTGGAAGAAGCCGGCACCGGGGGATCTGCCGAATCGGCCGCTGGAGAGCGTGCTCGACGAGGCGCTGGCGCCGGTCGATCGCGACGTGTTTCGCCGCCAGGTGCGGTACGACGGCCTGATCCGGTCGCGTTCCTCGGCGGCGGACGGCAGCGCCGCAGCGGCCGCGCCGGTGGCAGAGCGCAAATGAGTTCAATTCGTTTCGAGTGGCTTTCGGGGAGTCTTTCATGAATGCATTCAATACCGTCGTCAAGTTCTTCCAGGACAGCGGGATGTTCATCTATCCCAGCATCCTGATCATGGCGCTCGGCCTGGCGGTGGCGATCGAACGTTTCATCTTCCTGAACCGCGCGCGCGCGGAGAACCGCAGGATGTGGGACCAGATGCTGCCGCTGCTGCAGAACGGCAAGTTCGACAAAGCACAGGCGATGGCCGGCAGCGGCGACGTGGCGATCGGCAAGATCGTCACCTACGGCATCGAGCGGCTGCGGACGCCGCACCGGCGCGAGGACGTCGACGCCGCGATGGAAGAGGGCATGATGGAAATCGTGCCGCGGCTCGAAAAGCGCACGCACTACATCGCGACTTTCGCCAACGTGATCACGCTGGTCGGCCTGCTCGGCACCATCATCGGCCTGATCAAGGCCTTCACCGCAGTGGCCAACGTCAACCCGGCCGAGAAGGCCGAGCTGCTTGCGGCATCGATCTCGATCGCGATGAACAACACCGCGTTCGCACTGATGGTGGCGATCCCGTTCCTGCTGATCCACGCCTTCCTGCAGGCACGCGCGACCGAGATCGTCGACAGCCTCGAGGCCGCCAAGATCAGCTTCCTGAATCTGACGCAGCGGTTGACCGCCGAAGTCCGTCGCGCCGCCGCCTAGACGGCCCCGACACCGCGGAACGAGGGAGTAAGCATGCGCGTGCGCCGCCTGCGCCGCGAGCCTTCGGGGCTCGACGTCACGGCATTCATCAACCTGATCGTCGTGCTGGTGCCGTTCCTGCTCAGCACTGCCGTCTTCACACACCTGTCGGTGCTCGACCTGTCGCTGCCGGCGCAGTCGACCGGCGCGCTTGAGAAACTGTCGGCCGACAAGCTCAACCTCGAGGTCGTGATCCGCGCCGAGTCGATCGAGGTCGGCGACCGTATCGGCGGCCTGATCCAGAGCATTCCGAAGGACAAGGCCGGCCACTACGACATCGCAGCGCTCGCCAACGTGATGCGCGTGATCAAGGAGCGTTTCCCCGAGAAGACCGATGCAACCGTGCTGCCGGAGCCGAACGTGCCCTACGACGTGCTGGTGCAGGTGATGGACGCGCTGCGCGCAGGCCGCCAGGTACAGGGCGCGAAAGTGGTGGAAGTGGCGCTGTTCCCGGACATCTCGATCGGCGATGCGCCGATCCGGCAGAAGGCGGGGGCGCGGTGAAACAAACCGGAATCCAGAAGCGCGCCGCGCGGCGCAACCGCAACACCTCGACGGTCGACCTCAACCTGGTGTCGCTGATCGACATCTTCACGATCCTGATCTTCTTCCTGCTGTTCAACATGGGTGTCGCCGAGATCCTGCCCAACTCGAAGTCGATCAAGCTGCCGGAGTCGACCGCCGAGAAGCTGCCGCGCGAGACGGTCGTCGTGATGGTCAGCCAGAACGACATCATCGTCGACGGCCGCAAGGTCGCCGCGGTCGCCGACGTGATCAAGTCCGAGGGTGACCTGATCCCGACGCTGAAGGCCGAACTCGACCTGCTGAAGAGCCGCCAGGTGATCCGCGCCGAGAACGAGGCGAGCACGCGCGCGATCACGATCATGGGCGACAAGGAGATCCCGTACCAGCTGCTGCGCAAGGTGATGGTCACCTGCGCGCGCGCCGATTACACCGACATGTCGTTCGCGGTGCAGAAGAAAGGCGCCTGATGGTGGCAGCGGCGACCTATCTGCACACACCGGTCCTCGCGTGGTCGGTCTCGGTCGAGGACGAGGAACGCTTCAAGCGCATCCTCAAGCGGGTGCTGCTGGTCTGCCTGTTAGTCGCGCTCGTGATGCCCTGGCTGCCGGTGCGGGAGCCCGATCGCGCGACGGTCGAACAGGTGCCGCCGCGCCTCGCGAAGCTGCTGCTCGATCGCGAGCCGCTCCCCCCGCCGCCGTTGCCGAAGACCGAGAGGCCGGCACCGAAGGACGAAGCCAGATCGGAGAAGCAGGCGGAGGCACCGAAACCCGAACCCAAGGCGCCGGTCGTCGAGGCGCGCCGGCCCGAGCCGAACAAGGCGCCGGGCGAGCGGCAGGAGAACGCGCGGAAGAAGGCTTCCGGCGTGGGATTGCTCGCGATGAGGAACGAACTCGCCGAACTGCACTCGGCGCCGGCCGCGGTGCAAATGAACAAGGACATCAAGCCAGGCCCGGGTGTGGGATCGGGCGTGGGACCCGGTGTCGGCGCCGGACAAGGCCCCGGCGTGCCGACGCGTTCGCTGATCACTTCCAATGCGACCGGTGGCAGCGGCGGCATCAACACCGCTGCCTACAGCCGCGACACCGGCGGTGGCGGCCTTGCCGGACGCTCGACGACATTGGTCGAAGGCGTGGCCGGCGGTGCGGGTGGCGGCGGTCCGGGCGCGAGCGCGCAGGGCGGACGTGGCACGGGCGCGGGCCGCGGCGGCACGCTTCAGCGCGGCGGCAGTGGCAAGGCCTCGCGCTCGATCGAGGAGATCAAGCTCGTGTTCGAGCGCAACAAGGGCGCGATCTATGCGATCTACAACCGTGCGCTGCGCGAGGAACCGTCGCTGCAGGGCAAGGTCGTGCTCGAACTGAAGATCTCGCCGGCCGGCCAGGTGGTCGAGCTGCGCATCGTGTCGAGCGAGCTGAAGGCGTCGGACCTGGAGCGCAAGCTGCTCGCGCGGATCAAGCAGTTCGATTTCGGCGCCAAGGACGTGGACATGATGACGGTGACCTGGCCGGTGGACTTCCTGCCGTCGTAGCCACGCAATTCAGCTCCCGTCGATCGGCGAGACAAAGACGGCGCCGGCTGCCATGCGCAGGGGCGCCGTCCGAACCGCAGCGCGTCACTACTTGCGCGCAGCGACCGCGGCTTCAGCCTTGCTGACGAGCGCCGGGCCGATCTGCGCTTTCCACTCCGCGTAGACGCGGCGCGTGGCGGTGACGAACTCGTTGCGCTCAGCGGGCGTCAGGCGGACGACCTTGACGCCCATGCCTTCGATGTCCTTGAGCAGCGGCTGGCCGGCTTCATCGAGACCCTTGCGCGCGAGGGCGATTTCCTGCTTGCCGGCATCGATGGCGGCTTGACGCACGATCTCGCGATCCGCCGGCGTCCAGCTTTCCCAGACCTCCTTGTTGACGACGAAAATCAGCGGATCGGCCACATAGCCCCACATCGTCACGTTCTTCTGGCCGACCGTATGCAGCTTGGCGGCAGTGAAGATCGACAAAGGGTTCTCCTGCCCGTCGACTGCGCCTGACGCGAACGCCGGCTGCGCGTCGGCCCAGCTCATCTGGGTCGGATTGGCGCCGAGCGCCTGGAAGGTGGCCAGGAACAGCGGCGAGCCGACGACCCGGATCTTCATGCCCTTCAGATCCTCGGGTTTGCGGACCTCACGCTTGGAGTTGGTCAGCTCGCGGAAGCCGTTTTCACCCCAGGCCAGCGGCACGACGCCCTGCTTCTCGAGGATCCCGAAGATGTCCTTGCCGACCGCGCCCTGCGTCAGCGCGTCGATCGCCTTGTAGTCGGGCATCAGGAACGGCATCGAAAACAGGTTGAGTTCCTTGACCTGCGGCGACCAGTTGATCGTCGACCCGATCGCCATGTCGATGATTCCCTGGCGGATCGCAGTGAACTCGCGCGTCTGGTCGCCTTGCAGCAGAGACACGCCCGGGTACATCTTGATGTTGATGCGCCCGTTGGTCCGCTGCCGCACGAGGTCGGCCCAGATCTCGCCGCCCTTGCCCCACGGGAAGGAGGCGGGCAAGACAGTCGAGAGCTTGTACTCGTCCTTGTACTTGGTCTGTGCCAGCGCCGGCAGGGCCAGCGTGGCGGCGAGCGCGCCAGCCACGGCGACCATCAAAAAGCTTCGTTTCATCAATGTCTCCTCGTTGCGAGTTGAATGCGTTCCTTGCACATCCTTGACTTGCCTAGTACCCCAGTGCGGCCGGCAGCCAGGTTGCGAGCGGGGGAAAGACCAACACCAGCACGATCACGAGGAACATGGCCGCCAACAGCCAGACCACCCAGCGCGCCGTGCTTTCCATGCTGACCCCCGCGATTTTGCACGAGACCATCAGGTTCACGGCAATCGGCGGGGTGAACTGGCCGAGCGCCACCATCAGCGTGAGCACAACGCCGAACCAGACCAGGTCCCACTGATAGGCCTGTGCGATGGGCAGCAGCAGCGGCACGAAGATCAGGAAGATCGAGATGCCGTCGAGGAACATCCCGGCGACGACCAGCATCATGACCAGCAACGCAAGCACGCCGCCTTCGCCCAGTCCGGAGCTGATGATCGCGCGCGCGATCGGATCGATGATGCCAAGCGTTGACAGCGACCAGGCAAACACGCCGGCCAGCGCAACGATGATCAGGATCACCGCCGAAGTCTCGGCCGCATCGCGCAGGATCGGGTAGAGGTCCTTCAGCGTCATCGTCCGATGGACAACGAGGCCGATGAAAAGGCCATAGAAGACGGCGACCACCGCCGCCTCGGTGGGTGTGAACCAGCCCGCCCGCATGCCGCCCAGGATCAGGAACGGCGCTGCCAGTCCCCACAGCGCCTCGCGCAGGCTCTTCCAGAACGGCGGTCGCGGCAGCGCGGCCTCAGCGGCGCCGAGGCCGTGCCTGCGCGCCAACCAGACCGCGGGCACGATCAGCGCGATGCCGCACAAGACTCCGGGGATCATGCCGGCTGCGAACAGTGCCGGCACTGAAGCGCCAGGCACCAGCACCGAATAGACGATGAAAGCGATCGACGGCGGGATCAGGATGTCGGTGGCTGCCGCTGCCCCGATCACGGTTGCCGAGTACGACGGCGGATAACCGGCGCGCGACATGGCGCCGATCATCACGCTGCCCACCGCGGCTGCGTTGGCCGGACCGGATCCGGAGATGCCGCCGAGGAACATCGCAACGGCGATCGCTACCAGCGGCAACATGCCGGGTCCGCGGCCGACGATGGCGACCGCAAAATTCACCAGCCGCTGCGCAACGCCCGAGCGGTCGAAGATCACGCCGAGCAGCACGAACATCGGAATCGCGAGCAACGGGTACTTGGCCAGCCCGGCGTAGAAGTTCTGCGGCACCGCGAGCAGGCTGAACCACTGCACGTCGACGTTCGCAATGGCAATCGCCGTCGCGCCGCCGACCGCGAGCGCAACCCCGATCGGCGTGCCGATCAGCATCAGACCAATGAACAGGGCAAAGAGCAGCGCGGCGATCATCCGCGCCACTTTCTTACGAACACGCCCCCTGCGCGCAGCACGATGGCGACCGAAAGGATCGGCAACCAGATCGAGTACCACCACTTGGGCACGCCGATGCCGGGCGAGGTTTCGCCGAAACGGAACTCGTCCCACACCATGCGCCCACTCAGCACGGCCATCGCGGCGAACAACAGCACGACTGCGCCGGCGCCGATCAGCGCGAAGAGCCGTTGCCGCCGTGGCGAACCGCGTTCGAGGAAGTAGTCGATGCGGATATGTCGGTCGCGTGCGACTGCGGCGCCGGCGGCCGCCATCGTCATCACGACCATCAATGCAATCGAGATCTCTTCGGTCCAGGC
>DAINBQ010000107.1:0-10032 GCA_036732825.1 Burkholderiaceae bacterium | reverse complement strand
GTGGTTGTCGTTGACCGTGGCCCGGAAGTCGATGTACTGGAACTCGCTCAACGGCTTCAACAGCGGCGTCCCGTCGAGCAGCAGCGGCAGCAGGTCCTTCCGTTGCTCGGTCGCCGCAGGCCACTCCTCTGACCGAAGCGGCCGTCAGCGCGTGCCGGCACCAGAACAAGACGACGAGGTTCGATTCCGCGATCCCGCGCGCGATTTCCCCGCGCCATCTCCTGCCGGGCCGGAATTTAACCCGACTTCCGGGCGCAAGCGCGCCCTTGATGGCGGTCAAGGAGCCCTGCCTGAGGGCAACCAGAAGTGAATTCTCTCGACGTGCCTTCTCCGGTTGATCGGTTCCGTGACAGGTACCGATACGCGCTACATTCGCCGTGCAATGGCCGAAGCCGGCCGATGCGGATACCGCAGCCTTCCGTCGCCTCACCTTTTACTCCGAGAGGAGTGGATATGCGCAAGATGCGTCTGAGTTCTCTTGCATCCGCTGCCCTGGTCGGCACTCTTGCGGCCGCGAGTCCGGTCAGCGCGCAGGACGCAACCTGGCGCCCTTTCGTTTCTGTAACGCCGTTCTTCGAGAGTGAAGCAGATCTCGATCGCGGGGGCGACTTCAGCTTTCGCGGCGTGCTGCTGCGTGCCGGGACGTCACGCGGCTTCGGTGCTGGCAACCGGGCCGGCGTGGTGTTCAGCTACGACTACTACGACAGCTCTTTCTCGAGCCCGGTGAGCTTCGGCGGCGTCGCACCCTGGAACAACGTCCAGCATTACGGTGTCGGCGCTCCGCTTGCGTTCGCGCTCGGCGAAGGCTGGACACTGGGGCTGGCGCCGTCGGTCGACTGGTTCAAGGAAAACGGAGCCAGGACGGGCGATTCCCTGGTCTGGGGCGCCACGGTTTCCGCCATCCGCGCGTCCAGCGACGGCAATCGACTCGGTCTGGGCGTGGCCGCATTTGCTCACATCGAAGACACGAAAGTGTTTCCCGTGGTGATCGTCGACTGGCGTCTCAGCGACCGCTGGCGGCTGGTCAATCCGCTGGCAAGCGGCCCGACCGGGCCCGCCGGTCTCGAGCTCGATTACCAGTTCGACAACGACTGGAGCCTGGGGATCGGCAGCGCGTTCCGCGTCACCCGGTTTCGATTGAGCGAGAGCGGTCCAGTGTCGAATGGCGTCGGCGAGATATCGGGAGTACCGGTCTTCCTGCGCGCAACACGCAATCTGGAATCGCTGACATTGAGCCTCTACCTTGGCGCGGTCGCCAACGGGCGACTTCGCGTCGAGGATCCGACCGGGAACCTGCTCCGCGAAGACGACTTCGACCTTGCCCCGCTCGTCGGGCTGAGCTTGTCCGGGTCGTTCTGACTTTCGCGCGTCGCAGGCTGAACGAGACGCCGAGCGCAAGCCGGCAAGGTCGCGGTTCAAGGCCCGTAACGCCGCTTCTCGATGCGTGCCGCCCCCGCTCCGCGTACGGCACGCCAATTCAGCCCACCCCAAAGGTCCGCTTCCAAGCGATTCTGGCTAGTACGCTAAGGACTCCTTTTGGCCGGCTATAGCCTCCGGGTCATCGGACGCGCCGCGACTCTTGGCGGTCACTGTATGGTCTCATCAGCGGGGCCTCGCCCCCTAGAAGCAGACGTCCAACGATCCCCTTCACCAGCGTGTACAAGCCACTGGCGCCGAGCATGACTTGGTCGAGGTTTGGGATGCCGTCTAAATTGAGCGACTTGAATAATTGGCAGCGCACCTGGTCGAGGTGGCCGACTTCCGCGGACTCCATCACCATACGAACGATTATCCGCGGAGTTGGATCCGGGCCGCTCTGTATCCGTGGCGGGCGACGAACTATCGGGAGGGACCGGACATTGGCATCAGAGCTTGCGATCACGTCTTATGTTCCGCGCAAGCCAGGAACGGCAAATGCGAAACCGGGACACGTGACCGTGGTGTGGACGGTGAGCTGGAAGTGGATCGTAAGCGTGCTCGTTGCTGCGCTGATCCCGGTATCGAGCGCACTTGCATTTGCCTTCGAGGATGTCGTCGCGCGAGCGCGGCAACTGGCTGCCGGACCCTACCAGCCGCCGGTCGAAACGCCGCGTTTTATGCGGGAGATTGGGTACGATCAATATCGCGGTATCCGCCACCAGGCGCAGCACAATCTCTGGCGCGATACTCACTCCAGATTTCAGGTCTCGCCGGTGATGCCTGGCAGCGTGTACGCACGCATGGTGGCGATAAACGAAGTCACCGGATCCAATGTGCGGCGCCTCGCGTTTCGCAAGAACCATTTCACTTTTGATGAGGCGGAGCTCGAGCAGCGAATTCCAGATGACCTGGGATACGCGGGCTTCGAGCTGAGCTACTCGCTCGACCGGCCCGCCATCGAGGGGAAGTTTCTGGTGTTCGCTGGCGCGAGCTACTTCCGCGGCATCGGCAAGGGCGGACAGTGGGGTCTCTCGGTTCGAGGCGCGGCAATCGACACGGGACTCCCGTCGGGCGAGGAGTTCCCCGACTTCATCGAGTTCTGGCTCGTTCGCCCGCGGCCTCGCGCAAGCCGCATGACCGTGTATGCATTGCTCGACAGTCCACGCCTCACCGGCGCCTACGAGTTCCTGATCTCGCCCGGCGCGTCCACCCGTATTGACGTCAGTGCGGTGCTGTTCACGCGTGATCGAATCGCGCAGCTTGGTATCGCACCCGTGACGAGCATGTATTTCTATGGCGAGAACACGCCGCGGCCACATGACGCCTGGCGCCCGGAGGTGCACGACTCCGACGGGCTCCTTGTCCACGATGGCTCGGGCGATTGGATCTGGCAGCCACTGTTGAACCCGTCGAAGATAACGTTGCACAATTTTTCCGCAGGCAGCGAATTCGGTCTGCTTCAGCGCGACACGCGCTTCGCATCCTATGAGGATGCTGAAGCGAGCTACCATCGGAGGCCGAGCGCTATCGTCCGGTTGGAACGAGGCTTTGCACCCGGCCGGATTTTGCTGGTGCAGTTACCGACAAAGAATGAGTTCATGGATAACATCGTCGCGTTCTGGTCGCTGCCGGGTCCCGTGGACGGTGGGACAAAGCTGGACCTGAAGTATCGGTTGAGCTTCGGCGGTCCGACGATCGCGCAGACGAGGCTCGGTCAGGTCGTCAATACCTTCGTCGGTCGCGACGTCATCGACGCCAGCTCCATGGCTGGCCAGTATCGCTTCATCGTCGATTTCACAGGCGCGCACCTGGACCAGTTGAAAGCGGATGCACCGCTCGCCGCGGCGATTAGTTCGCACGAAGGTACGACGATCCTCGAGCATCAGCTCGAGCGCGTCGACGCCACAGGCTTTTGGCGCTTGTCCATCCTCGCGCAGGCCGCCGCAGACAAGCCGCTGGCGCTGCGCAGTTCGCTGAACATCGACGGGCGGCAGCTCACCGAGGTGTGGAGCTACGAGCTAGAGGCGAACAACCCGCTACGGCGGAATGAGTGAGTGAGAACGATGGCGCGTTGGCTAAATATCGCCCCTTTGGTCACTACTTTGCAGCGGCACGAGCGGGCGCGAATGACCGCTTCGGAGCAATTTGGTCGGTAACCCTGACCGACAGCTCCTGGCCCGAGACTCGCCTGGAGCCAGGCTCAGGCGTCATGCTTGTAACCTGACTCGCGTTGGCTTCGAATCGCAAGAAGAAACACAGTGTCCACTTCGGGTACGTAGCGGTAGAGGGCAACGTAGCCGCGTGAACCGCGCCCGATCACCAGCTCGCGCTTGCCGCCTTTGACCGGCCGCCCGATGAGCGGGCTGGTCGCCAGGATCTGCACCGCCTGCAGGATTTCCTCAATCCGGGCGGGTGCGGCCCCGACATCAAACTCGGCGATGTACTCGAAGAACCGATCAAAGTCGTCGAAGACCTCGGGCGCAGGTTCGATCCTGGCCATGTGCGCTTCAGCGCACCAGTTTCCGTGCGCGCGGCCGGCGCGGCGCTTCACCACGCGCACGGGCCATGAGGTACGACCTCATTTCGTCCCAGGAAACGGTCTTTCCGGTAGCGAGAATCTTCGCCCAGCGTTCGTCCGCCACGCGATGGAACTCATCGTTCAGCTCGGCCTGCTCCACGGTCTGGGCTATGGCGTCGAGCATGAAGCCGTGCGAGGTCTTGCCAGCACGCTCAGCCGCGGCCGCGACGCGCTTTTTCAGATCGTCGTCAATCCGGATGGTGGTTGTAGACATCAGCGGCTTCGCGCTGTCGAAAAAACTAATGTAGCACCTTCGTGCTACCCAGACAAGTCATGGTGATTCACACTTCAAATCGCTCACCCACTCAGTGGGCGCAGCAAGGTTACGACGGGTTTGCCGCGTGCCAGCGGCGCTGAATGACCCGAAAACGGCTAGCGACGAATGCGGAGTCCGTGTAGCTCGCATTCGCCGCAGGATTTGCACCGGTCGCGTGGAAGTCCGAAAACGACGCCGACTGGTTGACATAGACGTTGCTGGTCAGGTTGATCGACAGCGCAACGCCGGCACGCAGCGTCGCGGCCGTCATCGCGTCGATCACCTCAGGCTTCGTCGAATAGAGCCCGACCGTCAGCGCCCCGTGCTCCCTGACCATGCGCTCCGACAGCGCGATGGCCGCCATCGCATCCGACACCTTGACGACGAAGCTGATCGGACCAAAGCGCTCCTGCGTGTAAGCCGGCTCGTTCGCGCTGTCCGTCTTCAGCAGCAGGGGCGTGCGCACGTTCGCTGCGGGGAACTCTGCATGGTCGAGTTTCTTCGAGGCGAGAACCACCTCGGCCAGCGCGGGTGCTTCTTCGATCCGCTTCTGCGTGTCGGTTGACTGGATCGCGCCCAGCACCGCGGTCGCGACGCCGGTATCGGCCAGCAGCTTTTCGATCGCCGCGCCGAGGTCCGCCGCGACCTCGTCGAAGGACTTGCGGCCCTCGTCGGTGTCGATGCCGCCCGCCGGGACGAAGATGTCCTGCGTCGTCGTGCACATCTGACCCGAGTAGAGGCTCAGCGTGAACGCGAGGTTCTTCAGCATTGCCTTGTAGCTGTCGGTCGATTCGATGACGACGTTATTGACGCCGGCAAGCTCCGCATAGACCTGGGCCTGGCGCGCGTGATCCATCAGCCAGCGGCCGAATGCGTTGCTGCCGGTGAAGTCGATCGAACGCACGGCCGGATTCGTCGCCAGCGCCTGCGTCGCCGTCGGGTCGTCGACGACGGCGAGCGCGACGAGATTCGGATCGATGCCGTTTTCACCCAGCACGTCGCGGATGATCTTCACGCTGATCGCCGCCGGCAGCACGGCGTTCGGATGAGGTTTCACGATCACCGCGTTGCCCGTCACCAGCGATGCGAACAGGCCCGGGTAGGTGTTCCAGGTGGGAAACGTGCCGCAGCCGATCACCAGCGCGACGCCGCGGCCGACGATCTCGAAGCGTTTCTCCATCACCAGCGGCGGGTTCTTGCCCTGCGGCTTCTCCCAGCGAGCTGCTCCGGGAACGAAACTCATCTCGCGATATGCGTACGCGACCGCCTCGAGCCCGCGGTCCTGCGCATGCGGTCCGCCGGCCTGGAACGCCATCATCCAGCCTTGGCCCGTCGTGAGCATCACCGCGTGCGCAATCTCGAAACTCTTCTTGTTGATCCTCGCCAGCGCCTCGAGGCAGACGCCGGTGCGACCTTCGACGCCGAGTTGCTGCCAGGCCGGCATCGCCGCAAGACCCGCGTTGATCAGCATCTGCGGCTCGCACACCGGATAGCTGATCTCGAGCGGCACGCCGTACGGCGAGTGTTCGGTCGCGAGCCAGCCGGTCTGGCCCGGCTGGTTCAGCTCGAACTTCCTTCCCGCGTGCCCGAGTGCTGCGGCCTTGCCGTCGTCGTTCGCAGTTTCTCCATAGATTTTCGGGCTTGGAACTTCCGGATACGGGCTCCAGAAGCCGCGCGTGCGTATCGCCTCCAGCGCGGCCTCCAGCGTTGCGCGGTGCCTTTCGAACAGCGGGTGCGTCAATCGAGTCTCCTGTCTGCTGCCGCCGCAAGGACGGCGTCACGCATCCGGCATGCCGGCGCGTTCGACTTGTGTTCCGGGAAGGGTCGAAGCTACTATCGATTGAACGGTCGGTCAACGAATCACCGCGCTGTCGGCAGAGCTGCAGCGCGCTTGGATCGGGCGGCCGAGGAGACATCCCGATGGCATCCCCTTACGAGAACGTCCGCCTCGACGTGGCGGACGCAGTGGCGACGCTGACGCTGCATCGGCCGGACCGGCTCAACAGCTTCACGGTCGCCATGCACGAAGAGATGCGCGACGCGCTGGACCGCATCGCGGCGGATCGAACATTACGCTGCCTGGTGCTCACCGGCGCCGGCCGTGGTTTCTGCGCCGGCCAGGATCTCGCCGATCGCGCAGTCGCACCGGGCAGCGACGCTCTCGATCTCGGCGCGTCGATCGAGAACTTCTACAAGCCGATGCTGATGCGGCTGCGCTCGCTGCGGATGCCGACGATCTGCGCGGTCAACGGCGTGGCGGCGGGCGCGGGCGCCAACATTCCTTTCGCCTGCGATCTCGTGATCGCGGCGCAGTCCGCGAGCTTCGTCCAGTCGTTTTCGAAACTGGGACTGGTCCCGGACTGTGGCGGCACCTGGTGGCTGCCGCGACTCGCCGGGCCGGCGCGCGCGATGGGACTTGCTTTGCTCGGTGACAAGCTGCCGGCCGCGCAGGCTGAAGCCTGGGGACTGATCTGGCGCTGTGTCGAGGACGATGAACTGATGCCGACCGCGATGGCGGCTGCGCGCCAGCTGGCGGCCGGACCGACGCACGGTTATGTGCGCACGCGCCAGGCAATGGAAGCGGCGATGATGCTGCCGTTCGAAGCCGCGCTCGACCTCGAGCGCGACTACCAGCGCGAGCTCGGGCGAACCGCCGACTATCGCGAGGGCGTGACGGCCTTCACCGAGAAACGCGCTCCTCGATTCACGGGCCAGTAGTCGCCAACCGATCGCCAACCAGGCAGGCCGGACCGATGTCACAGGCGTTACCCAGCGATTCAGTCGTCGGAGTGATCGGCGCCGGTGCGATGGGCGCGGGCATCGCGCAGGTCGCGGCGCAGGCCGGGCATCGCGTGCTGCTGGCCGATGCGCAGGCAGGCGCGGTCGAGCGTGCTCTGAACCGCATCGCCGGGGATTTGCGCGCGCTCGTGGCGAAAGGGAAGATCGCGGCGGCGGACGCCGAGGCAACGATCAGCCGCCTGCGAGGCGCGTCACTCGAGGAGTTCGGCGGCTGCCGGATCGTCATCGAGGCGATCGCCGAGGACCTCGACGCCAAACGCAGTCTGTTCGGCCGCCTTGATGCGATCGTCGACGAACGCTGCATCGTCGCGACCAATACGTCTTCGCTGTCGGTGACCGCGATGGCCGCCGGACTCGCGCATCCGGCCCGCATCGTCGGGATGCACTTCTTCAATCCGGCCACGCGGATGAAGCTGGTCGAGGTGGTGAGCGGCGTCGAGACGGCGGCGGAAGTCGCGGAAACCGTGTTCAGGACGGCGGAAGCCTGGGGCAAGAAGGCGGCCTATGCGAAATCCACCCCGGGCTTCATCGTCAACCGCATCGCGCGGCCGTTCTACGGCGAAGCGTGGCGTGCCTATACCGAGGGCGCGGCCGACCCGGCCACGATCGACGCGATCGTGCGCGATTGCGGCGGATTCCCGATGGGACCGTTCGAACTGATGGACCTGATCGGCCACGACGTCAATTTCGCGGTCACGAAGTCGGTGTTCGAGGCGACGTTCGGCGAGCGCCGCTACGCGCCGTCGCTCGCGCAGCAGGAACTGGTGCGCGCGGGCCGGCTCGGCCGCAAGACGGCACGTGGCATCTATGTCTACGGAGACGGCGTCGACAAGCCGGCGCCGCGCGTCGAGGTCGGCGCCGAGCCGGCTGCGCGCATCGTCGCGGTCGGCTCGCTCGGACTTGCGACGCCGATCATCACTCGGCTCGAGCGCGCAGGCGTCGACGTCGTGCGCGTGCAGGGTCCGCGCGAGGCGCAGACGGCTGCCTCCGGCTGGCTCGAGATCGGGCCCGCCCGACTGACGATGACCGACGGCCGGCCGGCGACGCGGCGCGCGATGGAGGACCGGCACGAACATCTGGTGCTGTTCGACCTCGCGCTCGACTACGCGACGACGCCGCGGCTCGGCCTCGCGCGCGCCGATCAGTGCGGGGCCGCCGCGTTCAGGACCGTCTGCGCGACGCTGGGCAAGGCCGGGTTCGCATGTTCGCCGCTCGACGACGTCGCCGGGCTGGTCGTGCTGCGGCTGATCGCGATGCTGGTCAACGAGGCGGCCGACGCGGTCGCGCACGGCATCTGCAGCGTCGACGCGATCGACGTCGCAATGCGTTATGGCGTCAACTACCCGCGCGGGCCGATGGAATGGTCGGAGCAGGTCGGGCTCGCGGTGTTCGCGCGCGCGCTCGCCAATTTGCGCGAACACTACGGCGAGGAGCGCTACCGCACGTCGGCGCTGATCACACGCAAGGGCTACACGGGAGCGGGATTCCATGAATGAAGCAAAGCCGGCGCACAACCTCGACCCGCACGCGCTGGCCGAGGCGGTGCGCCGCGGCATGTTCAAGGACGACGCCGCATCGCAGGGACTCGGCATGCAGATCGAGGCCGTCGGGCCGGGTTACGCGCGCATCGCGATGACCGTGCGGCCCGACATGCTGAACGGATTCAGGATCTGTCACGGCGGTTTCATCACGACGCTGGCGGACTCCGCGTTCGCATTCGCCTGCAACAGTCACAACGAGCTGACGGTCGCCGCCGGAATCGTCGTCGATTTCCTGGCGCCGGCGCACGAGGGCGATCGGCTGGTCGCCGAATGCCATGAAGTCGCGTTGACCGGACGTACCGGCGTGTACGACATCAAGGTCACGAACCAGCACGGCAAGACCGTCGTCGTGATGCGCGGGCGCTCGCACACGATGAAGGGCAAGCACGTCGTCGACCTGTAGTGAGGCCAAGCATGCCGGTCAAGAAACCCGACCCTGCCGATCTGGAGCCGATCGAGCGAGCGCCACGCGCCGAACTGCAGGCGCTGCAACTCGAACGGATGCGCTGGTCGCTCGCGCACGCCTACGAGAACGTGCCGCACTACCGGGCGAAGTTCGACGCCGCGAAGGTGAAGCCGGCCGACCTGAAGTCGCTCCCGGACCTTGCGAAGTTCCCGTTCACGACGAAGAAGGATCTGCGCGACAACTACCCGTTCGGCCTGTTCGCGGTGCCGCGGGAGAAGGTGATCCGACTGCACGCTTCCAGCGGAACGACCGGAAAGCCGACGGTGGTTGGCTACACCGCGAAGGACATCGACACCTGGGCCACCGTGATGGCGCGCTCGATCCGCGCCGCGGGTGGCCGCGCCGGCGACATCGTGCACGTGTCGTACGGCTACGGCCTGTTTACCGGCGGACTCGGCGCGCACTACGGCGCCGAAAAGCTCGGCTGCACGGTGATCCCGGTCTCCGGCGGAATGACCGAGCGCCAGGTGCAGATCATTGCGGATTTCAAACCCGACATCATCATGGTGACGCCGTCATACATGCTGGCGATCGCCGAGGAGATGGAGAAGCAGGGACTCGATCCACGGAAGGCGTCGCTGAAGATCGGCATCTTCGGTGCCGAGCCCTGGACTCCGGCGATGCGCGAGGCGATCGAAGCCAAGACTTCGCTCGACGCAATCGACATCTACGGCCTGTCCGAGATCATCGGGCCGGGTGTTGCGCAGGAGTGCGTCGAGACCAAGGACGGGCTGACCGTCTGGGAAGACCACTTCTATCCGGAAATCGTCGATCCGGAGACCGGTGCGGTGCTGCCCGAAGGCGAGAAGGGCGAACTGGTGTTCACGTCGCTCACCAAGCAAGCGCTGCCGATGATCCGCTATCGCACGCGCGACCTGACGCGGCTGCTGCCGCCGACCGCGCGGTCCATGCGGCGCATCGAGAAGATCACCGGCCGCTCGGACGACATGCTGATCATCCGCGGCGTGAACCT
>DAINBQ010000106.1:3886-10078 GCA_036732825.1 Burkholderiaceae bacterium | reverse complement strand
TCGCCGAACGCGCGGTCGAACTTGTCGAACTGGGTCTCGTCCTTGACCAGAGTCAGGCGCGAGAGATAGTAGAAGTCATCGATGTAGGCGCTCGATCCGTGCGGACTGGCGGGACCAATGACGCCGCGCTTGACCGCCTCCAGCAGCGTCAGCAGCTCGTTGATCGAGACCTTGAGCTGCGCCGCCCGCAGGTGAAAGAAGAAGTCGATCAGCATGCGGTCAGCGGCGGCGGTCCAGCCTCAGCTCCAGGTGGCGCTTAACGTCCGGCCACTCGGCCGCGAGGATGCTGTAGAGCACGGTGTCGCGCACCGTTCCATCGCGCCTGGGCTGGTGGTGGCGGATCACGCCATCCTTCTTCGCGCCGAGCGCCGCGATCGCCTGCTGGGACGCGAAGTTGAAGTTGTCGGTGCGAAACCCGACCACCGCGCAACCGAGCGCCTCGAAGGCATGGGTCATCAGCAGGAGCTTGCAGGAGGTGTTGACGCCGGTCTTCTGGCAGCGCCTTGCGTACCAGGTGTAGCCGATCTCGACGCGGCTGATCGCCGGCACGATGTCGTGGTAGCGCGTGCTGCCGACGATCGCTCCGCTCGCGAGCTCGCGCACGGCCCAGGGCAGCATGTGGCCCGCATCGCGGCCGGCCAGCGCGGCCGAGATATAGGCGTGTGTCTGTTCGGGCTCAGGCACCGAGGTGAACCAGAGCTTCCAGAGTTCACCGTCGGCCGCCGCGGCTGCCAGCGCGTCGTGGTGCTCGCGCGCCAGCGGCTCGAGCCGGACGCCGTGGCCCTCGAGCACGACAGGCTGCGGGCTGGTCATCGCAAACCTGCTAACGATTCGAGCGGGCCATGAAGACGAGCCGCTCGAACAGGTGCATGTCCTGCTCGTTCTTCAGCAGCGCGCCGGCCAGCGGCGGCACCACCAGCTTCTCGTCCTTCGAACGCAGCGCCTCGGGTGGGATCTGTTCGGCCACCAGCAGCTTCAGCCAGTCAAGCAGCTCGGACGTCGAAGGCTTCTTCTTGAGTCCCGGCAGATCGCGCACGCCGAAAAACACAGCGAGCGCCTCCTGCAGAAGCTGGCGTCGCAGGCGCGGAAAGTGGACATCGACGATCGCCTGCATTGTCTCCTTGTCCGGAAAGCGGATGTAGTGGAAGAAGCAGCGCCGCAGGAAGGCATCCGGCAGCTCCTTCTCGTTGTTCGAGGTGATCACGACCAGCGGCCGGTGCCGGGCCCGGACGGTCTGGCGAGTCTCGTAGACGAAGAACTCCATGCGATCGAGTTCGCGCAACAGGTCGTTCGGGAATTCGATGTCGGCCTTGTCGACCTCATCGATCAGCAGCACGGCCGGCTGTTCCGACTCGAAGGCCTGCCACAGCACGCCCTTGACGATGTAGTTCTCGATCTGTTGCACCCGCGCATCGCCAAGCTGCGAATCGCGCAGCCGAGAAACGGCGTCGTATTCGTAGAGCCCCTGCTGGGCTTTCGTTGTCGACTTGATGTGCCAGGCCAGCAACGGCATGTCGAGCGCGCGCGCGACTTCCTCGGCAAGCATCGTCTTGCCGGTCCCGGGTTCGCCCTTGATCAGCAGCGGTCGCTGCAGCGTGAGCGCAGCGTTGACCGCAAGCTTCAGGTCGTCGGTCGCAACGTAGGTGTTCGAGCCTTCAAAGCGCGCCATGGGTGTCCTGTCAGAATGCCGATCGAGTATAGCCAAGGGGTCCCGCGGCGATTGGAGCTGCTGATCGACTCCGCTACAATCGCGCGCTGCCTTGGCATCGCAACGAATCTGCTGTAGTTCCCCCGAACCTCACGGAAGCCCTGGATGAAGCTTTTCCGATCGCTGCTGACGACCGCTGCACTCGCGCTGCCGCTTGCCGTCGTCGCGCAGGACAAAATGGCCGCGGCGCCGACCGACACACCGGTATCGATGTGCATCGGCTGCCATTCGATTCCCGGCTACCAGGCCTCCTTCCCGCAGGTTTACCGGGTTCCGAAGATCGGTGGCCAGACTGCGCAGTACATCGAATCGGCCCTGAAAGCCTACCGGCAGGGCGACCGCAGCCATCCGACGATGAGGGGCATCGCGAAGGGACTGACTGATCAGCAGATCGCCAACGTCGCCGCGTATTACGCGGCGCGTGGCAAGTGAGCGCGGGGACGATGATGAGACGCCTGATGATCACAGCGGCTTGTGCGTTTGCCGTCGCGCCGGGGCTTGCCGCCGATCTCGCCAAGGGCGAGCAGCTTGCGCAGCAGCAGTGCGCTGCCTGCCATGGCAAGGACTTCGCCTCGCCGGTCGACCCAACCTATCCGAAGCTGGCGGGTCAATATCCGGATTACCTCGAGAAGTCGTTGCGGGACTACCAGACCGGCGCGCGCAAGAACGCAATCATGGCCGGACTCGCGAAACCGCTGTCGCGTGAAGACATCCGCAACCTCGCGGCATACCTGTCCAGCCTGCCCGGTCCGCTCGGCAACGAGAAACGCTGAACCGCGGCAGGAAGCACCGAACGGGCCCCGCGCGGCCCGTTTGTTTTTCAGGGCGTACCCGCCAGGCGTTCGGCGCGGCGTCCCAGGCATTCGAGGTAACGGGCACTCATCTCGTCCGGATGAATTGGCGCAGTGGCCTGCTGCGCGCTCCAGACGACCTCGCCCAGACATTCCATCATCTCGTGGACGGTCGCGTGATCGTCGCCGAGCCGCGCCGCGAGCTTCAGGTAGAGGGCACGGATCCCTGGCGGCTGGTCGATCGACACCTGTTCGGCAATCGCAACGTGCATCGACAAGTGCAGGAATGGATTGGTGCGACCTTCCTCGATCCGATAGTCGCGGACGACAGCGGCCGCAGCGTCATCGAGGTCGGCGTGGTACTCGGGATGCCGAAGGATCCAGTCGAGCGCGATGCTCTCCAGCGGCGTGAGCACCGAGCCGTCGCGATGCTTGCGCCAGGTGTCGCAGAAGAACCGGCGCACGTCGTCCTTGGATGGATTGAACACTATCCTGCCTTATTGCCGGCCTTGCCTGGGGGGAAGCCGGATTTTCGTGGCGCGGGTGCGGGTGTCTTCGGCCGGTACTCGCACCACTCGGCAATCGGGCAGCGCCAGCACTCCGGTGCCCTTGCCTTGCAGATGTAGCGACCGTGCAGGATCAGCCAGTGATGCGCATCCTTCCTGAATTCGTCCGGCGTGAACTTCTCGAGTCGCCGTTCGACTTCGATGACGTTGCTGCCCGGCGCGATGCCGGTCCGGTTTGCGACCCGGAAGATATGCGTATCGACCGCGATCGTTGGCTCGCCGAACGCCGTGTTCAGCACGACATTGGCCGTCTTGCGGCCGACGCCGGGAAGCGCCTCGAGTGCCGCGCGATCGCGCGGCACTTCACCGCCGTGCCGCTCGAGCAGGATCTGCGACAGGTGCACGACGTTCTTCGCCTTGGTGCGGTACAGGCCGATCGTGCGGATGTGTTCGGCGAGACGATGCTCACCCATGGCGGCGATCGCTGCCGGCGTGCTGGCGATGCGGTACAGCTCCCGGGTGGCGATATTCACGCTTCGGTCTGTCGCCTGCGCGGACAGGACGACGGCTACCAGCAGCTCAAACGGGGTCCGGTATTCGAGTTCCGTCACCGGATGGGGATTCAGCGCCCGCAGCCGCTCGTAGATTGCACGACGCTTGCCGGGATTCATCGGCCGGTCAGCTGGCCGCGCCGCCGGCGGGCACGCTCGACCGCAGCGGCGATGACGGCCTGCTTGCGACCGGCATCGGTCGACGGAGGCGCAGATCTAGTCGTTGATGGCGCGGCACGGCCAGCAACCTTCGCCGGCTTCGGTCCATCTTTGTCCTGAGCTGACTGCAGGCGGCGCTTGCGCGCCAGGTGGCGCGCGCGTGCGGTGCGGGCGTCCGCCTCCGTCCACGCGCGTACCGGATCAACCGGCCTCATCACGATGCAGTCCATCGGGCACGGCGGAAGGCAAAGATCGCAGCCGGTGCACCAGGAAGCGATGACCGTGTGCATGCGCTTCGGCGCCCCGACGATCGCGTCGACCGGACAGGCATCGATGCAGAGTGTGCAGCCGATGCAGAGATCTTCGTCGATGACGGCGACGGTGAGCGGTTGTTCATGCCCGTTTGCAGGGTTCAGCGGCAGCCGTGGACGATTCAGCAGCGTCGCAAGCTTCGTGATGCCGGCGCCGCCGCCGGGCGGACACTGGTTGATCGCTGCGCCCCCCGCGATGGCTTCCGCATAGGGACGGCAGCCCTGGTATCCGCACTTCGTGCACTGCGTCTGCGGCAACAGCGCATCGATGCGGTCGATCAGGTCGGAAGTCGGAACGAGGGAGGACATTGCGAACTCCGCGTCGATCCGGCGAACTCAGACGCCCAAGGGCAGGACGCGCTTGCAGCCGTCAGGCGTGCGCGCGGATGAAATCCCGGATCTGCGGCGCGATCTTCTCGCGCCAGCGCCGGCCGCTGAAGATACCGTAGTGTCCGGCGCCTTCGGCGGTCAGGTGCTGTTTCTTCGACTTGGGGATGTTCCTGCACAGGCCGTGGGCGGCCTCCGTCTGTCCGCTTCCCGAGATGTCGTCGAGCTCGCCCTCGATCGTGAATAGCGCAACGGTCTTGATGTCCTCGGGCTTGACCAGCTGGCCGCGGACCTTCCAGGTGCCGTTCGGCAACCGATGCTCCTGGAACACGATCTTGATCGTGTCGAGGTAGTACTCGGCCGGCAAGTCGATCACCGCGTTGTACTCGTCGTAGAACTTGCGGTGCCCGTCGACATCGTCGAGGTCGCCCTTGACGAGGTCCAGGTAGTAGTCCCAATGCGAGTTCAGGTGCCGGTCCGGGTTCATCGCGACAAAGCCGGCGTGCTGCAGGAAACCGGGATAGACGCGCCGCAGGTACCCGGGATGCGCGGTCGGCACCTTGAAGATGACATTGTTCTCGAACCACTCGAAGTTCTTGCGCTCGGCCAGCGCGTTGACCTGGGTCGGGCTGCGGCGCGAATCGATCGGACCGCCCATCATCGTCATCGACTTCGGCAGCTTCGGGTCGTTGTTGCTGGCCATCAAGGACACCGCGGCGAGCACCGGGACGGTCGGCTGGCAAACCGAAATCACGTGAACCGCCGGCCCGAGCAACTGGATGAACTCGATGACGTATTCGACGTAGTCATCGAGGTGGAACGGACCGTGCGAGACCGGTATCAGCCGCGCGTCGATCCAGTCCGTGATGTAGATGTCGTGATCGGGCAGGAGTGCACGCACCGTGTCGCGCAGCAGCGTCGCGTGGTGGCCGGACAGCGGTGCGACGATGAGCGCCTGCGGATCCGCCGGGCGTTTTGCAAGCCGGCCCGGCAACACACGCTTGAAGTGGAGCAGCCGGCAGAAAGGCTTCGCCAGGACCACTTCTTCGACGACCGGAACGTCGATGCCGTCGATCTTGGTGGTGTCCAGCCCGAATTCGGGCTTCTCGTACTGTTTGCCGATCCGGTGCAGAAGGTCGTACCCGGCAGACAACCGCCGCGACAGCGGCGTGTAGGCGAGAGGGCTGTAAGGGCTGGAGAACAGTTCCGATGTGGCCTGCGCCCACACCGAGAGCGGATTCAGGAATCGACGCTGCAGCTCATGCAGGTGATAAAGCACGAATCTCTCCGCTCAACACACCACCTTCCTTCCCGCTGGCGCGAACCACGCGTCGCGCAGTTGGGGCCTCTCGTTTAGGTGGCCGAATGGCAGTCAATGGCAATCGGCCGGCAGCATTATGCTCCTTAGCATGAGCTAAGCAATTCTGCTCATAAGCAGCGCAACTCGAGACCAATTCGGCGCGTGAGGTCGGCCTGACCGGACCATCACCGCTCGAGCAGTTGCCGCTTTTCGCGGACGTCCTTCCACTCGTCGGCGTCGGCGGGATGCGGCTTCATGCGGGTGATCGATGGCCACTTCTTCGCCAGCTCGACGTTCAGGGGGATGAAGTCGCGCTGGTCTTCGGGAACGTCTTCCTCCGCGTAGATCGCGTTGACCGGACATTCGGGGATGCAGACCGCGCAATCGATGCACTCGTCCGGGTCGATCGCGAGCATGTTGGGCCCCTCGCGAAAGCAGTCGACCGGACAGACATCGACACAGTCCGTGTACTTGCACTTGATGCACGATTCGACGACGACGTGCGTCATCCTCTGGCTCCGCTGTGGCGATTGCGCGAT
>DAINBQ010000106.1:0-3786 GCA_036732825.1 Burkholderiaceae bacterium | reverse complement strand
GCTCCGATCCGAATCGGCGAGATCAACAGCTACTCGACGATTCCGCAATTCACGGTGCCGTACCGGATGGGCTGGCAGCTCGCGGTCGATGAGGCCAACGCGGCCGGCGGCCTGCTGGGTCGCCGCGTCGAGGTCGTCTCGCGTGACGACGCGGGCAAGCCGGAAGACGCAATACGACTCGCCACTGAACTGGTGTCGAACGAAAAGGTCGCGTTGCTGGCGGGGACTTTCCTGTCAAACGTCGGTCTCGCAGTGGCCGACTTCGCATTGCGCAACAAGGTGCTGTTCGTGGCCGCCGAGCCGCTGACCGATGCGATGGTCTGGGAAAAGGGGAATCGCTACACGTTCCGGCTGCGCCCCAGCACCTACATGCAGTCCGCGATGCTCGTCGAGGAGGCCGTGCGTCTGCCGGCGAAGCGATGGGCGATCGTCGCGCCGAACTACGAATACGGGCAGTCGGCCGTCGCGAATTTCAAGATGCTGCTGAAGGCGAAGCGTCCGGACGTCGAGTTCGTCGCCGAGCAATGGCCGGCACTGGGGAAACTCGAAGCCGCGAGCACCGTGCAGGCGTTGATCGCGGCGCGGCCCGATGCAATCTACAACGTCACATTCGGCGCGGATCTGCCGCGTCTGGTGCGGGAAGGCAATCTGCGGGGCCTGTTCCCGCGCGTGCCTGTCGTCAGCCTCCTGTCTGGCGAGCCCGAGTACCTGGACGTGCTGAAGGACGAAACGCCGAAGGGCTGGATCGTCACCGGCTACCCCTGGGACCAGATCGCGACTGCCGAGCATTCGAGATTCTTCAACGCCTATTACAAGCGCTACAGCGACACTCCACGGCTGGGATCGGTCGTCGGATATTCGACGTTCACGGCGATCTTCGCTGCGATTGCCAAGGCGAAGTCGACCGACACCGAAAAACTGATCAGCGCGCTGCGCGGTCTGGAATGGATGACGCCGTTCGGTCCGGTCGTGTTCCGCGCGGCCGACCACCAGTCGACGATGGGCGCCTATGTCGGCAAGCTCGATCTCCGCAGCGGCAAGGGAACGATGGTTGACTGGCGTTACGCTGACGGCAAGGACTATCTTCCGTCCGAAGCAGAAGCCGCAAAGCGGCGTCCCTCGGAGGCCTCGCGCTAGGCGGGGCAGGGGCGCGGGTCTGCGGGTGAGCGATCCGCGCGCGGCGAACCCGGCGCATGAAAATGTCGCACGGTCCCGACCGATGCAATAGCGGCTGACCTTGGATCTCGTACTCGGCCAGTTCATCGCCGGTCTCTCGCACGGCTCGACGCTTTTCCTCGTCAGCGCGGGACTGACATTGATCTTCGGCGTCACGCGCGTCGTCAATTTCGCGCACGGATCGCTTTACATGGTCGGTGCGTATCTCGCTTACGCGCTGACGACGCGGCTGCCCGGCACGCCGCTCGGCTTTTTCGGCGGCGTTCTGCTTGCAGCGCTGCTCGTCGCTGCGCTCGGCATTCTGATCGAGGCGCTGCTGCTGAGGCGAATCTATTCATCGCCCGAGATTTTCCAGCTGCTCGCGACCTTCGGCCTGGTGCTGATCGTGCAGGACCTCGCGCTCGCGATCTGGGGTCCGGAGGAGCGCTTCGCTCCGCGGGCTCCGGGTCTCAAGGGGAGCATCGATCTCGCCGGTGCCTTCGTGCCGCAGTACACGTTGTTCCTGCTCGGTGTCGGGCCCCTGGTCTTCGCACTGCTCTGGTGGCTGCTGCAGAAAACACGCTGGGGCGTCTGGGTGCGGGCCGCGGCGCAGGATCGCGAAACGGCGGGCGCCCTCGGACTCAACGAGCCGCTGCTTTTCTCTTCCGTCTTTGCGCTGGGCGCCGGCCTCGCCGGGCTGGCCGGGGCACTGCAGATCCCGCGCGAGACAGTCAACCTGCAGATGGACATGGCGATCCTGGTCGAGGCATTCGTCGTCGTGGTCGTCGGCGGGCTCGGTTCCGTCAGCGGCGCGTTCATCGCTTCGCTCGCGATCGGGCTGCTGCACGCCTTCGGCACCTGGTGGCTGCCGCAGTCCACACTGGTGTTGATCTTCGTCGTGATGGCCGCCGTGCTGGTCGTGCGCCCGCACGGACTTCGCGGACGACCGGCCAGCGCATCGAGCGCGCGTGAGCCGACGCATGCGCCATTTGAACCGCTCGCTCCGGGACTGCGGGTCGGCTGGGCGCTGGCGGCGATCGTCGCGGCCGTGCTGCCGCTGGTCTCCGGCGACTATGCAATCGTTGTCGCGACCGAAGTCGCAATCGCCGCGCTGCTCGCCGCGAGCCTTCACTTCGGCATGGGGCATGGCGGCATCGTTTCGTTCGGTCACGCGGCCTTTTTCGGCCTCGGCGCCTATGCGGTTGCGATGCTGATCACGCACGCTGGTCCGGCCGTTGCTCCCTTTGCCGCTGCGCTGGTCGCGGCGCCGCTTCTCGCGGGCCTCGCAGCGCTTGCGGTCGGCATCATCGTGTTGCGATCGGTCGGCGTCTATGCGGCGATGCTGACGCTCGCATTTGCGCAGATCCTCTGGTCCAGTGCCGTGCAGTGGGTTGACGTCACCGGCGGCGACAACGGCGTGCTCGGACTGTGGGAGACGCTGCCGGCAGCGCTGGGGGGGAGGCGCGCCTATTACCTGCTGACGCTCGCGATCGTCGCAGCGGCGCTGCTGGCGCTGCGGCGCGCAGCACTGGCTCCGTTCGGGTTCTCGCTGCGCGCGGCGCGCGACAGCGAGCAGCGGGCGGAGGCGATCGGCATCGACACCCGGCGCACGCGCTGGATCGCGTTTGCAGCCGGCGGCGCATTCGCGGGCCTGGCTGGCGCCCTGCATGCGTTCCAGAAGGGCGCGGTGTTCCCGACGACCTTTTCGATTCCGGTGTCGGTCGACGCGCTCGTGATGGTCCTGCTCGGCGGCGTTCATACGCTGAGCGGTCCGATCGTCGGCGCGCTGGCATACCACGGCCTCTCGACCGAGTTGACTCGCTTGACCGACCACTGGCGTCTGATCCTTGGCCTGGCGATCGTGGTGCTCGTCATCGCATTCCCGGAAGGCATCGTCGGCTTCGCGCGCCGTCGCTTCGGGCGGGGTCCGCGGTGAGCCTGCTGGTCGTCGAACACCTGCAGCGCAGCTTCGGCGGCGTGCGCGCCGTCGAGGATGTTTCCTTTGTGCTCGAGGCGGGCGAAGTGGCCGCACTGATCGGTCCCAACGGGGCGGGCAAGTCGACTCTGTTCAACCTGATCGATGGCCAGCTCGCGCCTGATGGCGGACGCATCCTGTATGCGGGCAGGCCGCTCGCCGCCCTATCGACCGCAGCCCGCACCCGACGCGGCATCGGCCGCACGTTTCAGGTCGCGCAGGCCTTCGCGTCGATGACCGCTTTGCAGAGTGCGCAGTTGGCGATCGCCGCGGCGCGCGGCGAGTCGCAGCGTGTCGGCGCTCCGCTGTGGACCCGATACCGGGAGCCGGCCGCCGGGCTGCTGCGCAATGTCGGGCTCGAGCAGCGCGCCGAGCGTCCTGCCGCCGAACTGGCCTACGGCGACCTCAAGCGACTCGAACTCGCGCTGGCGCTGGCCGGCAAGCCCCGGCTGTTGCTGATGGACGAACCGACGGCGGGGATGGCACCGGGTGAGCGAACCGCGCTGATGCAACTGGTCGTCGACCTGGCGCGCGAACACGGGCTGGCTGTGCTTTTCACCGAACACAGCATGGAAGTCGTGTTCGGCTTCGCGCAACGCGTGCTCGTGCTTGCCCTCGGTCGTCTGGTGGCCGACGGACTGCCGGAAATCGTGCGA
>DAINBQ010000105.1:0-10229 GCA_036732825.1 Burkholderiaceae bacterium | reverse complement strand
TCGCACTTCGTGCACCGCACCCGCAACCAGTGCGGCTGTCCTGCCTCGGGCGGGACTCCGTCGGGTTCGGTTTCCTGGCCGAGAACCCGGAATTTTCCCCAGGCCTTGCATTGCGGGCAGGTGGCTGCTTCCGCGAACTGCTCGGCGCGCTTGAGCAAAGCGATGAAGCGTCGCCACGCGACGACCATCAGCAGGCCGCCCGCCGCGGCAGCCAGCAGCACGAACAGATAGCGCGCGCCGCCGGCCATGTCACCCAGCACCTCGAGACCGGCCAGCAGGAGGATCAGCGCGACGAATGCCAGCGCCAGGTAGGCATGACTTTCGATCAGTTGGCGTTCGTACCAGCGACGGAATCCATACCGATGGACGTACTCCGTCACCCGCATCGCGCCGCTCGGCTAGCGCCGGATCGAATTGAGCCGGTTGGCGGCTTCGACCATGCTCGAAGCGAGTTCGCCGACGCCACGGTTCTCCGCATTCGCCTGCGCCCGCAGGGCCTCAAGCGCTCGATCGTAGTCGAGCCGCAGCCGCTCCATCAGGATGCCGATCGCCAGAAACTCGTCGTGACCACCCTGACCCGTCGCTGCGACCTGGGGAGCGCTCTTCATCTCCATCGTCCGGGCGAGCGCCGCGCGCACCGCCGGAACGATCTGGCGCACATCGAGCGGCTTGACCAGGTAGCCTAGCGCACCCATGCGCGTCGCTTCCTCGACGATGTCGCTGTCGCCGAACGCGGACAGGAACATGAACCCGGTATCTGTGTTCGCGGCCAGGTAGCGCGCCACGTCCATGCCCGACTTGCCCTGCATACGCATGTCGAGGATCGCGAGTTGCGGTTTGTGCTTGCGTGCTAGCAGGATCGCGTCGTCACCGTTGTCGGCCTCGATGATGTCGAACCCCGCCTGCTTCAGGCCGGCGACCAGCGTGGCCAGAACCAGACGGTCGTCGTCGACGACCATGATCAGCGGTTGCTCATTTTCCAATCGTCATCTCCTGTCCCGCCGATTGTGCCGCAGCCGGATCCTCCGGGCACGTCGTTTCAGACACTGTCTTCCCGGATCGCCGGCGGCAGCAGCTGCAGCCTGGTTGCCACCAGCGCGCCGGTCTGTTCGATCGTCATGCGCGCTCCCCTACGCGGCAGCAGCGCCTTCACCAGCCCGAGCCCGGAAACGCTGGCTGCGATCTGCCCGAGGTCGAATCCTTCCTTTAGTGCGCCCGGATTCTCGATGACGAACTCCATGCCATCCGGCCGCGGCGCAACGCGGACCATGATGCCGTCCAGCCGGCTCGCGCGGTGCTTGATCGCATTCGTCCCGAGTTCGTTGATCACGAGTGCAAGCGGCACCGCTTCGTTTTCGGGCAGTCCGTAACGCCACAGCTCGGGCGGGGGCGGCTCGAATCGCACTTCGACGCCGAACATGTTGGAAAGCGTTGAGAAGATCCCCTGCACGACGCCCAGCACCGGCAACGTGCCGGTCGAGCGGATCTGCAGACCGTGCACCTGCGCGATCGCCTGGATCTGGCCCGCGATCTCTGACAACGTATCGGCCACTTCCGGCTTGCTGTCCGCCATGTGCTGCAACAGGCCGGCGACGCCCTGCAGGTTGTTCTTGATCCGGTGATGCACCTCGCGCACCAGGATGTCGCGCTGCTTGACGACCTCCTCCATCCGCTGCTGCTCGGCCTTCGTGCGCTCGGTGACGTCGTCGGCGATGCCGAACACGCGGATCGCGCCGTCTTCCATCTTGACCGGATTGAGCCGCACGTTGATGTAGCGGATGCCGCGGGTCGGATGGTCGATCCGGGTCGTGAACTCCGCGCGCGTCAGCCGGCGCATGCGCGCCACCAGCCGCGGCAGCATCCGCGTGACCTGCGCCACGTCGTCGTAGTGCACGTGCCGCATCGCGTTGCGCGGATCCTCGAACAGTTCCTCGACCGGCGCGCCGATCAGCGCCGGATAGCGCGGGTTCACGTACAGCGCGCTCGAGAAGTTGCCGGTCATGATGAAGACCAGCTGGTCGATGTTCTCCGCGAACTGGCGGAACCGCGCTTCGGTCTCGCGCAGCGCGGTCTCGGCGCGGACCTCTTCGGTCAGGTCGTCGATGATCGACATCACGTAGCGCGCGTTGGCGTCGCCCTTCGCCGGTCCGGGCTCCGACTCGAACAGCGGCACGACGCGCTGGTTCACTGTCAGCCGCTTGCCGTCGGCGCGCAGCATCACGTCGCGCGGGCGGTCGACCTGCGTGCCGGTCGTCAGCGCCTTGCGGTCGAGCTCGATGTAGAGGTCGGCGAACTGGCGCGCGTAGATCTCGCCCCAGGTGCGGCCGACCACCTGGTGCCGGGCCAGGCCGGTGATCATCTCGCCCGCACGGTTCAGGCTCACGAAGCGCCCGGTCTCGGCCTCGCGCACCGAAACCAGCACCGGGAGGTTTTCGACGACGAGGTCGAGGTAGTTGCGGACCCGGCGCAGTTCCTCTTCCGAGCGGCGGCGCGCATCGACATCCATCAGCGTCAGGATGAGCCCGCGATCCGGCGCTGACGGGTCGATCGGCCGGCCATAGCCGGCACACCAGAATGTGCTGCCGTTCGCGCGGCGCATCAGGCGCTCGAACGAGAAGGCGCCGTCTCCCTCGACGACCTCCTCCGCAGTGCGTTCCTCGCCGACCGGCACCGCGCGCACGATGTTCCAGTCCCGCGCCGCCGCGAACAGCGAAGAGATCTGGAGTTCGGCCAGATCACGCGCGTCGTAGCCGAACAGCTGCTCCGTCGCCGCGTTGGCCTTCACGATCAGGTCGTTCGCGACGTACAGCATCCCGACCAGCGCGTTGTCGAAGATCAGCTGCAGTTCGGACAGCGTGGCGCGAAGCTCGCGCTCGGAGCGCTTGCGCTCGTCGACGTCGACGAACGCGAAGATGTAACCGAGTTCGGGACGCTCGGGGTTGACCGCCCGGCCCTGCACCGCGACCCAGATCGGGTTGCCCTTGCGGCGGTACATGTGCAGCTCGAATTCGCAGGCGCCGGCATCGTTGATGCGCTGGTAGTGCTCGGCCAGGCTCGCCAGCAGCAGGTGGTCGGTCGGGTGCGAGAAAAGCTGCATCTGCGACACGAGGCCGCCGGGGTCGCACGCGAGCAGTTCCTCCATCGCACTGTTGGCGCGGACCGGCCGGCCGTCGCGCACGAAGAGCAGGCCGACGAGCGCGGTATCGAAGATCAGCTGCTGCTGCGCCAGCGCGGTCTGCAGCTGCTCCTCCTGCTTCTTGCGCTCCGAGATGTCGAGGATCGAAGCGATCATGCCGCGCGCGGCGATGCGCGGATCGACTGCGCGCAGCGAGACCAGCCCCCAGAATGGCCCGTTGCGCCCCTTCATCAGCGCTTCGAGCGAAGCCGGACTGCCGCTCGCAAGCTGAGCGCGCAGTGGTGCAAGCGCTTCGCGCAGTTCGGTCTCACTGACGAACAGCGCGGAAAACGGCGATCCCGCGAGATCCAGTCCGGGGCGACCGAACATCAGCTGGGCCTGCGCATTGCCGCGGACGACGCGTTCGTCGGCCAGGTGCAGCACACCGGTCGAGGTGGCGTCGAGCACAACATTCAGTTCGAGCAGCGAGCGCGACAGTGCCTCGCGCTGCCGTTTCATTTCCGAGATGTTCTGGAACGTGTAGATCGCTTCGCGCAGCAGTTCGAGACCAGGTTCCTCGGCCTGGATCGGCCGCGCCTGCACCAGGCACCATACCGGTTCACCGTCGCGCCGGAACAGCACCACTTCCGCACTCGTCGTCTGGTTGGCGCGCACGACCGGCATGCCGGAAACCTCGTTCGGCAGCCGGTTGTCACGGTCGACGCACAGGTCCCACAGCGGCATGCCGATCACTTCGCCATCGCTGAAGCCGAACATCTCCGCAAACTCCCGGTTCGCGAGCAGGATCTTGCCGGACATCGTCTGCGCAACGCCGACCGACATCGTCTCGAACAGCGTCTGCTGGTCGCGCAATGCGACCTGCAACTGCTCTTCGAAGATCTTGCGATCGGTGAAGTTCTCCAGCACGACGAGGTAGTGGCGCAGGCCGCCGCCGGGAGCGATCGAGCGGATGCTCAGCTTGGTCCAGACCAGGCGGCCGTCGCGATGCACGAGCCGACGCTCCGCCGACTCGGTCTCGCTTCCCAGCTGCATCTCGTCGCGCATCCTGCGGTGCGCAGGCTGGTCGTCCGGATGAATCAGCGTTTCCGGATCCTTGCCGATCAGTTCGTCGACGTCGTATCCGACCGTCTCGCAGGCGGCCCGGTTGGCACCGATCACCCGGTAGGCGCTGTCGAGCAGCAGCGCCGCCACCGGACTCTCGTCGAACAGGCCGCGAAAGCGTTCCGCACTCTCGGTCAGTGCAGATTCCGATTGCTTGCGCAGACTGACATCGCGGCCCAGCAGCAGTATGTACTCGCGTCCGGCCTGCTCGACGCGCTGCAGGACTGTCTCGACGGGAAATTCGGACCCGAGACGCGTCCGGTAGCGCGCCTCGCCCTGGTGCGAACCGCGGAGCCGCAACTCGTCGTAGAGCTGATCGAAGCCGACATCGCCGAGACTGGCGTCGATCTGGGCGAGGGACAATCCCTTGATCTGCTCCCGGTCGTATCCGAGCGCCTGCAGCGCAGTCTCATTGGCGTCGACCACGGCGCCGTGCCGATCGACCTCGAGCACCATCTCGCCGACCGACTCAAGCGCCTGCCGCAATGCCGCCAGCGATCCTTCGGCAAAGCGTTCGCGGTCGATCTGCTCCGCGGTGATGAAGATGCCGTCGAAACCCCCGTCGATCTCGAACACCGGCGTGGCCTTGATCCGCAGCCACGGCCGACCGCCGGGGAGCCGGTAGTCTTCTTCCAGTGCTGCGCGCTGCTCGCCGTCGCGCATGCGACCGAGCTGATTCGCGAGCTCCGGTATCAGCGAGAGTCCGGCTTCGCCGGCCTGCCGGCCGATCACATCATCGGCCGCGACGCCCGTCAGTTCCTCGATGTAGTCGTTCCAGACGCGGTAACGCAGCTCGCGATCGAGCAGGCAGATGCCGATGCGGGCCGACGTCAGCATCGTCTCGACGAACTGGTCGGCCGCACGCGATGCCCGCAGCGCTGACTTCGGGACCGTGACGTCGCGCAGGACGGCCGTCACGTGCAGATCCGACGGCACGACCCCGAAGTCGACCTGCAGGCGCACGTCGAACAGCTTCCGCCCCATCGGGTGCGGATACGCGAACTTGAACCAGCGTCCCTCCTGCGAATCGAGCACGGCGCCCACGCTCTCGTTCCACAGCGGTGCGAACTCCGCAAAGCGCTCGACATCGGCGAGTGCATGGCCGATGAACTCCCAGCGTGAAATCGCGGTCGCCTTCTCCAGGGCCGGATTCGCGTAGACGACGCGCAGCGCCGCGTCGAAGCGCAGCACGGCTTCCGTGCACTCCTCGAAGTACGCGAGCCCGGGTGCGGCAGTGAGCGCAGGACGCGCATGCATGCCAGGCGGTGGCTCCGGGCTGCCGGCCTGAGGCGCGGTGTCCAGGCCGAACACCAGCGCGCGCTCACCGGAGACAACGTCGGGCGCCGCGAGCGCTGCCTTCGCCGCACCGCGCTGCTTTGCTGCCCGTTGAGACGTCGTCGACGAATCGGACAAGACGGACCTGCCGGAATCGGAGTTCTGGCCCACGCTACCGGAACGAGGGGCGGGCGGGACGAATCAAGAATAACCCAACGCCGAGCTTCCTCCGCGCTCGCTTGCCTAAAGTTCGGCCTCCGCATGCCGAACTCACGATAGTGATATTCGTTACGCGGCTGGAAGGCGTCATGCGGTCGGCAACACCATGAGAACACCTCGTTCCGATTCGAGCGCTGCCCGTTGCGGGGCGGTCGCGGCACCGGTGCCGCACCGGGTCGTCATGGATCCGCGCGTCGCCCGTGTACGCACTGCGATCGCCGCCGGGCGCTTTCGGGTCGATGCCGAGGCCGTGGCCGACAAGCTGCTGGCCGACCTCTACGTATCGCTGGCGCGCAAGGCCGAACATCATTGACGAGCCTGAACATGAAAACCGCATCGCCTGCCCCGCCCGCCACTCCGAGTCGCCTGTTCGCGCGGCTGATCGATGCCCTGCATGACGAGAGCGACGCGCTGGTGGCGAACGACGCCGCCAAGCTCGCCGATGCGGTCAGCCGCAAGGAGCATCTGCTGCGTCTGCTGGCACCTCAGGCCAGCGCCCTCAGGGCAATACGTCATGGTGGAGACGGGGAACTCGAGCGGTTCGCGCGCGAAGCGGCGCAGCTGAAGGCGCTGGCAGTCGAGACCGCGGGCATCGAGTCTCCGCGCGCCTGAATCCGGCCCGCCGGATCAACCGTCACGATTCGAGTTCGGCGAGCGCCGGTTCCCGGACGCCGCGCGCGTCCGGCTTCTACCAGCTTTTCAGTTTGGCGCGCAGGCGTGCTACCGCCTGGCTGTGCAGCTGGCAGACGCGCGACTCGGTGATTCCCATCACGGCACCGATCGCACGCAGGTTCATGTCCTGCTCGTGATACAGCCCCATCAGCAGTTTCTCGCGCTCCGGAAGCTCGTCGATCGCGTCGACCAGCGCATGCCTGAAGCGCTTGTCGCGCAGGATTTCCGCCGGTTCCATTGAATCGCCGACCCGGTGGCGCTCCAGATAATCATCGTCGTCGGCACTGCCACCGAGGTCGTCGAGGTACACCAGCTGCGAGCCGCGGGCATCGTGCAGCATCTGTTGATAATCCGTCAGTGAGATGCCGAGCTCGGCCGCAATCTCCGACTCGTGTGGCGCACGCTTCAGCTTGCCCTCGAGCCGGTGAATCGCATTCTCGATATCGCGCTGGCTCTTGCGCGCCGAGCGAGGCAGCCAGTCGTTCGCACGCAGCTCATCGAGCATCGCGCCGCGGATCCGCTGCGCCGCGTAGACCTCGAACTGCGTGCCTTGCGTCACCTCGAAGCGCGAGACGGCGTCCATCAGCCCCATCATGCCGGCCTGGATCATGTCGTCGAGTTCGACGTTCGCGGGCAGCCGCGCAATCATCTGGTGTGCAAGCCGCCGCACGAGCGGCGTGTATTGCCTGACATAGTCGCGCGGTTCGAATGCGACCGGGCGATTGTTCAGCGACTGATACAGCGCGTCGTAGACGAAGGCATCGTTCTTCATGCGGAACACCCGACAGGCGTGCAGCAGCCGCGGCCGGCAACCCGCGGAGCGCTGTATGTGTGGCGAGCGATTCGAAACATCTTCTGCTCTTGAACCATTGATCTGGGAGTCCAAAGGGTAGAAGCGCGCCTGCGGCCGCTAACCGAAAAAACGGGGTGGAAAAACCGTCCTCCGCCGAACGGCGGTGCGCGCAGCGCGCTCGCGCCGACGAGCGGTCGGCTGCGTGACTGTCAGCGGCACTGCGAGTTCGATTCATCGCAATGTCGATTCATCCGATCGGACTAGAGGCTTGCACGGAACTCCAGAGTTACCGTTCATGCATATGCGAAACATCAGAGAAATGGCGGGTCATCGCAGTTCAGTCCATAGGAGTCTTAATACGCCCGTTGCTAAAGATGATTGTGTGCACGCCGATCCCACGGTCAGGACGCCGCAGGAACCATGAGGATCGATCGATGAATCGCAACCAACTCGTCAGGCAACTTGCCGTGATCGCGACGCGGCCGATCGGTGCAGCGATGCACCAGCCCGTCGCGGATAGCACGGGTGCGATCGAAGCCGGCAGCAGGCCCTTCACCGAACTGTTCGTCTGGTTCGAAGACACCGCGAGCCGTTTGGTCGAAGGTCGCCGTGGCGTAGCCGGCCTGCCCGAGTCGCTGCTGCCATGCAGCCGCAGCATGCGCGTCATTGAGCGGCGTTATGCGGAGAACCACCTGCATCTGCTGTCCGCTGTCCGCATCGCGTGCAAGGACAGCGCCGGCGAACTTATCGCCTCGCTGTACACGGCGGCACTGTCGGTTGGAACCGTGGCCTGGATCGGCACCGGCGCTCAATACGCACGGACCTGGAACGACATGTACCTCCCGGCGCCGGCCGCGCGTTCTGGCTAGATAGCAATTCCGCAGAACCAAACACAAGGGGCGCCGCAGCGCCCCTTTTTTGATCGCGGTCCGTTCTCAGGCGGCCTGCTGGCCCGAGCTCCTGACCTGCTCCGCGTCGAGGCGATTCAGGTAGCGCTGGAGCATGCGCGTCGCCGATGCGCCGAGATCGACAAACTCGCATCCGCAGCGCCGCCCGTTTTCGCCATTGCCCAGCTGGTCGACATGGCGCAGCCTCAGCGTCACCGAGAACTGGCCGACGCCAGGCAGGTCGAGATAGCAGTGTTCGACATTGCGATCCATCGGCAGCTCGAATTGCTGCGGATGGGCGAGCATTGCCAGGCCGCCCGCGCTGAGGTCCAGCACGCGTACGGACTCGTACTGGCCAGTGCCCGTCGGCGAAGGGATCAGGCAGGCCGCCGGCCGGGATGACGGAGGTTGCCTTCGCGTGAAGCTGCGTCGCTGCATGCGCAACAGCTGTTGTGGCAGTCGGACGCGAAACGCGGGCCGGCCGTCGAAACGGTAGGGCTCGGCGGCACCAACCGTGAACTGGATCTTCACGTTGTCGAGGAAGGCCACGACGACCAGCTGGATCGACGCGTAGATGAAGGTCTGAGCCGCCGGATCGGACGCACAGTCGAGGATCATTTCCTCGAAGCCGGCATTCACATCGAGCACATTGCTGACCGCAAAGCCCGCCGCCTGATCGAAGTACACGGTGACCAGAACGTGACGGTCGCGCAGCTGCCGCAACAGCGAAACGATCTCGCTGCGCGAGTAGATCGCGAATCGTTCGAGGTCGGGCGAATCCGGCTCGGGAAACGGCGTCGTCAGGCTCATCGCACGCAGTCGGCGGAGGTGCGGGGCCGTACCAGGCGCTCCAGTTGCTTCAGCCACGGCTCGGCGCGGCCGCGGATCTCGGCGTCATCGGCCAGGATCCTGCGCAGCAGGTCCATGCGGCGTTCGTTGTCCCTGCGACTGAGCGGGGTGTCGGAAGCGGCGGCCTTCAGCGCGGCGATCAGCGTTCGGCAGCGGTCTTCGAGCCGGGCCACCTCGTCCCAGTCTTCCGCGCGCGCGGCTTCGAGCATCGCGCTGCTGGCGCCGGCAATCGCCTCGTAGTGCTGCAGCAACTGCGAACGTTCGACCCCGATCCCGCGTGCGACATCCGGCGGCATGCCGTATTCCTTCTCGATTGCCGTGTACACGCCGTGACGTGCCCCGATCGGGAAATTTACCGATCGGCCGGGTTCCGCCATCGACCAATTGAACGGCCAATCCGGGGGCTTTTCGAGTCAAAAAAAAGCGCCGGCGAGCTGCGGCCGGCGCGAGGGCGGGGAGGAAACCATGATTACTACGAACTGCGAAGCGCGCTTTGCCATCCACGCGTCCATCGACGCCACGGCGGCGCACGTGCTCCGCATGGCTGATTAACGGCAGTGACCGCCCGACCTTGAGCCCCGCCGCCGGGGCCTCAGGGGATCCGCCTCCGTGTAGGAATTCGTCTTACAGGGGCCCGAGCCGGGCTCCGACACGCTTTGTGGCGGCTCGCTGATTCAGCTAGCGGCGCCCTGTTCGCACAATGGCGTCACTTCGAAAGACGAAGCCGAACCCCAGACCCAGATTGAGGAGGAACACATGAGCACGATCGCCGCGAGCAACGAGCAACTTCTGCAGGAAATCCGCGAAGCCAACCTCGCCTACCTGGTGCTGGCGCAACACATGATCCGCGCCGACAAGGCGCAGGCCCTGTACCGGCTCGGCGTCTCCGAAGAGGTCGCCGGCATCATCGACCAGCTGACGCCCGCGCAACTGATGAAAATCGCCGGTTCGAACCAGCTGATCCTGCGCTTTCGATTCGACGATGACATGGTCTGGAATCTGCTGACCAGCCACAGCAAGACCAAGTCGAGCGCCGCCGGCGCCGCCGTTGCCGGCCTGCACGCCAACATCGTGATGGCCGGACAACTGACTGACGTGACGGCCTGAACGATTCCGGCGGAGAACCGACATGCGCATCAAGAGCATCGTTTCCGAGAGCAGGCAGATCCAGCGCGCGATCGCGCTGATCAAGCTGGGCGCTCGCCTGCAGGTCCTGGAGTCCGAGACCGACCTTTCCTACGAGCGCCTGCTGCGCCTGTACAAGGAAGTCCAGGGCGAGTCACCGGCGCGCGGCATG
>DAINBQ010000104.1:0-10247 GCA_036732825.1 Burkholderiaceae bacterium | reverse complement strand
ACTGCATCCCGCCATTCACTTTCGCACTCCCGGCTTTAGCGTGAACAGGCCCTAGTGCAGCCCAGTCTATCAATCGATTTGACTCGACCCACCGCTTTCCGAATACTTGCGCCTCGCCGCGCCCAGCGTTGCTTCTTTCCGGAGGAATTCCCGATGCAGTACCCAAGGATGACGCTGGCACTCGCGCTGGCGTCGGCCGCGCTCACGTCTTCGGCGTTCGCGAAACCGGTGGATCAGGTCCGGGTCGGATTCTCGACCTCGATCTCGGGCCCCTTCGCCGCACTGGGCGCCGAGGCGCGCGACGGCTTCAATCTCGCGCTCAAGCAGCTCGGCGGCAAACTCGGCGGCATTCCGGCCGAGGTCTTCGCGACGGACGAGGCCGGCAATCCCGACACGGCGCGCCAGCATGTCGAGCGCTACCTGAAGCGCGACCGCATTCATTTCTATACCGGGCCGATCGGCTCGAACGTCGCGCTCGCAGTCGGCCCGGCACTGTTCGCCGCGCAGGTGTTCTACCTGAGCAATAACGCCGGCCCGTCGCAGTTCGCCGGAAGCCAGTGCAACCGCTACTTCTTCGGCACCGCGTGGCAGAACGACGCCTATCACGAAGCCGCCGGCAAATTTGCCAACGAACGGGGATTCAAGAAAGTCGCGGTGCTCGCGCCGAACTATCCGGCCGGTCAGGACGCGGTCAACGGCTTCAAGCGAGGCTTCGCGCGGCCGGTGGCGTCCGAGACCTTCACCAAACTCGGACAGCTCGACTACGCAGCGGAGCTCGCGAAGCTGCGGGCCGAAGCGCCCGATGCGCTCTATATCTTCCTGCCGGGAGGTATGGGCATCAATTTCATCAAGCAGTTCGTCGGGGCCGGGCTTTCGAAATCGACGCAGATCGTGGGCCCGGGGTTCTCCGCGGACGAAGACGTGATCCGCGCTGTCGGCGAACCGATGCTGGGACTGTTCAACACTGCACACTGGAATCACGACTTTGCGAACCCGGTCAGCCAGGCCTTCGTGCAGGCCTACCAGAAGGAATACGGCCGGCTGCCTTCGATCTACGCCGCGCAGGCCTTCGACACGGCGATGATGATCGACGCGGCGGTACGCGACGTGAAGGGCGAGCTCGACAACAAGGATGCGCTGCGGGCGGCTCTGAAGAAGGCGAACTTCAAGTCGGTGCGCGGAGAGTTCAGGTTCGGCGCCAACCAGTTCCCGGTCCAGGACTACTACCTGCGTACGATCGGCAAGGATGCGCAGGGTCGCATCACGAACCGTACGCTGAGCAAGGTGTTCGCGAATCACCAGGACGCCTACGCGTCGCAGTGCGCGATGAAGTGAATTGACGCCTGCGCATTGCGCAGGCACTGACGCGGCAGCGCCGCCGATGAGTTCGGCGCCGCGGGCGGCTCACAGGCTGCAAGGCGGCCATCCTCGCTACCACCGGCCACGTCATCCATCATCCCAGATGACTTCTACCCTCGTCCTCGAGCAGCTGTTGAACGGCATCCAGTTCGGGCTGATGCTGTTCCTGATCGCGGCCGGATTGACGCTCGTGTTCGGCATCATGGACGTGCTCAACCTGGCGCATGGTTCGCTCTACATGATCGGCGCCTACCTGGCGTCGAGCGTGGCGCTTGCCACCGGCTCGTTCTGGATCGCGCTGCCAGTGGCGATCCTCGGCGCGGGCCTTGTCGGCCTCGTGCTCGAAGTGGCCCTGATGCGCAGGCTCTACCAGCGCGATCACCTGGCGCAGGTGCTCGCGACCTTCGCGGTGATCCTGATCGCCGACGACCTGGTCAAGCTGGTCTGGGGCCCGGCGCCGCGGATGCTCGCGGCACCTGACGCCCTCGCGGGACCGATCGAGATCTTTCCCGGTTTTCTTTATCCCGCGTACCGCCTGCTGATCATCGGCGTCGGGCTCGCGCTCGCGCTTGCTCTCTACCTGCTGATCGCGAAGACCCGCACCGGCATGCTGGTGCGTGCGGGCAGCAGCAACCGCGAGATGGCGGCCATCATGGGTGTGCGCGTCGACCGATTGTTCGCAATCGTGTTCGTGCTCGGCGCGATGCTGGCGGCAGTTGCGGGCGTGCTGCTCGGCCCGCTGCTCGCGGTCGAGATCGGCATGGGCGAGAACATCCTGATTCTTGCGCTGGTCGTCATCGTCATCGGCGGGATCGGCTCGATCCGCGGCGCGCTGGTCGGCGCCCTGCTGGTCGGAGTCGTCGACACGGCCGGCCGCGCGTTCCTGCCGGATCTGCTTTCGCAGTTTCTTTCGAATGCGGCAGCGGCGCAGCTTGGCCCGGCGATCGCATCGATCGCAATCTACGTACTGATGGCCGCCGTGCTGTTCTACCGGCCGCAGGGCCTGTTTCCCGCCCGCGCATGAGGCCCAGACCCTGGCGCAGGGCGCTGCCCTGGCTCCTGCTCGCGGCCGCGCTGGCGCTGCCGTGGGTCGCCGGAGCGCTCGATCAGGACTACTACATCGGCTTCATGCGGCGCGTGCTGATCTTCGCGATTGCCGCCGCCAGCCTCAATTTCATCCTCGGTTACGGCGGCATGGTGAGCCTCGGGCACGCGGCCTTCTTCGGCGCCGGCGCGTACACGGTCGGCGTGTTGATGGCCGAAGGCATCACGAGTGCCTGGCTCGCGTGGCCGGTGGCAGCAATCGTCGCGGGCGCTGCTGCATTCCTGATCGGCGCGGTCTCGCTGCGGACGCGCGGCGTCTACTTCATCATGATCACGCTTGCGTTTGCGCAGATGGTCTATTACGTCGCCGTCGGGCTCAAGCGCTACGGCGGCGAGGACGGGCTCAACCTGCCGCAACGATCGATGTTCGGCCTGGGCATCGACCTCGGCCATGACATCACTTTCTATTACGTGGTCCTCGCGCTGCTGATCGGCGTCATCGCGCTGATGGACCGGATCATTGCTTCCCGCTTCGGTCACGTGCTGATCGGCATCCGCGAGAACGAATCCCGCATGGAAGCCATCGGATACCCGACCTATGGCTACAAGCTCGCGGCGTTTTCTCTCGCCGGCGCGCTTGCCGGTCTCGCCGGCGCGCTGTTCGCGAACCACAACCTGTTCGTCAGTCCGGCGACGCTGCACTGGACGCAGTCGGCGACACTGGTCGTCATGGTGATCGTCGGCGGCATCGGCTACCGCTGGGCCGGCCTGCTCGGTGCGGTCGCGCTGCTGGTGCTCGAGGAAGCCCTGGCCGCGCTGACCGAGTTCTGGCACCTGCCGCTCGGACTGCTGCTGCTCGCTGTCGTTTTTCTTGCCCCGCGCGGACTCGCCGGCGGGCTCGGACCGGAGCCCAGGCAATGACGCTGCTCGCGGTGCGTGGCCTGACAAAGCGCTTCGGCGGCCTGACCGCGACCGATCACCTCGACTTCGGAGTCGACGCCGGCGAACTCCATGCAGTGATCGGACCCAACGGCGCCGGCAAGACAACGCTGATTGCCCAGCTCGCGGGTGTGCTGCAACCGGATGCGGGAACGATCCTGCTCGACGGGGAGAACATCACGTCGCTCAGTGCGCACGAACGGGTCCGCCGCGGACTCGCGCGCTCCTACCAGGTCACGAACGTCTTTCCGCGTTTCTCGGCGCTCGAGAACGTCGCACTCGCGGTCCAGGCGCGCGACGGCAGCAGTTTCCGTTTCTGGCGACCGGTCGCCAGCGAGCGACACCTTGCTGAAGCAGCACTTGCGCTGCTCGATCGCGTCGGTATCCGCTCGCGCGCGGCGGTCGCCGCAGGAAGGCTTGCGCACGGGGAGCAGCGCCAGCTCGAAGTCGCGCTCGCTCTCGCGACGAATCCGCGCCTGCTGCTGCTCGATGAACCGATGGCCGGAATGGGCGACGAGTCTGACCGGATGGTGCGCCTGATCGAGAGCCTCAAGGGAAGCGTCACGATCGTGCTGGTCGAGCACGACATGGATGCCGTCTTCCGGCTCGCGGACCGGGTCTCGGTGCTCGTGACCGGCCGCGTGCTCGCGACCGGTGCGCCGGCCGAGATCCGCGCCAATGCGGATGTCCGCCGCGCCTACCTCGGCGAGGAGAGTTCGGTTTGAGTCTGCTTGAACTCCACGCGATCGAGGCGGGTTATGGTGCCAGCCAGGTGCTGTTCGGCGTTGATCTCGCGTTGCGCGACGGCGAAGTCGCGACGCTGCTCGGCCGCAATGGCATGGGCAAGACGACGACGCTGCGCGCGCTGTTCGGGCTGCTTCCGCTGAATCGCGGCGAGATCCGGTTTGCGGACCAGCGGATCGATGGCGCACCGACCGACGCGATCGCTCGCCTGGGTATCGCGCTCGTTCCCGAAGGGCGACAGATCTTTCCCAACCTGACCGTGCGCGAGAACCTCCTGGCGTTCGCCGAGAACCGCGCCGGAAACCTCGAGCCGTGGAACGTCGAGCGCGTGTACCGCCTGTTTCCGAACCTCGCGCAACGAGAGCATCACCTGGGCAACCAGTTGTCGGGCGGCGAGCAGCAGATGCTGGCGATCGGGCGCGCGCTGATGACAAATCCGCGACTGCTGATCCTCGACGAAGCGACCGAGGGTCTGGCGCCTCGTGTGCGCGAAGACATCTGGCGCTGCCTCGCGCAACTGAAGGACGCCGGCCAGACGATCCTCGTCATCGACAAGTACATCGACCGCCTCGTTCAGCTTGCGGACCGGCACACGATTCTCGAGCGCGGCCGGGTCGTGTGGAGCGGCGCGTCCGCAGAACTTGCCTCCGACCGGAGCCTCTACCGCTACCTGGGCGTCTGAACCCCCGCACTCCCCACTGCTGTCAATGCAGATATGGGTAGCGGCTCAGTTCGAGCAGCGACTTCCCTCCCCGCGCAACGACGAGCCGAGCCCGCCCGCCGACGGGCAGCGTCAGCTTGCGGGCCGTGTGCCCGAACGGCAGCCCGCGGATGACCGGCACACCGGCAATCTCGCGCAGGCGCGCGACGACACTGTCGAGCCCGAAGCCATTGTCATTCGGCATCGGTGTGACGGGATCGAAGTCCCCGAGAATGATCGCGCGCTGCCGCTGCAGGACGCCGGCATGCGCGAGCTGGTAGAACATGCGCTCGAGCTTGTACGCCGGTTCGTTCACGTCCTCCACGAACAGGATGCCGCCGCGAACACGCGGCATGAAAGGAGTGCCGAGCAGCGCAAGAACGAGCGCCAGGTTGCCACCCCACAGCTTCCCGCTGACGTCTATCGCCGGTCCGTCCAGCGTCAGTTCGACCGTATATCTCGATCTTTCGAGCACGCCGAAGAAATGCTCGGTCATGAACGCATCCGGGGCTGGCGCGCCGAAATCTCCTGCCGAGGGCCCGGCAAAGCTGACGCCGCCGGCAGCCAGATAGGCGAGATTGAACGCGGTGAAGTCGCTGTATCCGACCACGACCGGCGCGCGGGCCCGGATCGCAGCGAAGTCGATGCCTTCGAGCAGGCGCGTCAGGCCATAGCCGCCGCGCGCGCACAGCACGAGATCGACCGTCGGGTCCGTGGCAAAGCGCTGCAGGTCCGCCAAACGGAGGTCATCCGGCCCGGCGAAGCGCTGGTCGCGCGAGAAAACGCTGTCGCCCGCCTCGATGCGCCAGCCGCGTGTACTGAAAAAGGCCGCGGCGCGGTCGATGACGGCCACATCCGGCAGCAAGCCCGACGGTGCGACGAGTCCCAGGGTCCTAGCGGCTATCGTCATCGCCGTCGGCGTCCGGCGGCAGGCTGCCGCTGCGCTTCAGCTCGCGCCGTTCGGCGAAGAATTTCGAGAGCATGTTGCCGCATTCGGCCGCGAGCACGCCGGCACGCACGCTCGTGTGGTGATTGAGCTTGGGCTCGGCGAAGAGATCGACGATGCTGCCGCAGGCGCCGGTCTTTGGGTCGGCAGCGCCGTAGACGAGACGCTTGATGCGCGCATGCTGCATGGCTCCCGCGCACATCGCGCAGGGTTCGAGCGTGACGTACAGCTCGCAATGGCTGAGTCGGTAGTTGCCGAGCAGTTCGGCGGCCGCGCGCATTGCCTGGATCTCCGCATGCGCGGTCGGATCGCTGTTGCCGACCGGCTGGTTGAACCCCGTCGCGATGACCTGTCCGTCCTTGACGAGCACAGCACCGACCGGCACTTCCGCCAGCGCCCAGGCGTTGTGCGCCTGATCCAGCGCGAGCCGCATATAGGTCTCGTCGCTATCCGCCTGGTCGGCCGTGCCCTCGGTCACCTCGATCTGGCTCGCGAGCCATGCCCGGCGGCGTGCCTCGCGTCTCGAGTCGTGATCGGATCGTGCCCGATTGACCGCATCGACGATGTGCCGGATGTCGAGTTCGCGTGCGGCGTCGGCCAGCCACTCCGGCAGTGCGCCGCGCCGGTAGTCTGTCCCATGGTCCGAGCGCCGGATGAAACCGGTGTCGACGAGCCACCGACGCAGCTCGACGTGATCGGTCGCCAGCATCACGCCCGCGGTGGCAAGGAACTGCTTCAGGACTTCGTTGGCTTCACGTTCGGTCAGCAGCTGATCCACGGGGAACGCCAGCGTCGCGCTGGCGAACACCAGCTCGAGGTCGCGCCCATCCTTCTGCTGCAGGGTCGACAGGTGGACGCCATGCCGGACCGCGAGCTGCGCGACACGGTCGAGCCATCCGGCAGCGGAAATGGCAGCCTCGTTCTCAGTCATGTCGCAGAGTCTACCGATGCGAGCGGAATGGCTCGTCCCGTGGGTATGCGACTTGCGCAGTGGCTTACATCGCTGTCGTTTCGGCGCGATGCAGCCGGTGTTTCCTCAGTACCAGGTGCCCATCGAAACGCCGAGCCCGACCGATGTCTTGCGGAAGTTGTAGTCGATCATGCTCTCGCCATAACCGGAGAAAACCTGCAGGTAGCCGCGGAACTCCGACGTGATCGGGAAGCGCACATCGAACTGCGCGGAGCCCCAGCTCGGATCCGACTTGAATGTGGTTCGCAGTCGCAGCGTGGTGATCAGCTGTTCCTGCCACTTGTAGAAGGCGAGGAACTCGGCCGATCCGATGTAATCCTTGATGTCGGGGTTGTCGTCCTTCGAATCGCTTTCCGAGAAGCGATACCAGGGCTTGACCTGCAGCACGAAGGGCCCGCGCTCGAGCGCGGCCATCGCGTACACGCGGTTCCAGCTGCGCGAAAGCGGATCACCACGCCCGTTGGACTGGTGCACGAGGCCGAGCGCTAGGAGTCGCCCCTTCAGGCCGAGAATCTCGTAGTTGGTCGGGATCGACCAGATCAGCTCGGGCTCATAGTTCGTCTCGCGGAAGGGCCGCGACAGTTCCTCGTTGTAGACCTGCCACGAACTCTTCTGCGTGTATCCGAGCCACAGGTCCGACTGGCTCCCGAACATGTCTTCCCACAGTTTCATCTTGAAGCTGAGCTGGAATTCCGCTTCGGTCTGGTCGAGCGATCCGGGAAGAACCGGCGCCGGCTGCGTCGGCGTCTGCGGGCGATCGTTGACGCCGGACGAATAGACGACCGGCAGGATGTAGTTCGGCCGGTAGAACGTGAAACGAAAGGTACCCAAGTTGTACCGGTCCTCCAGCTCCCAGCGCTGTGCGATCAGCGACTGCCCGCCTTTGAGCGATCCGGTCGGAACCAGCTGCGCGGCGGCGTCGGGACCAGCATCGCCTGGCGGTCGCGCGGCATCCTGCGCTGCCGGGGCTCTCTGCGGCACGGCCCTTGCAGCCGCGGCGTCATAGCAGGCAAGGCGCGCGGCCGGATCGGCAATCGTTCGGCAGCGTTCGAGGTCTTCGGGACTTTGCGCTGACGAATTAACTACCGCCGCCGCTAACACCACCGCGACTGCCAGCTTGCCGGCATCTCTGCTTGACATGTGGGTCCTTTCGCCTGCGCGGGAATTTGAACTCGTCGTTCTCGAGCTTTTTCAAACCGGCGCGAGTGTACTAACGCGAACGCCGCGGGCAGGCCGAGATCGAGATGATGTTGATGCTACTTCCGAATATTGCGGTGCGACATCGCGCCAGCAGACTGGGGCGCAGGTTATGCACGCGGCCATGGACGGCAGCGGCAGTTGGGCCGACAATGCGCCCGACTTCGGCATGAGCGCGGGCGGGATCGGCGCTCTTCCACCCCAGTCAACCAGGAGATCGCTGATGGGTGTAGCAATCGTATTGGTTCTGTTGGTTGCCGCCTCCGTTCTGTTTCACTTCCTCAGCCCCTGGTACTTCACGCCGATAGCCTCCAACTGGGGCACGATCGACGACACGATCAGCATCACGTTCTGGGTGACGGGCGCTGTGTTCGTCATCGTCAACCTGTTCATGGCATACGCGGTGTTCCGCTACCGTCACCGGACCGGCGGGCGCGCGCATTACGAACCCGAAAACAAGAAGCTCGAATGGTGGCTGCTGGGCCTGACCACCGTGGGCGTTGCCGCGATGCTGGCGCCGGGCCTCTTCGTATGGGCGAAGTTCGTCGATGTGCCGAAGGACGCCATGGTGGTCGAGGCGCTCGGTCAGCAGTGGCACTGGATGTACCGCTTTCCCGGTAAGGACGGCAAGCTGGGTACGGTCGACGCGAAATATGTCAGCAACGACAACCCGTTCGGCATCAGTCCCGGCGATCCGAGCGGACAGGACGACGTCCTGATCGCGCATCCGGAGGTGCATCTACCGCTCGGCAAGCCGATCAAGGTGCTGCTCCGCTCCAAGGATGTGCTGCACAACTTTTCCATCGCGCAGATCCGCGTCAAGATGGACCTTGTGCCCGGCCTGGTCACCTACGCCTGGTTCACGCCCACGCGAACCGGGAACTTCGACCTGCTGTGCGAGGAACTCTGCGGCATCGGCCACTTCGCGATGCGCGGCCGGATGGTCGTCGCGGAGGAACCGGCGTTCCAGGCCTGGCTCGGCGCACAGCCGACATTCGCTCAGTTGCAGGCGCGCCCCAAGGCCGATCCGGTCGCCGGGCAGGCGCTGTACGCCACCTGCGCGGCCTGCCACGGCGCAGAGGGCGAGGGCAACCCCGCGCTGAATGCACCCAAGCTGGCCGGACAGGGCGCCTGGTACCTCAAGCGGCAACTGGTGCACTTCAAGCAAGGTGCCCGCGGGACGCACGACAAGGATGTCTATGGCAAGGTCATGGCGCCGATGGCGACGACGCTGGCCGATGCCGCCGCGATCGACAACGTCTCCGCATACATCGCGACGCTGCCGGACAAGCCGGCTCAAGCCACGGTGAAAGGCAATGCGCGGAAGGCTGAGCCGAGATACACCACTTGCGGAGCCTGTCACGGTGCCGACGGCCGCGGCATCGCAGCGACGAACGCGCCGCGGCTGAAAGGCATGAGCGATTGGTATATGGTCACTCAGCTGAAGAACTTTCGAGGCGGTATCCGTGGTGCGCATCCGCAGGACATGCACGGATCCCAGATGGGACTGATGGCCGCCATGCTCAACGATGACCAGGCGATCAACGACATGGTCGCCTACATCAATTCGCTGTGAGGAAACATCGATGTCCGGCTATGTAGCGCATGACGAATCGGATTACGCCCCGCCCGCCGAAGTCGCGGAGGTGGAGCTCTACCATCCGAAGAGCTTCATCGGGAAATACATCTGGAGCCAGGACGCGAAAGTCATCGCGATCCAGTACTCGATCACCGCGATCGGCATCGGACTGGTAGCGCTGGTGCTGTCGTGGCTGATGCGGCTGCAGCTGGCGTTTCCCCATGAGTTCGCATTCATCGACCCGAGCAACTACCTGCAGTTCGTCAGCATGCACGGGATGATCATGGTGGTGTACCTACTCACCGCGCTCTTCCTCGGCGGTTTCGGCAACTACCTGATCCCGCTGATGGTCGGAGCGCGCGACATGGTGTTCCCGTACGTCAACATGCTGAGCTACTGGGTGTACCTGTTCGCCGTGTTGCTGCTGGTCGCGAGCTTCTTCGTGCCCGGCGGCCCGACGGGCGCCGGCTGGACCCTGTATCCGCCGCAGGCCATCCTCGACGGCACGCCGGGGGCGACCTGGGGAATCATCCTGATGCTCGTCTCGCTCGCGTTCTTCATCATCGGCTTCACGATGGGCGGCCTGAACTACGTCGTGACCGTGCTGCAGGCGCGCACGCGCGGAATGACGATGATGCGGCTGCCGCTGACGATCTGGGGCATCTTCATGGCCACGATCCTCGCGTTGCTGGCCTTCCCGGCACTCTTCGTCAGCGCGATCATGATGATCCTGGACCTGACGCTGGGCACCAGCTTCTTCATGCCCGCG
>DAINBQ010000103.1:4963-10260 GCA_036732825.1 Burkholderiaceae bacterium | reverse complement strand
CTGCACATTCAGGCGACGCGCGCGAGGCGCTGCAGCGCGGCGGCGAGCGTCTCTTCCTTCTTCGCGAAGCAGAAACGCACGACGCGGTGGTCCTGCGGCGTGTCGTAGAACACCGAGACGGGAATCACCGCAACGCCGTAGTCCGTGATCATCTTCTGCGCAAACTCCACTTCGGGCAGTGACGAGATCGTCGAGTAATCGGCGAGCACGAAGTAGGTGCCTTCGCAGGGCAGCAGGCGGAACGGCGTCGCCCTCAGCCCGTCGACGAAGCGGTCGCGCTTGGCCTGGTAGAACGCAGGCAGGCCCAGATAGGGAGTGGGGTCTTCGAGGTAGGCCGCGAATGCGTATTGCGCCGGCGTGTTGACGGCGAAGACGTTGAACTGGTGCACCTTGCGGAACTCGGCGGTCAGCCAGTCGGGCGCACACGCGTATCCGACCTTCCAGCCGGTCGTGTGAAAGGTCTTGCCGAAGCTCGAGATGACGATGCTGCCGGACGCGAGCAGCGGCGACCGCATGACGGAGCGGTGCGGGACGTCATCGAAGACAATGTGCTCGTAGACCTCGTCGGACAGCAGCAAGACGCCGGTTTCCGCGACGATGCGTTCGAGTGCCGCGAGATCCTCGTCACGCAGCACGCGGCCCGTCGGGTTGTGCGGAAAGTTGATCATCAGCAGGCGGGTCTTCGGCGAGATCGCCCGGCGCACGCGTTCCCAGTCGGGCGCATAACCGCGCGCATGATCCAGCGGCACGAACACCGGAATGCCTCCCGCGAGTTCGATCGCAGGCACGTAGCTGTCGTAGACGGGCTCGAGCACGATCACTTCGTCGCCCGGGTGCACCAAGGCCAGCACCGCGGTCATGATCGCCTGCGTCGCGCCCGCCGTGACAGTGATCTCCGAGTCCGGATCGTGCCGGTGGCCATACAGCGACGCGTTCTTGCGAGCGATCGTCTCGCGCAGCGCGGGGACGCCGGCCATCGGCGCGTACTGGTTGTGGCCGGCGCGTACTGCGTCGGCAAGCTTGCCCTGCAGCAGCGGGTCGCAGTTGAAGTCCGGGAATCCCTGTCCGAGGTTGATCGCCCGATGTGTCACCGCGAGCTGCGACATCACGGTGAAGATCGTGGTGCCGACGCGCGGCAGCTTGCTGGCCGCACGGCGCAGCGGGACCGCAGTCCGGTCGACTTGCATCGTCTTTGAAACGCCTTGAGAAACAGGGACTTAGATTGAAGCCCGATTATACTTTCGGGCTGCTCTCGAAACGCGACCGACGCCAGCATGATTGAAATCAGTAGTCAGTTCGACAGCGGCGCGATCGAGATCGTCGGGATCGACGGCAGGTCGGCCGACCTGAGGATCCGTCATGACGTCAATGCGGACGGACAGCCCGGCGAATTCCTGCAGTGGTTTCACTTCCGCGTGAGCGGTGCCGAGCAGAGCGGGGCCCGGCTGCGGATCCTGAACGCGGGCGCCACGACCTACCCGGGCGGCTGGCAGGATTACCGCGCGGTCGCGAGCTGGGACCGCCGCGCATGGCGACGGATTCCTACAGGCTATGACGGCGAGGTTCTTACCCTCGAGCTGCCAGCGGCACCCGCCGCCGCGTATATCGCCTATTTCGAGCCCTATTCGTGGGAACGTCACCTCGACCTGTTGGCAGACTCGTGTTCACGCGGTGCGCGACTGCGGCGGCTTGGCGCGAGCGTGCAAGGGCGTGATCTCGATGCTCTGGTGATCGGCAATGGCCGACCGGTCTGGATCATCGGACGGCAGCATCCGGGTGAGACGATGGCCGAGTGGTTCATCGAAGGGCTGCTGCAACGCTTGCTCGACGCGGCCGACCCCGTCGCCTGCGAACTCCAGCGGCTGGCGACCTTCCACATTGTCCCGAACATGAATCCAGACGGCTCGGTGCTCGGCAACCTGCGGACCAACGCCGCCGGCGCCAACCTCAATCGTGAGTGGCTCGAGCCGGCCGTCGGGCGCAGCCCGGAAGTGAAGGCGGTGCGTGATGCGATGCACGCGAGCGGATGTCACGCATTCTTCGACATCCACGGCGACGAGAACCTGCCGTACGTCTTCGTCGCGGGATGCGAGATGCTGCCAAGCTTCACGCCGCGTCAGGCCGCCGAACAGCAGGCCTTCAACGCCGACTTCATCGCCGCCAGTCCGGACTTCCAGACCGAACACGGCTACGCGGCCAGCAAGTACAAGGACGACGTGCTGAAACTCGCGTCCAAGTACGTCGGGCACACGTTCGGCTGCCTTTCGCTGACGCTGGAAATGCCGTTCAAGGACAACGCGAACGCGCCGGACGAGAGAGCCGGCTGGAATGGCGCGCGCAGTGTGCGACTGGGCGCGGCAATGCTCGGCCCGATCCATGGCCACCTGGTCCGGACGGCATGACGATCACGTCCGGAACCCGCGTCAACCTGCGCCGCGCCCGACTGCTCGATCGACCGCGCATCTACGAGTGGCTGACGCAGTCCGACCTGACGTCCAGCATGATGGGTGGGACGCTGTTTCCCGACCATCCGGTGCCCACGATCGCGGAATTCGCGGCCGACTACGTCAACGCCTATTTCGAAGGCACGCGTCCGTACGCGGGGCGCATGTTCGTCATTTCCTCGGCGGGCGACGAGATTGGTTGCGTGTCGCACGGTCCGATCGATCTGCTGAACGACGTCGTCGAACTCGACATCTGGCTGGCCGAGCGGCGCGTGACGGGCCGCGGTCTCGGCTCGGAAGCGCTCGTGCTGCTCGCCGACTGGCTGCAGGCGAACTATGGCGTGAACCGGTTCCTCGTGCGGCCCTCACGACGCAATGTGCGGGCGCTGCGCGCAATGAGGCGCGCGGGTTTTCGCGAGACTGACCTGCCGGCCGCCGAGGTGATCGGGAAGCTGCAGTTGCCGAAGGGTGACTACCTGGACGAAGTGCTGCTGTTCCGGATCCTGCCGGTGCCGCCGGCAACATTCACACCGGAACAGCGCCGGACCTATGTCTTCATCGACAGCGAGTTCACGAGCCTCGAGGCGCCCGAGCTGATCAGCGTGGGCGCCGTCGCCACGGACTCGACGGCCTTTTACGCTGAAGTGCGCGGGTGGAGTCCCGAACGCGCCACCGATTTCGTCAGGCAGGTCGTGATGCCGCTGCTGGATGGCGACGCAGTGCCGATGCCGATGGCGGCCGAGGCGTTTTCCACCTGGCTCGACGAGCGTGCAGGCCGGGCGCCGACGACGATCATCAGTGACTCCGGATTCGACCGCTGGGCGCTGGCGGAACTGCTCGGACGCGAGGATCTGCCGGCCGGAATCGAGTGGAAGCGGGTTCCGATCTCCTACGAGGAACTCGACGACGCGACGAAGCTGCTCAACCTGCGCCGGCACCATGCGCTCGACGACGCGCGCGCGCTGCGGCACCTGGTGATGCAGCCGAGATAGTTCAGCGGCAGTCGAGCACGGCCGCACCACGCACGCGGCCGGCGCGCAGCGCAGACAGCGCCTCGTTGGCCTGCGCGAGCGGATACGCTTCGATCGTCGTGCGTACCGGAACCTGCGCCGCGAGTGCGAGAAACTCCTCGCCGTCGGCTCGTGTCAGGTTCGCGACCGACCGCACGACGCGCTCGCCCCAGAGTATTTCGTAGGGGAACGAAGGAATGTCGGTCATGTGGATGCCTGCGCAGACGACGACGCCGCCCTTGCGCGTTGCGCGCAGCGCGGCGGGCACCAGTTCTCCGGCCGGGGCGAAGATCAGCGCCGCATCGACGCCCGGTGCCTGCATCGTCGCGTCGCCCGCCCACGCGCACCCCAGCGAGCGCGCGAACTGCTGCCCGTCGGTGTCGCCCGGCCGCGTGAAGGCGTAGACCTCGCGCTGCTGCCAGATCGCGACTTGTGCGACCAGATGGGCGGCGGCGCCGAAGCCGTAGATCGCGATGCTGCGTGCGTTGTCCGCCATGCGCAGCGCCCGGTATCCGATCAGCCCGGCGCACAGCAGCGGCGCTGCGTGCAGATCGTCGAACGTGTCCGGCAGCGCGAAGCAGAAGTCGGCGCGCGCGACCGCATGCTCCGCATAGCCGCCGTCGCAGTCGTAACCGGTGAAGCGCGGCGCGTCGCACAAATTTTCGCGCTGCTCCAGGCAGAAGGCGCAACTCCCGCAGGCGCCGCCGAGCCAGGGCACTCCGACCCGGTCGCCCTCCCGAAAGCGGGATACGCCCGGGCCGACTGCCTCGACAACCCCGACGATTTCGTGCCCGGGCACGCGCGGCAGCGCGGGATCAGGCAGTTCGCGATCGACGATATGAAGATCCGTGCGGCAGACGCCGCAGGCGTGGACGCGCAGCAGCAGCTCGCCCGTGCCCGGCCGCGGAGTGCGCCGGCTGACGAGCTGCAGCGGCTGGCCGGGTGCGGTCAGCATCATTGCGCGCGAGTCGGATGCGGGCGTTTTCACTGTGCGTCCAGCCGGCCCGCCGCCGTGCCCGGGGTGATGATCAGCAAGCCGTCCCGACTGGCGCGTTTTGCGAGCTTGAGCAGGGCCTTGTCCTTGGTGACCAGCCAGTCGGCGTGGGTTGAGCACGCCAGGTCGAGGAACTTCTGGTCGTGCGGATCGGTGCAGGCGAGCGGCGCCGCGTGTACGCGGCCGATGCGTTCGGCCAGGCGGTCCCAGCGGCGCAGGATCTCGAAGCGCTGCTCGGTCGCAAGGTCGAATTGCTCGCGCATCAGCACTGCCGTGAACTCGTCGACGCATTCGCCGCTCGACAGCGCGACGACCGCGCCGTCATCGAGGGCAGTACGCAAGCGACGCGCCGATGGATCGTCGAAGACCCAGAAGTCGAGCAACACATTGGTGTCGATCACCGCCCGGGGGCGCGGGTCCAGGGTCATTGCAGGTCGAGCGCGTACCGCTTCAGATCGTCGAGTGTCACGACCTCGAGCGCCTTCTCGTGCGTGGCGGTGAGGACGACCGACGGTGCGGCACCGGCTTCGAGCGCCTCTTTCCAGCGCGCAGCGCACAGGCACCAGCGATCGCCCGGCCGGAGTCCGGGGAACATCGACACCGGATTCGGCGTCACGAGATCGTTGCCACGCCGGAGCGAGAATTCGAGGAACTCGAGTGTCATCACCGCGCAGACCGTGTGCGAACCCACGTCCTGCGGACCCGTGTGGCAGTAGCCGTCGCGGTAGAAACCTGTCGCTGGCACCGCGCAGCAGCAGGCGAGCTCACCGCCGAACACATTGCGTGCGGAGGAAGGGCGCTTCGGGTCGCGCATGTTCAGCGCGGCGTGCGCGCAGGCAGTGCCTCGGC
>DAINBQ010000103.1:0-4863 GCA_036732825.1 Burkholderiaceae bacterium | reverse complement strand
GCGGCCCGCGAGTACGCAATCGAATAGGTCTCGCCGATCGCGCTCGGAACCGCCGTGACGAGCAGCCGGCGTGCAATGGGCTCCGAACGCCGCTCCGGTTTCAATGCAAGGTCTGCCAGCAGGTATTGCGTCTGGACCTTTCCGTCCCCGCCGACGCCGACGTCGACGCTGATGCATGCGGCAGCGAGGGCTGCGCAGCCGAAGGCGAGCAGGAGCGGCGCACGCATGTTCACTACTCTCCGGGACCGCGCTGTGATTTCGAAGTTCCAAACAGGGCCGCGCGCGGGTCCTGCAGGCGCTCGAACAGCCGGTTGGTTGCCTCGATCGTCGATCGCAATTCGTTGACAGCGACCGTCAGCTGCTCGTCGGTCGTCGATGAGGCGTCGCCGAAGTTCTGCGCGATGGACGTGACCTGCTGTTCGAGCGAGGCCGCTGCTGCGGACACGTCCTTCATCGTCTGCTCGGTCTGGCGAATCGCCGGCGTGAGCTGGCCGTTGGCGGATTCGGCGAGCGCGGCGACGTTCGAACCGGCTCGCCCGACCTGGACGGCAGCGGTGTTGAAAGTCACCAGCGTCTTTTCGAGTTCCGTCGAGCGCTCGATCAGGTTGTCGGTCAGCTCTCGCAGGTTTTTCATCGCAGCGGCCAGCGCGGCCCGGTTGCGCGGCTGCAGGATGTCGTTGAAGTTCTCCAGCGTATCGGCCGCGACATCGCCGAGCCGGTTGAACTTGCCGGCCAGTGCGTCGAGGCTGTCTTCGCCTTCGGCGATCACCGGGAAGTTCTGGTCCGGGAGAATTCCAGTCAGTAAATCTCCTGCCGGTTCCGGCGTGACCAGGCTGATCTTCGCGATGCCAGTGACGAAGCTGCGAGTGACGATCGCAACGGTGTTCGTTCGCACCGGTGCGCGCCGGTCGGTGCGGATCGTCACCCGCACGCGATTGATCTTGTCGGCCAGCAGCGCGTAATCCTCGACGCGTCCGATCTTTATGCCCCGCATGTCGACGTCGGCGCCGATCTGGAGTCCGTCGAGCGGCTGGCGCTCGAAGTAGATCGTGTAGTAGTTGAAATCGGCGCGCGATCCGGTCCGGTTGAGCCAGATGACCGCGGTGACGGCCGCGACCACCAGGGCGATCAGCGCCAGTCCGACGTACGTGTACTTCGCATGGGCTTCCATTGTCCGTGTCCTACGAGAGAGCGGCCGTCGCCGTCAAGCGGCGTTGACCATCGTTCGTACCGAGAAGTATGACCTGATCCAGTCATCGTCGACAGCCATGACATCGCGTGCAGTGCCGTCGGCAATGACCGTACCGCGAGCCAGCACGATGATCCGGTCGACGACGGTCAGCAGCGTATCGAGATCGTGCGTCACGAGGAAGACCGTTATTCCGAGGTCATCGACCAGCGATCGCACCAGCCGGTCGAACCCGCGCGCGGTCGTCGGGTCGAGGCCGGAGGTAGGTTCATCCAGGAAGAGCACTTCCGGCTCGAGTGCGAGAGCGCGGGCGATCGCCGCCCGCTTGCGCATGCCGCCCGACAGCTCGCTCGGCATCTTCTCCGCGGCGTCGGGGCCAAGCCCGGCCTGGGCGAGCCTCAGCTTGATCAGCGGGTTGAGCAACTCCTGCGGGACTTTGGCGTGCTCGATCAGCGGTACCGCGACGTTCTGCCAAACCGTCAGCGAGGAGAACAGCGCGCCATCCTGGAACATCATGCCGAATCGCCTCCGCACCGCGTCCATCTCGGCTTCGGTGCAGTTCCAGACGTCGGTCCCGAGCAGGCGGACCCGTCCGGCCGTCGGGCGCTGCAGTCCAATGATCTCGCGCAGCAGCACCGACTTGCCGGTACCGCTGCCGCCGATCAACGCCACCAGCGTCCCGCGGTCGACGGTGAAGCTGACGCCTTCGTGCACGGTCTGATCTTCAAACCGGGTGACGACATCGTCGACCTCGATGACGGTCCGGTCCAGGTTCGGCATCAGATGCCAAGCTCCTGGAACAGCACCGCGAAGCCCGCGTCGAGCAGGATCACGGAGACGATGCTCTGCACGACGGTCGAAGTGGTTGCCATGCCGACTGCTCGCGTATCGCGCTCGACTTCCATGCCGTTACGGCAGCCGATGACCGCGATCACGAGCGCGAACACCGGTGCCTTGATCAGGCCGACGTACACGTGCTTGATCTCGAGCGAATCTCGCAGCCGCTCGACAAACGTCGTCGGAGTGATGTCGAGCATCGGCTGCGCGATCAGCATCGCGCCCAGCAGGCTCATCACGTCGCCGATGAAGACGAGCAGCGGCATTGCGATCATCAGCGCGATGACGCGCGGCAAGACGAGCACGTCGATCGGCGACAGTCCCAACGTGAGGATCGCGTCGGTTTCCTCGGTCAGGCGCATTGCGCCGAGCTGCGCGGTGAATGCCGCGCCGGACCGGCCAGCGACGATGACCGCGACGATGATCGGAGCGAATTCGCGGGTGGCGCCGATGCCGACACCATCGACGACGAAGATGTTCGCGCCGTATTTCTCCGCCTGCAGCCCGAGCAGGTAGGCGACAACGATGCCGATCAGCAGCGTGACCAGCGCGATGACCGGGATTGCGTTCAGGCAGACATGCTCGAACTGCGTTGTGAGCTCGCGCACGCGAATGGCATGCGGGTTGACCAGGCTGCGGGCGAGCCCGACGACGGCGGCACCGAAGTAGTTGATGTGTCCGACCAGTTCGCGCAGAAGGTAGATCGTCGTGCGTCCGACGCGTTCGAGCATCCGCTGCGGGCGATGCACGGTCGGCATCTGGCACTGGGCAATACGTCCCCTGACCTGCTCGACAATGCGTGCTTCATTGCCGGCAAACCCCGCGAGCTGCGTGGCTTCCGGAGCGATGCCGTTGCGGACGAGCTGCATCAGCAGCGCGAGCGCGCCGGCGCTGTCGATCTCGGTCAGTCCGCTGCCGTCGATGACGACATCGGAGGGGAGCGTCAGAGGGGAAAGTTGCGCCTCGATGCGAGGCAGGTGAGCCAGGCGCCAGGCACCGCTGAGGCGCAGCACGGCAGTGCTCTTCGATCCGGCGCCGGAGGCGGATTCGAGCCGAGCCTGCGGCTCCGTGCTGTCGCGGGCGGCCTCTTCAAGCATGCTGGTCTCCGAACGCGATCGAGGGTAACACAGCGAGGCGTTTTGCCTCGATGAAACCAGGTGTACCAAGCAGTTTCAGCGTGAAACGGAAGACGAGGGCGCGCTCGTCGCGGGACTGTTCATGCCCGGTTTCATGCAGGCGTGCAGAAGCATCAGCCCGATCAACGCGAGCGCCAGCAGCGAAGCGACCGTCGACCAGGATCCTCCGTCCGAGCGGGTACCGACCGCGGTCGGTTCGCCGCCGGCGCCGCTTTCCTGTTCCTGATCCTGCTCGTTCTGCACGTGCCTCAGCCGGGTGATGGGAGAGGTCGGAAAGGACGGAGCGCGCAGCCCCGTTTCTCTCCGACACGCTCACGCTGCGAGCAGCTGTCGCAGTACGAACGGGAGGATGCCCCCGTGCAGGTAGTAGTCGACTTCGATCGGCGTATCGATACGAAGCCTGACGGTGACGCGCTGGCGCGTGCCGTCCTTGCGGGTCACGACCAGCGTCACATCCTGCTGCGGTTTGACTCCGCCCTCGAGTCCCTCGATGTCGAAGGTCTCGTCGCCGACGAGCCCCAGCGACTGGACGCTGTCATTACCGATGAACTGCAGCGGCAGCACGCCCATGCCGACCAGGTTGCTGCGATGGATCCGCTCGAAGCTGCGGGCGGCGACCGCCTTGACGCCGAGCAGCTGCGTGCCCTTGGCGGCCCAGTCGCGCGACGAGCCCGTCCCGTATTCCTCGCCGCCGAAGACCATCGTCGGCACTCCATCCGCGATGTACTTCATCGCGGCGTCGTAGATCCACATCCTTTCACCCGAAGGCTGGTGGACCGTGAGTCCACCTTCGACCCGCGAGCCGTCCGCCAGCGGCGGCAGCATCAGGTTCTTGATCCGGACGTTGGCGAAGGTGCCGCGCATCATCACCTCGTGATTGCCGCGCCGTGCGCCGTAGGAGTTGAACTCGGTCTTCGGCACGCCGTGCGCGATCAGCCACTGGCCCGCCGGTGACTTCTCCGCAATCGAGCCGGCCGGCGAGATGTGGTCGGTCGTGATCGAGTCGCCGAAAATGCCGAGCGCGCGCGCGCCCCGGATGGCCGGAATCGAGGCCGCTGGCTGGATGCCGAATCCGTCGAAAAATGGCGGCCGCGCGATGTAGGTTGACTTCGGCCACGTGTAGACCTTGCCGGACACGCTGCCCACCTTCTTCCACAGATCGCCCGGATCGGCCTTGACCTTGCCGTAGTTCTGCGCGAACGCCTCCGGGTCCATCGCGTACTTCATCAGCGCGTAGATCTCGTCGGACGTCGGCCAGATGTCGCCGATCCAGACGTCCTTGCCGTTCTTGCCTTTGCCGAGTGGCTCGGTCATCAGGTCGACCAGCACGCTGCCCGCGATTGCGTAGGCGACCACCAGCGGCGGCGAAGCGAGGAAGTTCGCCTTCAGGTTCGGGTGGATCCGCGCCTCGAAGTTGCGGTTGCCGGAAAGCACGGCTGCGCAGACGAGGTTGTTCTGGATGATCACCTCGTTGATCTCGGGTGCGAGGTCGCCGGCATTGCCGATGCAGGTCGTGCAGCCGTAGGCCGCGACCGCGAATCCCAGCTTTTCGAGGTAGGGCAGCAGTCCGGTCTTCGTCAGGTATTCGGTGACGATGCGCGAGCCCGGGGCAAGCGAGGTCTTGATGTGCTTGCGCACCGTCAGCCCGCGCTCGACGGCCTTCTTCGCCAGCAGGCCGGCAGCGAGCAGCACGCTCGGATT
>DAINBQ010000102.1:0-10305 GCA_036732825.1 Burkholderiaceae bacterium | reverse complement strand
GCCAGCGCCTGCCGTTCAGCCGAACTCCATCGCTCGAGCGGCAGCAGCGCCACCAGCGGGCCGAACGCTTCCCATGCGGCGCGCTCGGTGTCGGAGCAGGCCCGCAGCGACCTCAGGCCGCAGCGGCGCGCCGCGATCAGGCTGCCTTCGCGCACCGCGCGTTCGCGATCGGCACCCGCGTACTGCGAAAGCCGCGCGCCCGCCGCGAGGCCGATGCGGTCGAGCCGCAGCAGCGGCGCCGCGCGGCCCAGCTCGAAATGAAGGTGATGCGCGGCCAGCCGTTGCAGGGTCGCGCGGGTCGACCGGTGCTGCGGATCGGCCTTCAGTCGCGCAAGTTCGGTCCGGACGAGGCTGCGCGCCGCAGCAGCACGCGGCCGGAAGCCCATCTTGTAATAGAACCACCACGCCCCGGAGGCTATGCCTTCGTCGTTGCCCTGACCCAGCTGATAGGGCTCGATGCTGAATGCACGTGCGCCGAAGGTCGTCCGCAATGCAGCCATCCAGCGGGCGAACACCGTTGCGGACTCACCGCCGCGAAATGTCTCGAACGTGTTGAACGAAAGTGCGGCGGCGCAGGTGAAATCGACCTGGTGATAGCCAATCGGTACTCCATTTTGCAGCGTCAGGCCGCCGTAGATCGAGGCCGGCAAGGAGCGCCGCTCCGGCACCATGCCGACCAGCGCGAACGCGAGCCCGTCGCCGTCGTCGATCAGCCAGACGTCGAGTTCGTTGCCGTAGGCGAACGCGTCAAGGTCTCGCTGTCGCGTGGCCATCGACTCGCGCGCAAGCTCGATGAGCTCGCGGCCCCGGCGCGGCGAAAGATGCCGGATCGAGCGCGGCGGGCGATCGAGTTCCGCGCGCAGATCCGGACGTCCGCGCCGCAGCGGGCCGGTCCGCCACGCACGCGGCGCGCCGGGGAAAACTGCGAGGGTGCGCGACGGCGTTCCAGGCTCCGGCAACACCTCGATGCTCGGATTGATGCTGTCGTAGAAAGCTTCCCGCGTGAATGAATCGCCCGCCATCGCGGCCACGCGCTGAATCAGGAAGGTCGCATCGCTGATGTGACCGCGCAGGCGGTCGATCGCCGCGTAGCCCGCCAGCTTCGCATCCCGCAACGCCGCCGCCTCGATGGGCGTGACCAGCAGCGGCAGCGCGCGCGCGAGCGACTGCTCGGCGACGCCGTCGCGGCGGTCGAAACGCAGTGCCTGCGGCCAGCGCCGGGCGAGCCAGACGGCGCTCGGATAGAAAAATGGAAACCAGCCGAGTGTTCCCGCGAGGCCCGAATAGGCGAGCGCGTCGCGGTGCCGGCGCAGATCCGCGCGGCGGTCAAAGCGCTCGAGCGTCGCCTCCACATGGGCCAACACGCGCGCGTCGTCCGGATAGGCGCGCAGGAAGCAGAGAAGCTCGTGCAGGCGGCGCACCTGCCCGGCGGTCGAAAGCCGCGCGCGCGCCAGCCGCTTCAGCAGGGCAATCTTCTGATCTGCGTATCGGCCGTAACGATCCTTGCGGCGCTCGAGCGCAGCCAGTGCGTCTTTCGCCACCGCGGCCACAGTCAAACGATGCGGCAGGTCATTTCGCGAACAGCCGCGTGGGGTCGGCGAATGCCTTGAACTCGAGGGCATTGCCGCTCGGATCGAGAAAGAACATCGTCGCCTGTTCTCCGACCTCTCCCTTGAAGCGGACATGCGGTTCGATGATGAACTTCACTTTGGCGGCGCGCAGCCTGGCAGCGAGCGCGTCCCACTCCGGCATCGACAGCACGACGCCGAAATGGCGCACCGGTACATCGTCGCCATCGACCGCGCTGGTCCGGCGATGTCCGGCTTCGTCGGGGGCCAGGTGAGCGACGATCTGATGTCCATACAGGTTGAAGTCGACCCATTCGCCCGAGGACCGGCCTTCGGGGCAGCCGAGCAGACCGCCGTAGAACTCTCGCGTACTGGCGAGCGAAGTTACCGGGAACGCGAGGTGAAACGGGTGCAGCGTCATGTTGGCTCCGTACGGAAGTTGGCATTGTCGCAGGTGCGCGCGGATCATCGGGCACGCCGCCGGACTGGACAACGCGCGGCGGCCTCGGCAATATGCGTGCATATGCACCTAAAACCCGCGCGATGAGTGCCGTCGATTCCCTGCCGCCCGCGGGGCGCTGCACCTGTTTCAAGGTGCGTCGTCTCGCGCGGCAGCTCACAGCGCTCTATGACGGCGCGCTGGCCGGCAGCGGATTGACGGTGACGCAATATGCGGCTCTCTCGACACTGGCTCGCGCCGATGAAGCGCTGCCGGTCGCGCGGCTGGCGCGCGTGCTGGGGATGGACCGTACGACGACGTCGCGGCTCGTGCATCCGCTCGAGCGCGACGGACTGCTGGCCCGGGCGGACTGCGCGGAACTGGGAGTCGATGCGCGCGCTCGTCCGCTTGTCATCACCGGCGAAGGCCGACGTCGCCTGCGCGCGGCCATCGCAGGCTGGGAACAGGCGCAACGCGAAGTCGCGCGCGTACTCGGCCACGAACTCGACGCCGCGTTGCGTTCGGTGGCGGACGCCGCCAACCGCAAGCTTGGCTCCGCTGGCGAATGCGCGGCACCGGGCGGGCGACCCGGACCGAAAGGGCGTCGATGATGCCGGCCGCTGCTACTTCGACGCCGCCCTTCAACTGGTGGCGTGTCGTGCTGGCCGCGGCGGCCGTGCTGATGATCACGATGGGGATGCGGCAGTCGCTCGGACTGTTCGTGTCGCCGGTGAACACGACGACCGGGCTCGGCATCGTGACGATCAGCTTCGCGCTTGCTGTTTCGCAGTTTGTCTGGGGACTCTCGCAGCCGATCGCCGGCGCATTCGCCGACCGTTACGGGGCCGGCCGCGTGCTGGCCTTCGGGGTGCTTCTGCTGGCGCTGGGAAGCGCTCTCACTCCGTTCATGTCTTCGGGCCTCGGCCTCGTGTTCACGCTCGGATTGTTGTCGGCGGCGGGCTCGGGCGCAGGGAGCTTCTCGGTGCTGATCGGGGCCGCCATCCAGCGGGTTCCGGTCGAAAACCGCGGCACCGCATCGGGCGTCATCAACGCGGGCGGTTCCTTCGGCCAGTTCGTGTTTGCTCCGATCGTGCAGAAGCTGATCGCTGGGTTCGGCTGGATGGGCGCGATGTGGTCGATGGCGCTGCTCACGCTGCTCGCGCTCCCGCTCGCCGGCGTCCTGCGCCGGAGTCCACAACCCGCGCGCTCGGACCCGACGGATGGCGGATTGCGACACGCAGTGCGCCAGGCGGCGATCGATCGCAACTTCCTGCTGCTGTGCGCCGGGTTCTTCACCTGCGGCTTCCATATTGCATTCCTCGTCACGCATCTGCCCGGCGAAGTCGCTTTGTGCGGACTGCCGGCGTCGGTCGCGAGTTGGTCGCTGGGGATCATCGGACTGGCCAACATCGCAGGCAGCCTCGTGACCGGGTGGTGGGTCAATCGTTATCGCAGCAAGTACATCCTGTTCTGGATGTACGCGTCCCGCACGGCGCTCGTTGTCGCCTATCTGCTTGCGCCGAAGACGGAATGGACGTTCTATATTTTCGCGGCCGGACTCGGGTTCACCTGGCTGGCGACGGTTCCACCGACGGCGGCCATCGTCGGCAAGCTCTTCGGTATCCGCTACCTCTCGACGCTCTTCGGCGTGACGCTGCTGGCGCACCAGGTCGGAGGTTTCTTCGGAGCCTGGCTCGGAGGCATCGCGATCACGGAGTCGGGAAGCTATCTGTGGATGTGGTACGCGGATGCCTTGCTCGCGCTGGCAGCGGCGCTCTTCAATCTGCCGATCCGGGAACCGAAGCCGGCCCCGAAGGTGGCTGCCGCCTGAACGGCAGTCCCGAGATCAGCGCATACCCAGCGACTGCTTTCGCTGCGGCGGCGGAAAGCGGGTGTCGATCTCGGCCAGGTCCTCGGCCGTCAGTACGAGATCGACCGCCGCGAGGTTGTCGCGCAGGTGTTCCTCGCTGACTGCCTTCGGGATTGCAACGACGTCCGGCTGGCGAAGGGCCCAGGCCAGCGCCGCGCGCGCCGCGCTGACGCCGTGACGGCGGCCAATCGCCGCAAAGGTCCGGTCGCGCGCGAGCGCGCCCTCGTCGATCGGCGAATAGGCCATCGTCGCAACATGATGCTTGCGATGCCAGGCCAGCAGGTCGAACTCGATCCCGCGCGTGCTTGCCGAGTAATAGACCTGGTTCAGCGCACAGTGTCGTCCGGCGCCTTGCCAGAGTCCCTGCATGTCCGCGACATCGAAGTTGCTGACGCCCCAGCGCCGAATCAGCCCGCGACCATGCAGTTCTTCGAAGGCGGCCACCGTGTCGACCAGCGGATGCTGTCCGCGCCAGTGCAGCAGGTAGATGTCGAGATAGTCGAGTTTCAGCCGCTTCAGGCTGCGCTCACAGGCGGCGATCGCGCCGCGCCGGCTCGCGTTGTGCGGATACACCTTGCTGACTATGACGAGATCCTCGCGGCGCACCGTGCCTGCGGCGATCGCGGCACTCGTCGCGGCACCGACGATCTCCTCCGCTCCGCCTTCGCCGTACATCTCGGCGGTATCGATCAGGCGGTAGCCGAGGTCCAGTGCGCAACGTACCGCGGAAATCTCGGCCGCCCGGGTTCGGGCCGATTCACCCATGCGCCAGGTGCCGAGGCCCAGCACGGGCAAGTTTCCTGCGAGCGTCGTGAAGCGCATGCGGGAATCCTGCCATGTCTTTGCCTGGGCCGGATACCGGGCAGCGGGGCGTTGCCTGCGGGGCGGGCGCACCAGTCAGGTGCGACAGGGGTAGTGCCATCCCTCTAAGCCGTTGATCTAGCATTCCATGTCGGCAGGCATTGCTCTTGCTGCGTTACTAGACCGCGTCCCTCAGGTCGCGTAAATCCCCATGACGCCAGTCCTCTCAGGCTTCGCCGGCCGATATCGCTTCGTGCGCCCGCTGCAGGTGCTCGCGCTGGTGCTCGGCCTCGCAATCCTGGCGCCGGCTGGCGCCTTCGAGTTCGCCGACGTCGATCGCATCGCACGCGAACGCGCGAGCCGTCCTTACGCGAAACCGTCGTTCGTGCTGCCGAAGGCGCTCAAGGACCTGAGTTACGACCAGGTGCGCGACATCCGCTTCGATCCGGCCCGCTCGCTGTGGCGCGCGGAGAAACTGCCGTTCGAGGTGCAGTTCTTCCATCTCGGCGGCTTCTTCGAACAGCCGGTACGCGTGCACGAGGTCGTCGGCCCCGAAGTTCGCGAGATCGGGTTCGATGCGGCGGACTTCAGTTACGGCAAGAACAAGCTCGATCGAACGCAGCTGGGCAAGCTCGGCCATGCCGGATTCCGCGTGCACTACGCGCTCAATTCGCCCGCCTACAAGGACGAACTGGTTGTGTTCCTGGGCGCGAGCTATTTCCGAGCGCTGGGCAAGGGACAGCGATACGGTGCCTCGGCGCGCGGTCTCGCGATCGACACCGCAGAGCGCGAGGGCGAGGAGTTTCCGCGTTTCGAGCAGTTCTGGATCGAGCGACCCGGTGCGAAGGCGAGCCACCTCGTCATCCATGCCTTGCTCGATTCGCGGCGGGTTAGCGGCGCGTACCGGTTCGTGATCCGGCCCGGCGCGGAGACGGTGACCGAGGTCCAGTCCCGGCTGTACCTGCGCGAGGCGGTGGCGAAGCTCGGCATCGCTCCGCTGACATCGATGTTCTTCTTTGGTGAGAACCAGCGCGGCCCGACCGATGATTTTCGTCCGGAAGTCCACGACTCCGATGGTCTGGCCGTTGAGACCGCTCATGGTGAGTGGATCTGGCGTCCTCTGGTGAACCCGCGTCGTCTGCTCGTGACTTCGTACTCGCTGACCGATCCGCGCGGCTTCGGACTACTGCAGCGGGACCGCGATTTCTCGAACTATGAAGACCTCGAGTCGCGCTATGAACTTCGGCCGAGCGTCTGGGTCGAACCGACCTCGAAGTGGGGATCGGGGCGCGTCGAGCTGGTGCAGATCCCGACGCCGAACGAGACCAACGACAACATCGTTGCGTATTGGGTCCCACGCGTCGCGCCGAAAGTCGGCGAGCCTTACGACGTGTCGTATCGGCTGCGCTGGCAGAAGAGCAACGAGCGGCGGCCCCCGACCGCCTGGACCGTGCAGACCCGGCGCGGGCACGGCTATCAGCCGCTGGCGGACGACGTCATCAAGTTGACGGTCGACTTCGACGGCCCGGCCCTGCGCAGACTGCCGGCCGACGCACCGGTCGAGGCCGACGTCTGGGTCGGCAGCGGTCAGCGGTTGTCGCTGATCGTCCATCACAACGAGGCGACCGGCACCTGGCGGATGGTGGTCCAGGTGCGGCGTCAGAACAAGGACAGGCCGATCGAGCTGCGCGCCCAGTTGCAGCATCGCGGCCAGAGCGTGAGCGAGACATGGAGCACGATTCTTCCGCCGACATAGCGGTCGCACCGGGCGATACCGCCCCTGCGATCGCACGCACGCCGATGGCTCCGCAGCCATGGGGCCGGCTCGGCCTGCTCGCCTGGCTATTTCGAACCGAGCCGGTGCTGCGTGATGTCGACGGGCCGGCGCGCGGCGCGGGACGCCGCCGCCGCTTCGTGCTGCTTGCGCTTTCGCTGGCCCCGGCGCTGTACGCGACCTATGTGATGAGCGGCCTGCTGCCGAACGAGGCGACGTCGCTTGCGGAACGCGCGCTGCTTGTCGTATTCGCCGTGCTGTCGTGCTGGCTCGCGGCCGGATTCTGGACGGCGATGATGGGCTGTGCCGTGCTTCTGCGCGGAGGCGACCGCCACCTGATCTCGCGTTCTGCGGCATCCGCCGGGCCGCTGCCGGCCGGCGCTCGCACCGCCATCGTGATGCCGATCTGCAACGAAGACGTCCGGCGCGTTTTCGCCGGGCTGCGCGCGACCTACGAGTCGGTCGCTGCGACCGGCGAGCTGGACCGGTTCGACTTCTACGTCCTTTCGGACAGCTCGGACCCGGACCACTGCGTTGCCGAACTCGACGCCTGGAACGCGCTGCGCGAGGCCGTATCCGGCTTCACCTCGGAACCTCGCATTTTCTACCGGCACAGGCGTCGCCGCGTGAAGCGAAAGAGCGGCAACATCGACGACTTCTGCCGCCGTTGGGGGGCGCACTACCGTTACATGGTCGTGTTCGACGCCGACAGCGTGATGAGTGGCTCGTGCCTGACGACGCTGGTGCGGCTGATGGAGGCGCGGCCGGACGCCGGCATCATCCAGACTGCGCCGCGCGCGGCCGGTCGCGACACGCTGCATGCGCGCATCCAGCAGTTCTCGAACCAGGTCTACGGCCCGGTATTCACTGCGGGGCTGCATTACTGGCAGCTTGGGGAGTCGCATTACTGGGGCCACAACGCGATCATCCGCCTCGCGCCGTTCATGCAGCACTGCGTGCTCGCGCCGCTGCCCGGGCGCGGATCGCTGGCGGGCGAGATCCTCTCGCATGACTTCGTCGAGGCCGCGCTGATGCGGCGCGCCGGCTACGGAGTCTGGATCGCCTACGACCTGCCGGGCAGCTACGAGGAAACACCTCCCAACCTGCTCGACGAACTGAAGCGAGACCGGCGCTGGTGCCAGGGCAACCTGATGAATGCGCGCCTGATGTTCGCGCGCGGCATCCACCCGGTGCACCGCACGGTGTTCCTGACCGGCGCGTTGGCCTACCTCTCGGCACCGTTGTGGTTCGGGTTCCTCGCATTGTCGAGCTGGCTGCTGATTTCGCATGCGAACACCGACCCGCAATACTTCGTGATTCCGCACCAGCTGTTTCCGCTCTGGCCCTCATGGCAACCCGAGCAGGCACTCGCGCTGTTCGGGGCGGTGGCCTCGCTGTTGTTCCTGCCCAAGATCCTGGCCGCGATCGTCATCAGCCGTGGGAGGGCCAAGGCTTTCGGCGGACGACTTCGCCTGGCCGCGAGCGTGCTGATCGAGATGCTCCTGAGTGCGCTGCAGGCACCGGTGCGAATGCTGTTTCACACCCACTTCGTCCTTGCGGCGCTGTCGGGTTGGCGGATTCAGTGGCGGTCGCCGGCGCGGGCCGATCAGGCGACCTCGTTCGATGAGGCGGTGCTGCGCCATGGCCCGCAGACGCTGATCGGCGCAGCCTGGGTCGGCGTCATCGCGTGGCAGGCGCCCGAGTTCCTTCCCTGGCTCGCGCCGGTCGCGGCCGGCCTGCTGCTCTCGGTGCCTCTGTCGGTGCTGACGAGCCGCGCATCGCTCGGCGTCCGCGCCCGGGCGGCGGGCCTGTTCCTCACGCCGGTTGAGTCCGCCCCCGTGCGGGAACTTGTCGCGACCGCACAGTATGCGGGCAGTGCGCGCCCCGTTCCGCGCTTCGCCGATGCGGTCATTGATCCCGATGTACACGCTGTCGTGCGCAGTGCGGCCCGCACTCGGCGTTCTGCCGCAAGATCCGCGACGCGGGCGCTTGCTGTCGAACGCGCACTGCACGTCGGGCCGCGCGCGCTGGATCGGTCCGAACAGTTCGCGCTGCTGTGGGATGCGGTTGCGCTCGAGCAACTTAGGGGGGCAGCGCTGACGGCGCCGGTTCACGCTTCCTGGTACGCGAGTTCGGCGGTCGGCGCGCGCGCGACGATTCACCACTTCGGCACGCGCGATCGCGGCCGGCGTCGGACGCAGGCGGTCGCCACACGTCAAGGTCAGCTGCAATAGCCGCGGCCGGCTCAGACGTCGCTCAGCGAGCGATGGCCACCTTCTCCAACTGCCAGCCGCCGCCGAGCGACTTGTTGATGTCGACGATCGAAGTGCGCAGGTTGCGGGCCGCGATGATTCGCTCCGTCTCCGCCTGCAGCAGTGTGCGCTGCGCGTCCAGCACCTCGATGTACGGCGAATAGCCGGCCTGGTAGCGCAGTTGGGCCAGCTCGAGCGCCTGCGCGAGGCGATCACGGCGTTCGGTCTGCGCGACGAAGACCTCGCGCGCGCTGCGATGTGCGACGAACGAGTCGTGCGCTTCGCGGAACGCCGCCTGCACGGTCTGCTGATAACCGACGATCGCCTGCTCGCGGCGCGCTTCGGCCGCCTCGACCTGCGACTGGATCAGGCCGGCGGAGAAGATCGGCTGTGTCAGCGCGGCCGCCAGCGACCACACGGCGGCCGGGCCGGAAAACAGATTGCCGAGCTGCGCCGACTCGGACCCGTAGGTGCCGGTCAGCACCAGCGACGGGAAGTAGTAACTGCGAGCTTCGTTGACACGGAAGTCGCTGGCGGCGAGCTGCGCCTCGGACCTGCGGATGTCAGGCCGCTGCGCCAGCAGGTCCGACGGCAGGCCCGCGGGAACCTCGGGTACAACGGCCGCGGCGCGCGCGACTTCGCTGCGGTCGACTGCCGGCGCGTAGATTGCGCGCGGACTGCGGCCGAGCAATACCGCGAGCGCCGATTCGGTCGTCTTCTGCACCCGCGTCGCAGTTGCGACGTTCGCCGTGATGGCCGCCCGTTCGGCTTCGGCCGAGCGCAGTTCGAACTCGCTGGCAACGCCGGCCTGGAATCGGTCCTGCTGCAACCGGACCGACTCCTCGCGTGTCGCCAGCGTTTCACGCAATACCGCCAGTTCGGCGTCGGCGGAGACGAGCGCGAAATAGCCGCGCGCGGTTTCGGCCGCGACCGAGATGCGAATCGCTTCGCGGTCGAACTCGGTTGCCGCGAGCGTCTGGCCCGCGGCATTGGCGCTGCTGCGGATCCGTCCCCACAGGTCGACCTCGTAGGCTGCGCGCAGTCCGACGTTGTAGTTGTTGGAGACCGGGTCGATTCCCGCCAGCGGCTGGGAACCGACCTGTGACAGCCGCTGGCGGCCTGCACTGGCGGCCAGATCGACGGTCGGATAGAGCCCGGAACGCGCAGCCTTCAGCAATGCAGCGGCTTCGTCGACCCGCGCTGCCGCGGCGCGCAGATCGAGGTTCGCCGCGAGTGCCTCCGCAACCAGCGCATCGAGCTTCGGGTCCTTGAATTCGGTCCACCAGTCCGAAGCGACGCGGTGGGCGCTGTCACCGGGCGGCAGGTCGCCTGCCGGTGGCACCGTCGGCGCTGTCGAACAGCTTGCCAGCGCCAGTGCCAGCACCGCGGCCGCAGCTCGCAGCACGCACTTCAGCTGACGCGCGAAGCCGGGATCAGGCATGGTCGCCTCCTTCGACGGGCACATGGTGATGCGACGGCACGGCGGGAGATTTGTGGCCGATGCTGCGGTGATGCTCGACTTCGGCAACGAGTTCCTCGCGCGAGCGCCGCTCGGTCAGTTTGCGTTCCTGGATCACGCGGTAAAACAGCGGCACGAAGAA
>DAINBQ010000101.1:0-10500 GCA_036732825.1 Burkholderiaceae bacterium | reverse complement strand
CCTTCGCGCATCCATCCGCATTGCGGCCCAACGCATCTCCCGCATTTAGCGTGAGCAGGCCCTAATGTTCACGGGCCTCGTTCAGGGGGTGGGCCGCATCGTCGAGGTCGAGCCGCTCGCGGTCGACGGCGGAGTCCGTCTCGGAGTCGATGCGCGCGCGGTGCCGGGCTTCAGCGTCGAAATCGGCGATTCGATCGCGCTGAATGGCGCCTGCATGACGGCGACCCGGGTCGACGGCACCTGTTTCAGCGTCGACGTCTCCCGGGAAAGCCTGTCGAAGACCGTCGGTCTCGATCGTCCCGGCGAGGTCAACATCGAGACGTCGCTGCGGCTCGGCGCTCAACTGGGCGGACACCTGGTCGCCGGCCACGTCGATGGCGTCGGCGACGTGCTGCGCTATGCACAGGTGCACGAGTCGTGGGAACTCGTCGTGCGCGCACCGCCGGAACTCGCGAAGTATTTTGCGTACAAGGGTTCGGTCGCGGTCAATGGGGTCAGCCTGACCGTCAACCGTGTACACGACACGCCGGCCGGGTGCGAACTGTCGATGAACATCATTCCGCACACGCATGAGGTCACGACGCTCGGCGGGCTGCGGCCCGGGTCGCGCGTCAATCTGGAAGCCGACCTGATTGCGCGCTACGTCGAGCGCATGCTGTCGCTGGAGCGCCGGTAGCGGCCGGCTTCATCTGATGCGCGGCGGAGAAACGGCGCGCGCCAGCGGCGAACCGGCGTGCTCCCGCCCGCGTTAAGCCGACGTGGATCGCTCGATTGTCATCGGCTGGATCGGAGCGCTGCTGCTGATGGGCCTGCTCACCGCGGGCGCGCGCGGCGACCGGCGGCCCTGGGCGGGCAGGGCGCTTGCGCTTCTCCTCCTTTACCTCGTGACGTTCTGGCTGTTGACCGCAATTGGCCCGCCAGCGTCGACATTCGCGGCACTGGCGGCGGGAGCCGGCGTGCTGCTTGCCATTACCCCGCTGATCGGACTCGGGCTCATTGAACGGAGGGAAATCGGACTGGCGCCGCCCCTGCCCGGAAGCAGCGTTCCCGCAGTGACCGCGATCCTCATCGCGCTTGTCTTCAATCTGGCAATGATGAAACTGCGCGGCCCCGCGCCGGTTTCACTGTCGGCCGTTATCGTCCCGCTGATCTTCGCGCCGCTGATCGAGGAGTTCGTTTTTCGCGGCGTCCTGCTCGCGCTGGTCGACCGCGCCAGCCCGCCGCGTTGGAACGTGGCTGGCGCGCGCATCGGCGCCGGCGGTGTCCTGCTGACGCTGGCCTTCGTCTCGGTCCATGGAGTCCGGCCCGGTGTGCTGCTCGGAATCGCGCCGGCAGCCTTTCTTTATCTCTGGCTGCGCGCCCGGACCGGCAGCCTCGCATGGCCGCTGGCCGGGCATCTAGCGTGGAATCTGAGCGTCCTCGCGGTGCACGCCTGAAATCGCGCGGGCGGTCGACCGGGCCGGAAAGCGTCCGGCAGCGGGAAACCGCCTAAAATCCCGCTTCCTACACGCGCCGCGGCGCGAAAGCCGCCCGATGCTGTCAGCCGTACCCACCCCGTCCCGTCCTCCGGCCGGCCTGGCCTCGACCGAGGAAATCATCGAGGAGATCCGGCGTGGCCACATCGTCGTGCTGGTCGATGACGAAGATCGCGAAAACGAAGGCGACCTGATCTTCGCGGCGGACTTCGTCACGCCGGAGAAGATCAACTTCCTGGCCAAGCATGGCCGTGGCCTGATCTGCATGCCGATCACGGCGGAGCACGCGCACCAGCTGCAGCTGGCTCCGATGACCGACAAGAACCGGACCGTGCATGGAACCAATTTCACGGTGGCGATCGAAGCTGCCGAAGGCGTGACGACCGGCATCTCCGCGGCCGATCGCGCACACACGATACGGGTCGCGTCGCGGCCGCATGCGAAGCCGTCCGATCTCGTGCATCCGGGTCATGTCTTTCCGCTCGTCGCGGCGCCGGGCGGCGTGCTGATGCGCGCCGGCCATACCGAGGCCTGCTGCGACCTCGCCCGGCTGGCCGGGCTGAACCCGGCGGCCGTGCTGTGCGAGGTGATGAACGACGACGGCACGATGGCGCGCCTGCCGGACCTTCTGCCGTTCGCCGCATCGCACGGCCTGAAGGTCGGAACAATCGCCGACCTGATCCACTACCGCGCCGCACACGAGTCGATGGTGGAGCGGGTCGGCAGCCGCCGCGTGCGGACGTCGGCCGGCGAGTTTCAGCTGGTCGCGTATCGAGACAAGCCGAGCGGTGCTGCACATCTCGCGCTGGTGCACGGCGAGCTTGCGCCCGAGCGCGAGGCGCTGGTACGCGTGCACGAGCCGCTTTCGGTGCTCGACCTGCTCGACATCGAAACCTCCACGCATTCGTGGCCGGTGCACAAGGCGCTCGAAATCATTGCGCGGACCGACGGTGGCGTGCTCGTGATGCTGAACTGCGCGGACACCGCGGAGCGGCTGTTTACCAAGTTCGAGGCGCTCGCGAACGCCGACGCCGGCGGTCCGGCCGCGACATGGTCGCCGAAGATGGACCTGCGCACCTATGGTGTCGGCGCCCAGATACTGCGCGACCTCAACGTGGGCCGGATGAAGCTGCTCGCGAAGCCCCGCAAGATGCCGTCGATGACCGGATTCGGCCTGCAGGTCACCGGCTACCTGGAGTCTTGATGACGATCGACTACATCGGACCCGACTTCGAGGGCAAGGACCTGCGGATCGGCATCGTCCAGGCGCGCTTCAACGAGTGGGCGGGGCGGGCACTGCTGCAGGCCTGCCTCGACGAACTGGTCACGCTCGGCGTCGACGAGGACGACATCACACAGCTCACCGTGCCCGGCGCGCTCGAGATTCCGCTCGTGCTGGCCAAGCTGGCGGCAACCCAGGACTTCGATGCGCTGATCGCGATCGGCTGCGTGATCCGGGGCGAGACCTATCACTTCGAGATCGTCGCCGAAGAGTCCGCGCGCGGAGTCGCCGCGGTCGCGCTCGAATACGGTGTTCCAATCGCCAACGCGATCCTGACGACCGATACCGAGGAGCAGGCGCGTGCGCGCGTCGCAGAGAAGGGACGCGATGCCGCGCGCGTTGCGGTAGAGATGGCGAACCTGGTCTGGGCGCTCGAAGAGGACGGCTCGGCTGCAGGCGCGGATGACGAATAGACGCGAGCAGGAGTTGCCGCACAGTCCGAAGAAGGGCGGTGGTGGCCGCAGTGCGCGCCGGCGCGCCCGAGAGCTCGCGCTGCAGGGTCTTTACCAGTGGCTGGTCGGGGGCCAGGACCTGACCGCGATCGAAGGCCACCTGCTCGAACGCGAAGGCGCAAAAGGTCTCGAGGAACTTGGCCGCAAGGCCGATCTCGAGCACTACCGCGAACTGCTGCGCGGAACGATAGCGGGGGCTACTGCGCTGCGCGGCCAGTTCGCACCGCATCTCGATCGCGGCGTCGACGCGCTGTCGCCGATCGAGCATGGAATCCTGCTGATCGGCACCTATGAGCTGCAGGAGCGGCTCGAAATCCCCTACCGGGTCGTCATCAACGAGGCGGTTGAACTGGCAAAGAGTTTCGGCGGCACCGAGGGCTTCAAGTATGTCAACGGCGTGCTCGACAAGGTCGCCGGGCAGTTGAGGCCGAACGAGGTTGCCGGGCGCGGCTGACATAACCGCCCGGCTCGGGACATGAGCGAATCGCAGCCTGTCCGCGGTGAGTTCGAGCTGATCGAGCGCTACTTCACTCGCCCGGTGCCGGCCGGATCGACCCACGTCAGGCTCGGTGTCGGCGACGACTGCGCGCTGCTCGCAGGGGTCCCCGGCGAGGAGTGGGCCGTCTCGACCGACATGCTGGTCGAAGGCGTGCACTTCCTGTCCGACGTCGATCCGGAATCTCTGGGCCACAAATCGCTCGCGGTCAACCTTTCGGATCTCGCCGCCTGCGGGGCGACTCCGCGCTGCTACTTCCTCGCGATCGCGCTGCCGCGCATCGATGAAGCGTGGCTGGCGGCCTTCGTTAGCGGCCAGAGCCTCCTGGCCGATTCGCATCACTGCTTGCTGGCCGGCGGTGACACGACGCGCTCGGCGTCGGGCGTGACGATCACGGTTACCGCGATGGGGACGGTTCCGCAGGGGCAGGCGCTGCTGCGGTCGGGCGCCCGGCCGGGCGACGAGGTCTGGGTCTCGGGAACGCTCGGCGCGGCTGCGCTCGGACTGGCGTTCCGCCGCGGCGACGTCCGGCTGAGCGGGCCCGACGCCGATCGGATGATCGCCCGGCTCGAGCGCCCGCTGCCCCGGGTCGCGCTGGGTGAGCGCCTGCGCGGGATCGCAACGAGCGCGATCGACGTATCGGACGGCCTCGTTGGCGATCTTGGCCACATCCTGGTCCGGTCCGGCGTCGGCGCGGTCATCGAATGGCCGAAGGTGCCCATCGATGACGCGTTGCGGAGCCAGCAGGAACCTGTTCAGCGTCGGCTGGCGCTGACCGGAGGCGATGACTACGAGCTGCTGTTTACGGCGCCGCCGGAGCGCCGGCAGGACGTTCTGGCGGCGGGAGCGGCGACCGACCTAACCTGTATCGGGACGGTCCTGCCGACCGGCGGTCTCGTTGTCGTGGACGGGCAGGGCCGACGGGTGGACACTGGCGCCGCCTTCGATCACTTTCGACGATGAGTTCGATCCCGCCTTCGATGCATGCCGCAGACCGGTTCGGATCGGGCGCACCGCGAGGCGCGATCGTGCGGCCTTCGCTCCGGTTGATGCTGGCTCATCCGGCGCATCACCTGGCCTTTGGCTTCGGAAGCGGACTGGTGCCGTTCGCGCCGGGAACCTGGGGCACTTTGTTCGCGTGGGCGAGTTTCGTCGCGCTGGACCGCTGGCTCAGCGACGGCGCTTGGGCGGCGCTGATCGTCATCACGATCCTGCTCGGCGCCGCCGCTGCCCAGCGGACCGGACAGGTGCTGGGGCGGCCTGATCACGGCGCGATCGTCATCGACGAAATCGCGGCGTTCTGGCTCGTCCTATGGGTGCTGCCGGGCGGCGCGATGACGCAGGCGCTCGCTTTTCTCGGATTCCGCTTCTTCGACATCGTGAAGCCGCCACCGATTCGCGCGGTCGATCGGCGGTTCAAGGGTGGCCTCGGAGTGATGCTGGACGATCTTCTGGCAGCCCTTTACACGCTGCTTGCCGCGGCCGTGGTTGTGCGGGTCTTCGGATGAGCGATCCCGCGCACACGATCGAACGGCTCGCGGAGAGGCTGGGCGCCGAGCTGAGGGCCCAGCATCTGATGCTTGCGACGGCGGAATCGTGCACCGCGGGCGGAATCGGCTTCGCGGTGACGCTGGTGCCGGGCTCGAGCGCCTGGTACGAGCGCGGATTCATCACCTACTCGAATGAAGCCAAGCAGCAGGTCCTGGGGGTCTCGCCGGCGTATCTACGCGACTTCGGTGCGGTCAGTGAACCGGTCGCACGCTCGATGGCGCTGGGCGCGCTGTCGCACAGCGCGGCCCAGGTGGCTCTGGCCGTCACCGGCATCGCAGGGCCCGACGGGGGTACACCGTCCAAACCGGTCGGCACCGTCTGCTTTGCCTGGGCGCTGCGGCGCGATCCGGCCAGCGCGCCGTGGGTGAGGACCGATACGAAGCGGCTCGAAGGTGATCGCGCGGCGGTTCGAACGCAGTCCATCGTGATTGCACTGGAAACGCTGATCGGGTTATTGAGGCAGCGGCAGGACATCTAGGTGCAGCAGCCACCGTGGTTTGACGGTTTCACGGTCGAACGCCGGCGTGCCAACGGCATCGACCTCAACGTCCGGCACGGCGGCAAAGGCACCCCGCTGCTGCTGTTGCACGGCTTTCCGCAGACACACGCGATCTGGCATCGCATCGCGCCGCGGCTGGCAGAACACCACTATCTGCTGATGCCCGATCTGCGCGGCTACGGTGACAGCGACAAGCCCGCGTCAACCTCCGATCACGCGCCATACAGCAAGCGCACGATGGCGCTCGACGTCGTCGAGCTGATGCGCTCGTTCGGGTTCGAGCGCTTCTTCGCTTGCGGTCACGACCGCGGCGGCAGGGTCGCGCATCGGCTGGCGCTTGATCATCCGCGGGCGGTCGCGCGCCTGATGCTGCTCGACATCTCGCCGACGCGCACGATGTACGAGCGCACGACGAGGGAGTTCGCGACTCTGTATTACCACTGGTTCTTCCTGATCCAGCCGGAACCGCTGCCCGAGACGCTGATCGGCGCCGACCCGGGCTTCTATCTCCGCACCAAACTCGGTGGATGGGGCTCGGCGGGAACATCGTTCTTCGATCCGCGTGCGCTGGCTGAGTACGAGCGCTGCTTCACTCCGACGGCGATCCACGCGATGTGCGAGGACTACCGTGCAGCGGCGTCGATCGATCTGCAGCACGACCGGGAGGATGAAAACCGGCGGATCGAGTGCCCACTGCGCGTGTTGTGGGGAGAACGCGGCGTTGTCCACCGGCTGTTCGCGCCGCTCGCGGACTGGCAGGCTATGTCGAAACTGCCCGTGAGCGGAGGCACGACTCCGACCGGGCATTACATTGCCGAAGAGGCGCCCGACCTGCTGGCGACTGACATGCTCGAGTATTTCGCCGGGCCGCCTTGATGCTTTGCGGCCATCCGGCTCCTTTTCACTCCAGCCTTACGTCTGCGTAAAGCCATGCCAATCGAGATACTCGTGCTGTTCGGCCTGATTCTGCTCAACGGAGCTTTCGCGATGTCCGAGATCGCGCTGCTCACGGCGCGCCGGGCGCGCCTGCAAGTCCTGGTGGACGAGGGTGCCCGGGGGGCGGCGGAGGCGATCCGGCTCAACGGCGAGCCGACGCAGTTCCTTTCGACGATCCAGGTCGGGATCACATCGATCGGCATCCTCAGCGGCATCGTCGGCGAAGCGGCCCTGGCGCCGCCGTTGAGCGAGTGGCTGGTCACGCAATTCGACGTCAAGCCGAGCCACGCGATCCTCGCCGCGACCGCACTTGTCGTGCTCGTCGTCACGTACTTCGCGATCGTGCTGGGTGAACTGGTGCCCAAGCGACTCGGCCAGATCGCGCCGGAACAGATCGCGCGGCGCGTCGCGCGACCGATCGCGTGGCTTGCCATCGCGGCCCGACCCTTCGTGCACCTGCTGTCAACGTCGACCGATGCCCTGCTGCGCGTGCTCGGCGTACGAGAGACGTCGGCCGCCGCCGTGACGGAGGAAGAGATTCACGCCCTGATCAAGGAAGGCTCCGAATCCGGAGTCATCGATGAACAGGAGCGTGCGATGGTCCGCAATGTCTTCCGCCTCGATGATCGCCAGATCGCGTCGTTGATGACGACGCGTTCCGACATCGTGTATGTCGACCTGGAGGACCCCGACGAAGTCAACCTGCACAAGATCGTCGAGTCAGGGCATGCGCGCCTGCCGGTCTGCCGGGGCGGCTTGCGCAACGTGATCGGCGTGATCACTGCGCGCAGCCTCCTGCGGCAGGCGATCGCGGGCCAGCGGCCCGACCTCGCGACCCTGGCCGAGGCGGTCCTGTATGTGCCGGAGTCCCTGACCGGCATGGAGCTGCTCGAGAACTTCCGGTCCACGAACTCGCACCTCGCGCTGGTGGTCGACGAATACGGCGAGATCCAGGGGCTGGTCACGGTTCAGGATCTGCTCGAGGCGATCACCGGGGAGTTCAAGACGCTTCGTGTCGAGGACGCATGGGCGGTCCAGCGACCGGACGGATCATGGCTGCTCGACGGCCTGATACCGATTCCGGAACTGAAGGACCGGCTCGGATTCGCGACGGCACCGGAGGAGGAACTGGGTCGCTACAACACGCTGAGCGGCATGCTGATGCTCCTGCTGGGCCGGGTTCCCAGGACCGGGGACACCGTCTTCTGGCAGGGGTGGCGGTTCGAGATCGTCGACATGGACCAGCACCGGATCGACAAGGTACTCGCAGCGCAGATCACGGATTCGTCGGACGCACCCGACCGCGCCGACCGGAACGAAGCGGGATCAGTCTGATCGACGGGATCTCAGGATGACCGGTGGCGGCACCGGTTGATCTCATCGCGTGTCCGCTGCGCCACGGCCCGCGCCTGTGCGGCGAAGTCATCCCCGTGGCCCGCGTAGAGAATCGCGCGCGAGGAATTGATGACGATGCCGTCCCCGGTCGCCGTCTGGCCGGCCCGGACGCTGGCATCGATGTCGCCGCCCTGCGCGCCGATGCCTGGAACGAGCAGCGGCAGTTCCCCGGCCAGCGCACGCACGCGGGCCAGTTCGCTCGGATACGTCGCACCGACGACGAGGCCGAGCTGGCCGTTGCTGTTCCAGTTCGAGGCGGCCAGGCGCGCGAGCTTTTCGTACAGCCGCTCTCCGCCGACATCGAGCATCTGCAGGTCGGCGCCGCCGGCATTGCTGGTCCGGCACAGCAGGAAGGCACCGCGGTCCGCGTAAGCGAGGTAGGGCTGGATCGAGTCGAAACCCATGTAGGGCGAAAGCGTCACCGCGTGCGCGCCATATCTTTCGAAGGCTTCGCGCGCATAGTGTTCGGCCGTCGACCCGATGTCGCCGCGCTTGGCATCAAGGATGACGGGCACCGCCGGATGCTGCCGGCGGATGTGCGCAACCAGGCTCTCGAGCTGGTCTTCAGCGCGTTGCGAAGCGAAATACGCGATCTGGGGCTTGAAGGCGCAGACGAGATCCGCGGTGGCGTCGACGACCGCGCGGCAGAACTCGAAGATGGAATCGTCGGCAGCGCGCAGGTGCGCCGGGAAGCGCGTCAGATCAGGATCGAGTCCGACGCAGAGCAGCGTATCGGCTGTGCGCCAGCGCTCGCGCAGCATCTCGGTGAATTTCATGGGCCCCTCCGATCGGGATTCTAGGGGCTCGGGCGCAAGCGACCGTGTTAGCCTGCCGCGCCCCGATGCCCCGACTCTCACGCCGCGATTTGCTGCTGCTGGTGCTGCTCACGCTGTTCTGGGGCGTGAACTGGCCGGTGATGAAGCTCGGCGTCGCGCAGCTGCCGCCGCTTTACTTCCGTTCGATCTGCCTTGCCGGCGGCCTGGTCGTGATCTGGGTCTGGGCGCGGGCAACCGGAGTTCCGCTGGCGGTACCGCCGGGGGGATGGCCGACGATCCTGAAACTCGCGGTGCCGAACATGATCGTCTGGCACCTGCTCGCCATCGTCGCCGTCAAGCTGCTGCCTTCGGGACGCGCGGCGATCCTGGGCTACACGATGCCGGTCTGGGCGGTCGTGTTCGGACTCCTGCTCTTCAACGAGCGACCGCTCCCGCGCCACTGGATCGGCGTGCTGGCTGCGTTCGTCGGCACGCTGCTGCTGCTTTCCTCGGAGCTGACGAGCCTGGCCGGTGCTCCGCTCGGCACGATTCTGATGCTGGTCGCGGCGGCGTCCTGGGGCTACGGCACACACCTGATGCGGCGTCATCTCACTGCGATGCCGATCATCGCGCTGACCTTCTGGATGCTCGCGTTTACGGTCGCTGCGATGATTACGGCCTCGGTCGTGTTCGAGGCCGGGCGTTGGCGCCAGCCGACGCGGCTCGAATGGGCCGCGATCCTCTACAACATGGTGCTCGCGGTCGCGTTCTGCCACGTCGTATGGTCGATGATCGCGCGCAAGCTGCCTCCCGCCGCCAGCGGCCTCTCGGTCATGATGATCCCGGTGCTGGGCGTGTTCTCTGGAATGTGGATCCTTGGCGAGCAGCCGCTGTGGCAGGACTATGTCGCATTGGCACTGATCCTGGCCGCGCTGTCGACCGTCCTGCTGCCGTCGCGGCCGCCTGCAAGCGGCTAGAAAAAAGAAACGGCCCGCCGAAGCGGGCCGTCGATCTTTCGGTTGAGCTGGGAACTGCGATCGGACCGATGAGCCGGGCATGTAGCCCGACCGTCGATTCGCGGATGCAGAGCTAGGAGCGCGCGCGCAGACAGTACATAGGAGTACGGCAAGCGCGCGCGACGACGCTATGCGCCGCGAGCGGCGGTCGGAGTTACATGTCCATGCCCATGCCGCCCATCCCGCCCATTCCACCCGGCATGCCGCCGCCGGCGGGCTTGTCTTCGACCAGCTCGGCAACCATTGCGTCGGTCGTCAGCATCAGGCCGGCAATCGAAGAGGCATTTTGCAGGGCCATGCGCGTGACCTTGGTCGGATCCAGCACGCCCATCGCCACCAGGTCACCGTATTCGTGCGTCGCGGCGTTGAAGCCGTAATTGCCCTTGCCTTCGGCGACCTTGTTGACGACGACGCTCGGCTCGTCACCCGCGTTCTCGACAATCATGCGCAGCGGTTCTTCCAGCGCACGCAGCACGATCTTGATACCGGCTTCCTGTTCGACGTTGTCGCCCTTGAGCTTGGAGATCGCTTGCTTGGCACGGATCAGCGCGACACCGCCACCCGCGACGACGCCTTCCTCGACGGCCGCACGGGTCGCGTGCAGCGCGTCCTCGACGCGGGCCTTCTTCTCCTTCATCTCGAC
>DAINBQ010000100.1:8668-10820 GCA_036732825.1 Burkholderiaceae bacterium | reverse complement strand
CGCGTTGAGCACGTCGGCCATCTTGTCCGAGTCGTACTCGTTCATCTGGCATCCGAACGTGCGGATGTAGAGCTTCGTTGTCATTTTTCGCGGTGCCGGTGTTGATCCGGTGGCGAGTAACACGGCGCGCATCTTACTGCGCGCCGGCGCGAAGGCTGACTGGCTATCAGTTGGCGGGCAGGATCCAGACCTGAGACACCTGGCCCGAGGAGTCGACGCGGTAGCGAACGTTGCTGTTCGGCGGAACCTGGTTCGGCGTCAGCGTCGCCTTGTTCGGGCCCATGATGCGTGCGCCCGGCGCGAGCCGATAGTCCTTGCCGTCGATGACGACGGTCGGAAGCTGGCCGGTCGTCATCACACCGAGCATCGTCCCGTCCGACAGGGTCTTGTTCGACTCGCAGGCGACGAGCGCAATGAAGGCAATCAGCAGGGAGAGTCGGCGCATTGGGAGAGGTGTTTGGTGGCGGATCAGGGACTCGAACCCCGGACACAAGGATTATGATTCCTCTGCTCTAACCAGCTGAGCTAATCCGCCGCGGGCGCGAATTATCTGTGCTTAGCCCCCGGGCGGTCAAATTCACTCAGCGCCAAGGCCGGCTCCTTCTCCTTCCACAGCGCGTAAAAGTGATGCACCGGGCCATGACCGGTTCCCACTGACAACCGGTCAGCATGTCGAATCGCTTCCGTCAGGTAAGCCTTGGCGCGCCGCGCTGCCTCGGGAACGTCGCCGGTCTGCGGTAATAAAGCCGCAAGCGCCGCGGACAGCGTGCATCCGGTGCCGTGCGTGTTCTTCGTTTCGATGCGCGGAGCGACCAGATCGATCATCTTGTCGCCGTTGTACAGCAGATCGAGCGCCGCGCCGCCGGGAAGATGGCCGCCTTTCAGATAGACCCAGCGCGGTTCGTCCGGCAGAAGCGCCCGGACCCGCTCGGCGACCCGATACATTTCCTTCACCGATTCCGCGGCTCGTGCACCGAGCAGCACGCCAGCCTCCGGCAGGTTGGGCGTGATGACCGTCGCCATCGGAAGCAGTGCTTCACGCAGCGCACCGACCGCGCTCTTCTCGAGCAATGCGTCGCCGCTTTTCGCGACCATCACCGGGTCCAGCACGATATGGGCCGGGGGTCGGCGCGCCAGCCCGTCCGCGACAGCGCGAATGACCGCCGCCTCACCGACCATGCCGATCTTTGCCGCATCGATGCGGACATCGTCGAACAGCGTCGCGATCTGGCGGCCGACGAAGTCCGGCTCCACGGCACGGACGCCCGTCACTGCGCGGGTGTTCTGTGCGGTCAGCGCTGCGACCACCGCGCAGGCGTAGGCGCCGAGGGCACTGATTGCCTTGACATCGGCGAGAACGCCGGCCCCGCCGGAAGGGTCGACCCCGGCCACGGTCAGCACATTGGGAATCGCTCGCGCGGTCATTTGGCAGCCTGAAGCGTGAAAGCGAACACTAGCTTGACACACCGGGAGCCGGCCTCATACATTACTGACCGGTTAGTTATTAATTTCGCTCTCGTTCAATGACCACCGCTGAATCTCCGGCCAAGCCACGCTGGGAACGCCGCAAAGAAGCGCGCCCGGCGGAACTGATCGCGGCGGCGCTGGAGCTGTTCGTCGAGAAGGGATATGCGGGCACCCGCCTGGAAGATGTTGCGACCCGCGCCGGTGTTTCGAAAGGAACGCTCTATCTCTATTTCGAGAACAAGGAAGACCTCTTCAAGGCCGTCGTCCGCGACAGCATCGTCGCCCGGCTCAGCGAGACCGCCGACGAGGCCCTTCGCTTCGCGGGCCCGAGCGACGAGCTGCTGCGCCGTCTGATTCGCGGCTGGTGGACCGACTACGGTGACAGCACGGCGGGAGGGATCGGCAAGCTGATGATGGCCGAGAGCGGCAACTTCCCCGAAATTGCGCGTTTCTTCATCGACGAAGTCATCGAGCCCTGGCATGCGCTGCTGGCAAAAGCCATCGCGCGCGGCATCGAACGCGGCGAATTCCGCGCAGTCGAGGTCGAGACTTTCGTGCGTGTGCTGACGGCCCCGCTCGTGATGCTGTCGCTCTGGAAGCGTTCGTTCGGGCCGTGCAGCGCGCGGCCGCTCGATGGCGAGCGGTTCATCCAGACGCTGCTCCACACCTTCCTGGCAGCATTGAA
>DAINBQ010000100.1:0-8568 GCA_036732825.1 Burkholderiaceae bacterium | reverse complement strand
GCCTTCAGCGACATGGAAATTCCGCTGCGCATCGATGGGGTCGACACCGGCGAGTCGATGTGGTCGCCGAAACTGGAGGCACGAGTGCTGCAGGAGGTCGCGATCAGGCCGCACGAGACGGTACTCGAGATCGGTACCGGGTCCGGCTACCTGTCCGCGCTGCTTGCGCACAAGGGACAGCAGGTGCTCTCGGTCGAGATCGATCCGAGGCTCAAGGCGTTCGGCGAAGCGAACCTCGCCCGCGCCGGTGTGCACAACGTCAAGATCGAACTCGCCGACGCCAGCCGCGGCTGGCAGGCGAAAGCCCCCTACGACGTGATCGTCGTCACCGGGTCGCTCCCGGTCCTTCCCGATTCGCTCCGGAACCAGCTGCGGATCGGCGGCAGGCTCGCCGTCATCGTGGGAGAGGATCCTGCGATGGAAGCGCAGATCGTCACCCGCGTCTCCGATGACGGATATGACACGGTGCGACTCTTTGAAACCAGCGTCAAGCCACTGCGCAATGCGGTGCGGCCGTCGAGTTTCCGGTTTTGATGAAGACGATTTCCGGCCCGGAGTTGGCTGCATGGCTGGCCGACGAAGGCCGTACGAAGCCACAGCTGCTCGACGTGCGCGAGCCATGGGAACACGAACGCGCTCGGATTGAAGGCTCCGAACTCGTCCCGATGCAAACGATCCCCGCACAGTTGCACGGGCTCGATCCCGGTCGCCCGATCGTCTGCATCTGCCACCATGGCGGCCGCTCGATGCACGTCGCGATGTACCTGGCGCGCCACGGTTTCAACAACGTCTACAACCTGACCGGCGGCGTCGACGCCTGGGCGCGGCAGGTCGATCCCGCGGTGCCGACTTACTGAGGATGGAGAGTCTTCGATGAAGAGTGAAACCCGTCGCTTCGCATTGCGGCCGATCGTGGCGGCCTTGGCGGGCGCGCTGCTGGCCACCAGCCTGGCAGCGCACGCGCAGACCCAGACGCCGCCGTCGATCGACCCGACGGTGAAAGCGCTGATGGAGCGCGCTGCGGCCGGTATCCGCAACGATCTTCTGCAGGTCTACCGTGAGGCACTCTCCAACGACGCGACTTTCGCGGCGGCGCGGTCGCAACAGCAGGCTTCCCAGGAGCGCGTGCCGCAGGCCCGCTCCGCGCTGTTGCCCAACCTCGGACTGTCCGCGCGTGCGGACCAGAACTACTACAGCGCGACGATTCCGGATACCAGCAGCAACTACAGCGTCTACGGCGGCGGGCTGAACCTGGTCGCGCCGGTCTATCGGCCGCAGAACTGGGAGGCGCTCGAACAGGCCAAGATCTTCGTGATGCAGAGCGAGGCCGTGCTGGCGCAGTCGCGCCAGGACCTCGCGCTGCGTACGGCAATCGCGTATTTCAACGTGCTCGGCGCGGTCGACCAGCTGATCGCTCTGAACGCAGCCAAGCAGGCGACGCTCGAGCAGCTGCAGCAGGCGAGGCGCGAATTCGAGGTCGGCACGAAGACGATCATCGACACCAACGAGGCGCAGGCGCGCTACGACCAGATCGTCGCGCAGGAGCAGGTCGCGATCGGCGCGCTGCTGGTCCGGCGCAGCGAGCTGCAGGTGATCACCGGCCGCGAGTACGACTCGCTCGCACCGCTAAACGACCGGCCCAACCTGAATCCGCCGCAGCCGGCAGACATCAATACCTGGGTGCGCGGGGCCGAGGACAACAGCTATGCGGTGCAGATCGCGCGTGCGAACTACGAGATCGCCGGGCGCGAGATCCAGCGCGCCCGTGACGGCCACAAGCCGACCGTCGACGTCGTCGGCGGCTACAACATCAACAAGTTCAACGGCACGCAGTCGAGCGACCAGAACCCGCGGATCAACGCCGGCAGCATCGGGCTGCAGCTCAACGTCCCGATCTACCAGGGCGGGCTGGTGCAGAGCCAGGTGCGGGAAGCGATCTCGCTGCAGGATCGCTTCGGGTCCGATCTCGAAGCGGCGCGCCGTGGATCGGCCAACGCGGCGCGCGATGCCTTCACCGGAGTCAATTTCGGCCTCGCGCAGGTGCGCGCGCTTGAATCGGCCGAGGTTTCAGCGCGCACGCAGCTCGAATCGACCCAGCTCGGCTATCAGGTCGGCGTGCGGATCCTGCTCGATGTCCTGAACGCGACAACGCAGCTGGTGCAGACGCAGCGCGATCTGAAACGCGCGCGCTACGACTTTCTTCTGTCCGGCCTGCGCCTGAAGGCGGCTGGAGGCACGCTCGGCGAGGATGACATCAGCGCGGTAAGCGGTCTGCTCGACCCTGCACAGCCGATCACGATTCCCGAAATTCCGGGCGCGAATGTCGTGCCTCCGCGTCCCGTGGTGCCAACTCCGCCCGCCGCCGCGCCGTCAGCGCCGGCACCGACCGACAAACCCGCTGGCGCCGCGCCCTCGACAAGGGCGAAACCGGTCAAGAAGCCGCGTCGATAAACGGCGCGAGGCGCTGCACCGCGCGTTCAGTCGCCCCGCGATGCCTGGCGGCGAAGCGCCGCGCGGCATCGCTCATTGCGCGGCGCCGTGTGGCGTCGCTGCTGATCGCGCGCATCGAGTCGACGGCTTCGGCCGCATTCGCGACCCGAACGGCCGCGCCTGCTTCAATCGCGTCCGCGGTCGCCTGCCCGAAGTTGAAGGTATGCAGACCGACGACCACCGGCGCCCCAACCGCGCAGGCTTCGATCAGGTTCTGCCCGCCGAGCGGCAGCAGGCTGCCGCCGACGAACGCGACGTCGGCGGCGGCGTAATACATCGCCATTTCCCCCATCGAGTCGCCGAGCACGAAATCGGGGTCAGACCCCGATTTCGCGACGAACTGCGAAATGTCGCCCAGGCGTGAACGCCTCAGCAGTGGCAGGCCGCGACTCTCGATCAACCGGGCGACCTCGTCGAAACGCTGCGGATGACGCGGCACGATGACGACGGTCGCGGCCGGCGAGGCGCCGAGCGCATCCAGGATCATGTTTTCCTCGCCTTCGCGCGTGCTGGCGAAGAGCCAGACCGGCCGTTGCCCCAGCCCACGCCGCCACTGCACGCCCTGCGCCACGAGCGCATCGTCGGGTGTGAAGTCGAACTTCAGGTTGCCGATGACTTCGATCTTCTCGGCGCCTGCGGCGCGGATGCGTTCGGCATCGGCTTCAGTCTGCGCCAGCACCAGTTCGAAGCGCCGGGCCGTTTCCCGCATCAACCCGGCGTACTTCCGCGAAGCCGCCAGTGACTTCTCCGACAAACGCGCGTTGACGAGGACCACGGGAACACGTTCCTCGTTCGCAATCGCGAGCAGATTGGGCCAGGTCTCTGTTTCGAGCCCGACGCCGACGACCGGGCGGAATGCGCGCAGGAAGCGTCGCACCGCAAACGGCAGGTCATACGGCAGGTAGACCTGCGTGATCCGTCCCGGCCAGCGCGCAGCGAGTTCCGCGCCGGTGGCGCGCCCGGTCGGCGTCATGTGCGTCAGCAGGAAGTCGTGCTGCGGGTAGCGGTCCGCGAGTGCGCGCAGCAGCGGCTCGGCCGCGCGCGTTTCGCCGACCGACACCGCATGAACCCAGATCAGCGGTCGCGGCCCGCGTGGCGGATACTTGACCCAACCGAACCGTTCTCCCCAGTGCGCTCGATACTCGCGCTGGCGGCGCGACCGCCAGAGCAGATAGAGCGCCGCCCATGGCGCGGCCAGCCAGACGAACGCCGTATAGCCGGCCCGCGCGACCGTCATGCCGCCCGTTCCATCACACGCGCTGCAGCTTCGATGACCGTGGCCGAGTCCGGGGTCCTGCCGACCCCTCCGATGCTCGCGACCGGGCCATCGCCGACCAGGCCAACGAGCGCCGGATCGTAGTCACAGTAGATGCCGACCGCAGGCCGGCCGAGCGCGGCGGCGAGGTGAGACAGTCCGGTGTCGAGCCCGATCACGACGGTCGCTTCGGCGAGCGTCGTCGCAATCGCCTCGAGCTGCGAACGCGGCGCGACGATGGCCCGCTGCATGCGTGCTGCCAGCGCGCGCACGCGGCTCCCCTCCTCCTCGGTGCCCCAGAAAAGCAGGCTGGCAAGACCCTGTACCGCAAGCCAGCGCTCGACCTCGATCCAGTGCTGATCCGGCCACAGCTTGGTCGCGCGACTCGCGTTCACCAGCAGCACCGCGTATCGGCCGTCGTGAGCGAGCACCGGCGCGGCGGTCGGCTTGAGGTCGAAACGCGGCGGGCCTTCAAGCGCATACCCGAATGCCGCCGCACCGAGGCGGCGGCAGCGCTCGACCGCGTGCAGTTCGCGCGGAATCGGGTAGCGCCTCGAGTAGAACAGTGCCGCGATCCGCTCGCGCGCGGTTCGCGTCGAGAAACCGGCTACCGGTGCCCCGGCCCAACGCGCAACCCATGCACTTTTCAGCAATCCCTGCGCATCCAGTACGAGACCGTAACCGCCCGCGCGCAATTGCTCCTTGAGGGCGCCGACCTCGCGGCGGGTCGACGCTTCGAACAGATGGTGGCGCCAGTGCCGCAGCGCGATGCGTCGGACGCGGGCGACATGTTGGCTCATCGCCGGGATCGGGCCGAAGCTCTCTTCGACGAGCCAGTCGATCTCGGTGCCGGGGCGAGCGCGCGCGATGTCTGCCGCCAGCGGCAGTGCATGGACGACATCGCCCATCGACGATGTCTTGACGATCAGGACCCGCACGGAAGCGGATTGTGGATCAAGGATGCGCCACGCGGCGACCCGCGCTCAATTCCAGGCTAACCGCGGTATCCGTCGGGATTGCTCTGCTGCCAGCGCCAACCGTCCGCGCACGCCTGCTCGACGTTGAACTCGGCGGTCCATCCGAGAAGCCGACCTGCAAGCGCCGCGTCGGCCCAGCACTCGGCGATGTCGCCGTCGCGGCGCGGCCCGACGACGTAGGGGATCCGGCGGCCGGTGGCCGACTCGAAGGCGGCGACCATCTGCAGCACGCTGGTGCCGCGCCCGGTGCCGAGGTTGATCGCCACATAGCCGGGATTTTTGCGGGCGTAGTCGAGCGCGGCCACGTGGCCCCGTGCCAGGTCGACGACGTGCAGGTAGTCGCGCACGCCGGTGCCGTCCGGCGTCGGCCAGTCGTTGCCCCAGACGTTCAGATGTGGGCGCTTGCCGATCGCGACCTGCGTGATGTAGGGAAAGAGGTTGTTGGGAATGTCGCTGGGGTCTTCGCCGATCAGTCCGCTCGCATGCGCGCCGACCGGGTTGAAGTAGCGCAATGAGACAGCGGAATGCTCGGGCCAGGCGCGGCACCAGTCGCGCAGAACCTGCTCGACCATCGCCTTCGTCTGCCCGTAGGGGTTGACCGGCCGGACCGGCGCGTCCTCTGTGACCGGCAACACGTCCGGCGCGCCATAGACGGTGGCCGAAGAACTGAACACGAAACAGCGCACGCCTTTCGCGTCCATCGCATCGAGCAGCGCGAGCGTCCCACCGACGTTGTTGTCGTAGTACTCGACCGGATTGGATACGGACTCGCCGACCGACTTCAGCGCAGCGAAATGCACGACGCCGTCGATCGGACGATTGAACACGCGCGCCAGCACCTCGCGATCCCGCACATCGCCATTCACGAGCGTGATCCGCTTGCCCGCGATCTTCTCGACGCGCTTCACCGCCTCCGGCAGGCTGTTGCTGAAGTTGTCGAGGCAGATCACGTCGAACCCGCCCACCAGCAGTTCGACCATCGTGTGCGAGCCGATGTAGCCCGCGCCGCCGGTGACGAGGATCGTCCGGTTATGAACCATCGGCTTCCATCCTGCGCGCGAGCGCTTTGCCGAACTCGACCCCCGGCTGGTCAAAGGCGTTGATTCCGAGCAATGCAGCGACCAGCACGACCTTGTGCTCATAAAGTGCCAGCAGACTGCCCAGGCGCTCCGGCGTGAGCCGGTCAAGCGACAGGGCGTTGACCGCGTTGACCGCCAGCGAATCGGCGTCCGCCGCAGTCAACGCTTCAACCTGGGCCCGAGCATTGGCGATCAGCACGTGGTGGTGCTCGGCGTATTCGTGCGCCGCCTGTTCGACGTGCAAAACGTCGACTGCCGTGCGCGCGGTGCCTTGCCGCAACAGCTGTATGAACGTGTGCTGTGCATCGGTGCCGACGCCTCCCCAGACCACCGGGCCGGTTGGAACCTCAGACAGCCGACCGTCGTTGCGGCGGCTCTTGCCCAGGCTCTCCATCGCAAGCTGCTGCAACCATCCAATCATCGGCGCGAGTCGTTCGTCGTAAGCGAGAAAGCACAGCGTCGGCATCTGCAGCACGACTGTGTTCCAGACCTCGATCAGTGCCAGCGTCGCTGCGAGATTTCGTTCCAGCGGCGCGTCGAGCACATGGCGGTCCATTGCTCGGCCACCGCCGAGGAACGCGTCGAATCGATCGGGCCCGATTGCAAGCAGGACGGGGAGTCCGACCGCACTCCACACGCTGAAACGCCCGCCCACCCAGTCCCACAGCATGAACTGCCGGTCCGCTTCGAGCCCAAGCTCGCTGGCGGCTCCCGCCTTCGCGGATACGACGACCATGTGCCGGTTCAACCGCTCACCGGCAATCCCCGCCGCCGCAAGCCAGGCCCGCACGCTGGCAGCGTTCATCAGCGTTTCGCGGGTCGAAAGGCTCTTGCTCGAGACGATCGCGAGGGTGCGCGCAGGATCGAGCCGGGGAAGCAGGCGCGCCAGGACGGTCCCGTCGACGTTGCTGGCGAAATGCACCTGTGGCCCATCCGCCAGTTCCTCCAGCGCATGGCGGACCAGTCGCGGTCCCGCGTCACTGCCGCCGATTCCGATGTTGATCACGTCGGTGATGCGCTGGCCGGTGGCACCCATCCATGATCCGGAGCGAACTTCCTTGGCGAACGCGCGCATCCTTACAAGTTCGGCCGCAACGGCAGAACGGACCGTCTCCGGCGCACCCGGTTCGTCGTCGGGCAGCGCTCGCAACGCCGTATGCAGCGCGGCGCGGCGCTCGCTCGGGTTGACCATTTCGCCGCAAACCATCGAGCGGAAGGAGCCGGGAAGGTCCGCTGCTGAAGCGAAGTCGCGCAGAGCCTGCAAGTCGCCGGTTTCCAACCGCTGCCCCGAGATGTCAAGGTGGATGCCGCAGGCTTCGATCCGCTCGCGCGCTTGCACACGAGGCGGGGCAGCCGGCCTGCGATGCACCAGTTCTGCAAGTGTTATGACCATGGAGACTAACGGCCTTCCCAGAGCTTCAACTCGTTTCCCGCGGCATCAGAACGGCAGCTTCGCCTGCGGCGCCACCCCGAGGATCGCGGCACGAAAGGCCGACTTGATTCGCTCCAGGGCTTCCAGCGTATCGCCCTCGAAACGCAACACGACGACCGGAGTCGTATTCGAGGGCCGGGCCAGCCCGAACCCGTCAGCCCACTCGGCGCGCACACCGTCGATCGTGATCAGCTGCTCGGCGCCCGCGAACTTCGCGTGCGTCTTCAAGCGCTCGACCAATGCGAAGTTTTCACCTTCGGCCGTCTGCAGGTGAAGTTCGGGTGTCGACACGGCGGACGGCAATGAGTTCAGGACCGCGGACGCATCGGGCGATCGCGAGAGGATCTCGAGCAACCGCGCTCCTGCATACATTCCGTCGTCAAAGCCGGGCCAGCGATCGTTGAAGAACAGGTGCCCGCTCATCTCGCCGGCGAACGGAGCGCGACTTTCCTTCAGCTTGGCCTTGATCAGCGAATGCCCGGTTCGCCACATCGTCGGACGGCCGCCGTGCTTGCGAATCCATGGCGCCAGGCGCCGCGTGCACTTCACGTCGAAAATGATCTCGCCGCCGGGGTTCGTAGCCAGGATGTCCTGCGCGAACAGCATGATCTGACGGTCGGGAAACACGATCTGGCCATCCTTCGTCACGACACCGAGCCGATCGCCGTCTCCATCGAATGCAAGGCCCAGTTCGGCGTCGGTGTCGCGCAATACGCGGATCAGATCCTGGAGATTCTCCGGATGAGCCGGGTCCGGATGGTGATTCGGGAATGTGCCATCGATATCCGTGAAGAGCTCCACGACCTCGCATCCGAGTCCGCGAAACACAGCGACGGCGGTCGGGCCGGCCACCCCGTTGCCGCAGTCGATCGCGATTTTCATCGGCCGCGCCATCTTGACCGTCGAGTGAATCTTCGCGAGGTAGGCGTCGGAAACGTCGGCCATGCGGAGTTCGCCCCGAACCTTGCCCTGGATCAGACGCCCCTCATCGATGCGTGCGCGCAGCGCCTGGATGCCATCGCCGTGAAGCGTGTCACCCCCGAGCATCAGCTTGAGCCCGTTGTATTCGGGCGGATTGTGGCTTCCGGTGATCTCCACGCCGGAGCCTGTGTCCAGGTGAACGGTGGAGAAGTAGAGCACCGGCGTCGGCACCATGCCGACATCGATGACCGCAGTGCCAGTCGATGCGATGCCCTCTTCCAGTGCATCGCGCAGCAGCGGGCCCGACAGCCGCCCGTCGCGGCCGATGCAGATCGCATCGATGCCGCGCTCCACCGCTTCGGAGCCCAGCGCTGCGCCGACCGCGCGAACAGCCGCCGGCGTCAGCGCGGTCTC
>DAINBQ010000099.1:4770-10881 GCA_036732825.1 Burkholderiaceae bacterium | reverse complement strand
ACGACCGAGCCCGGGCCGGTCAGGTCCGCATACAGCCCCGACATGTCGTTCAGAACGCCGATCTTGATCACGCCGTCCGAGATCTGGGCCTGCGACGCGCCCGCGCCCAGCGCGAAAGCGGCCGTGACCAGTGCCGACAAAAGCTTCCGTTTCATACTGTCTCCTCTGTTTACAACGTCGGAACTCCGACGGGTTTCAAACTCCAAGTAACTCATGCAGAACCGGCATCTTGGCCTGCAGTTCGGCGGCCGAGAAGCCTTCGACGATCCGGCCGTGTTCCATCACGTAGAAGCGGTCGGCCAGCGGCGCGGCAAAGCGGAAATTCTGTTCGACCATCACGACCGTCAGTCCACGCTCCTTCAGCTGCCGGATCATGCGCGCCAGCGTCTGCACGATCACCGGCGCCAGGCCCTCGGAAATTTCATCGAGCAGCAGCATCCTGGCCCCGGTGCGCAGGATGCGCGCGATCGCGAGCATCTGCTGCTCCCCGCCGGACAGTCGCATCCCGGGGCTCGCGCGCCGCTCCTGCAGGTTCGGGAACATCGTGTAGATCTCTTCGAGCGACATGCCGCCGCTCGCCACCTGCGGCGGCAGCAGCAGGTTCTCCTCGCAGGTCAGGCTCGCGAAGATGCCGCGCTCTTCCGGTGTATATCCGACTCCGAGCCGCGCGACCCTGTGCGGCGGCATCGCGATCGCCTCCCGGCCATTGATCATGATCGACCCGGTGCGCTTGCCGACGAGTCCGAGAATGCTCTTCAGCGTCGTCGTGCGCCCGGCGCCGTTGCGGCCGAGCAGTGTGACCACTTCGCCGCGGTTCACCACCAGGTCGACGCCGTGCAGGATGTGCGACTCGCCGTAGAAGGCGTGCAGGGCGCTGATGCGCAGGTATTCGACGCCGGACTCAGGCATGGGCGCCCTGCAGTTCGACGTCCGCGCTGCCCATGTAGGCCTCGAGCACCTGCGGATTCTTCGACACCACGTCGTACGGTCCTTCGGCGATCAGCTGGCCGCGCTGCAGCACGGAGATCGTGTCGGCGATCGTCGCGACGACGTTCATGTTGTGCTCGACCATCAGCACCGTGCGGTTGGCAGCCACCTTCTTGATCAGCTGCGTCACGCGCTCGACGTCCTCGTGGCCCATGCCCTGTGTCGGTTCGTCGAGCAGCATCAGGTCCGGGTTCATCGCCAGCGTGGTGGCGATCTCCAGCGCGCGCTTGCGTCCGTACGGCAGCTCCACCGTCACGAAGCTCCCGAAGTCCTCGAGCCCGACGGTCGCGAGCAGTTCCATCGCGCGCTGGTTCAGCACGTCGAGAGTGCGGTCGGACTTCCAGAAGTGGAAGCTCGTGCCGAGTTCGCGCTGCAGCGCGATGCGCACGTTGTCGATGACGGTCAGGTGCGGAAAGGTCGCCGAGATCTGAAACGAGCGGATGACGCCGCGCCGCGCGATGTGGGCCGAACTCTCGCGTGTGATGTCCTGCCCGTTGTAAAGGATCTGGCCACGGGTCGGAGCCAGAAATTTGGTGAGCAGGTTGAAGCACGTCGTCTTGCCCGCTCCGTTGGGACCGATCAGCGCATGAATCGTGCCGCGCCGCACCTTCAGGCTGACGTCGCTGACCGCCACGAAACCCTTGAACTCTTTCGTGAGGCCGCGGGTCTCGAGAATGATGTCGTCGGAGGAACTCATCAGTGGCCGGATGACGCGGGAGGGTCGGCAACAGGCGGTGCAGTATCTTCGCAAAGGCCAGCCGGTGCAAGGCACTTGACCCCCGGACAATCGAGGGCGGCTTGCCTTGCTATTGTTTGCGGCGCGCCCGGAAAAACGTTGCACCACGACGCCGGCGCGCGCGCTGAACGACCGACCTCGATGAGTGTTCTGACCCGCCTGCTGAACGTGCCTGCACTGGTGAACCATCTCTGGGCACACCGCGCGCGCAAGTCGGTCTGGGATCCGGCGCACGATCTGGAACTCGCGCTCTATGGCGCGGTGTTCGGCAACAACTTCCTGCACTACGGCTACTTCAAGCAGCCGCCGGCCGACCCGGAGTCGATCAGCCTGGCACAGGTGAAGCAGGCGATGGACGACTACGCGTCGCTGCTGGTCGAGCGCGTGCGGCCCGGCGAGCGCGTTCTGGACATCGGCTGCGGCATGGGCGGATTGCTGGTCAAACTCGACACGGCCGGCGCGCGGCCGACCGGGATGACGCCGAACCGCTCGCACGCCGCCCACATCCGCGCCCACTGGCCGCAGATCCCGCTGCTCGAGGGAACGCTGGAGTCGTTCGATCCGCAGACACGCAGTGAGCGCTTCGACGCGATCATCAACTCCGAGTCGTTTCAGTACATCGAACTGGATCCGGGCATCGAACGCGTGAAGTCGTTTCTCGTTCCCGGCGGCCGCTGGATCGTCATCGACTACTTCCGCCTGCGCAGCGACTCGAAGAACCGGTCGGGACACCTGCTCGCCGACTTCGAGGCGGCCGTGACGCGCCACGGCTTCGCAGTTCGCGAACGGATCGATGTCACCGAGAACGTCGTGCCGTCGCTCGCCTATGCGCGCGTGCTGGCCGAGCGCTTCGCGCTGCCGGTCGCGCACTTTTTCAGCGAAAAATTCTTCCTGCGGCATCCGCTGGCCGGCTACCTGTTCCAGCCGACGATCCGGGACAAGCTGGCCGCGGTCCGCCTCGATACGCTCGACCCGGACGTGTTCCGGCGCGAGAAGCGTTACCTGCTGTTCACGCTGCAGCCGGTGTGAGTGTGCGCTGCGGCGCTCAGCCCAGCCGGGCCTGCAGCGCGCGCTTGGTCTGCTCGAGTTCGGGCGGCAGTCGGCCCGCCAGCCGGTCGAACAGCTCCGCGTGCAGTGCGATCTCCTTCTGCCAGTCTTCCCGATTCACCGACGCGATGCGCTCGTATTGGGCGCGCGGGAAGTCGAGGCCGTCCCATTGCATGTCCTCGAAGCGCGGACTGACGCCGAACACGTGCTCGACACCGCCGGCCTTGCCGTCGATGCGATCAACGATCCACTTCAGCACGCGCATGTTCTCGCCGAAGCCAGGCCAGATGAACTTGCCGTTTTCGTCGGTGCGGAACCAGTTGACCGTGAAGATCTTCGGCAGCGTCGCGCCGCTGGCGGCGAGCTTGCGACCGAGTTCGATCCAGTGGCGGAAGTGGTCGCCCATGTTGTAGCCGCAGAAGGGCAGCATCGCGAACGGATCACGGCGCAGCACGCCCTGCGCGCCCGCCTGTGCGGCAGTTGTTTCCGACCCCATCGTCGACGCCATGTAGACGCCCTCGACCCAGTCGCGGGCCTCGGTCACCAGCGGCACCGTCGTCGAGCGCCGGCCACCGAACAGGAAGGCGTCGATCGCGACGCCGTCCGGATCCTCCCAGTCGTCATCGATCGCCGGACACTGGGCGGCCGCGACCGTGAAGCGCGAATTCGGATGCGCCGCCTTGCGACCCGCCTTGCCGTCCTCGGGAGTCCAGTCCCTGCCCTGCCAGTCGATCAGGTGCGCCGGCGGCGGGCCCATGCCCTCCCACCAGACATCGCCGTCATCGGTCAGCGCGACATTCGTGAAGATGACGTTCTCGCGCAGCATCGCCATCGCGTTGTAGTTCGTCTTCTGCGACGTGCCGGGCGCGACGCCGAAGCAGCCGGCCTCCGGGTTGATCGCATACAGGCGGCCATCGGCGCCGGGTTTGATCCACGCGATGTCCTCGCCGATCGTCGTCACGGTCCAGCCCGCGAAGGCCGGCGGCGGAATCAGCATCGCGAAATTGGTCTTGCCGCACGCCGAAGGGAATGCCGCTGCGACGTGGTATTTGCGGCCCTCGGGCGATGTCACCGCGAGAATCAGCATGTGCTCGGCAAGCCAGCCCTCGTCGCGCCCCATCGTCGAGGCGATGCGCAATGCCAGGCACTTCTTGCCGAGCAGCGCGTTGCCGCCGTAGCCGGACCCGTACGACCAGATCTCGCGCGTCTCCGGGAAGTGCACGATGTATTTGGTGTCGCTGCACGGCCAGGGGACATCCGCCTCGTTTGGCGCCAGCGGCTTGCCGACCGAGTGCACGCAGGGGACGAACTCACCGTCGGTACCGATCAGGTCGATTACCGGACGCCCCATGCGCGTCATGATGCGCATGTTGACGACGACATACGGGCTGTCGGTGAGCTCGACACCGATCTGCGCAATGTGGCTGCCGAGCGGGCCCATCGAAAACGGCACGACGTACAAGGTCCGGCCGCGCATGCAGCCGGAAAACAGGCCTTTCAGCGTCCCGCGCATCTCGTCCGGCGCGATCCAGTTATTGGTCGGGCCGGCGTCGCCCTTGTCCTGACTGCAGATGAAAGTCCGGTCCTCGACGCGCGCGACATCGCTCGGGTCCGACAGTGCAAGAAAGCTGTTGGGCCGCTTGGCCGGGTTCAGCCGCTTCAGCGTCCCGGACTTGACCATCTCGGCGCACAGCCGGTCGTACTCCTCCTGCGAACCGTCGCACCAGACCACGCGGTCCGGCCGGGTCAGGCGCGCGATGTCGGCAACCCATGCGATCAGTTTCCGGTTCTTGACGTAGGAAGGAGCGGCCGCGGCCTGCCCCGAAAGCACTGCGCTCATTGAATGCGCCTCCTGGTCGTCGCTCCGTTGCCCGCGAGCCGGGCCGGGACGATCGTGTGGTTCTGCCGCTTCGTGGCTCGTGGCCGCGAGCAGCCGGGCGTCTGGCGGGTCGGCCATCGGTGCGCCGGCTACGGGAAAGGCGCTGATTCTAGCCGCGCGAGGCCGTCCACCCAAGGAAGTAGCTGGGCGGCCGCGCGCCGTTCGACCAGCGGTCGCCTGCGCCGCGGCAGCACCAGAAAAAAGGCCCGCAGCGCGGGCCTTCGGAATTGGGATCGCGCGGTCAGGCGATGACGTTGATTTCGACCGCCTGCGGGCCCTTCTGGCCCTGTTGCACCTGGTACTCGACCCGCTGGTTCTCCTTCAGCGTCCGGAAACCCTTGGACTTGATTCCGCTGTAGTGCGCGAAGAGATCGGCGCCCCCGTCGTCGGGCTTGATGAAGCCGAAGCCCTTCGTCTCGTTGAACCACTTCACTGTGCCTGTCGGCATTCGAGATCACTCCGAATAAACACGGGAAGCGCCCGCGACGCGCAAGCGATGAATGCTGTTGGGATTGCTGGGAGTTGGTACTGCGACAGGAACGGCCCGGTATGTAGCTAGAGGCGGCTGGCAATGACTTTCCGAATCCACAGCCCAGATCGACTGCGTTTTGACGCTACACCAGCGTTCGCCAAAAAGCTAGAACCTATCTCCGTACGTCCGGCGGGCGCGGCGGCGGCCGGTCCTGCAACTATGGTGCCCACGGGCGCGCCAGATCCGACGGCAGCAGCGAGTATTGCGCTGCGTCGAAACGCGCCTCGCCCTGCACGATGCCATGCCGCGCGACGCCCTCGAAGCTCGCCCCCGCGCGCTCGGCGGCCCGGCGGCTCGAGCGATTGTCGAGTCGTATGCGAATCACCGTGCGCGCCAGTTGAAGCTCGTTGAATGCGACTGCGGCGATCGTGCGGACGGCGGTCGCCGCGATGCCGCGCCCGCGCGCGCTGGTCCGCACCCAGTATCCGATCTCGGCCTCGCGCTTGCCGTACAGCAGCACATCATGCAGTCCGACGCCGCCGAGAACGGCTCCCGACTCGGCATCGCGGATCTGCATCGGGAACGCATTCTGGTTGCGCCACATGCTGTCGGCGGTCTCGAACCAGCGCTCGACATCCGCCGGCCCGTAGTCCGGATGACACCAGGGCATCCACCGCACCAGCGTCGCCTTGGACTCGAGCACTGCCTGCAGGAACGCAGCCGGATCCGGTGCGGTCGCGCGCGAAATCGGCACCAGCTCAATCATTTCCAGCCCCGGCCATGCTTCGCCACAGGCGATAGACAGCTCCGATCGTGATCACGACGGCAGCCATGCGCAGCGCGTGGAAGGCAGTCACGATCGGCACACCGAGCTTGAGCGCCTGCGCGGTCAGCGCCATCTCGCCGATGCCGCCGGGCGTCGTCGCGATGATCGCGGTCGACCAGTGCAGTCCGGAGCCCGCCGCCAGCAGCATTCCGAAGCCCGCGGCC
>DAINBQ010000099.1:2583-4670 GCA_036732825.1 Burkholderiaceae bacterium | reverse complement strand
GTCCATGAGAATTCGCGCGCGGCCGGCGCGTACGGGTCCAGCCCCTTCACGTCGAGTGCGTTGAAGAGCAGCGGAACGATCAGCACCACGAGCATGATGCGAAGGCTGTGCGCGGCGGCAACGCGGTCCACCTGGCCGCCGTGGCGTTCGGCCTGCGTCGCCATCTCGCTCGCGCCGCCGATGGCCATCGCGAAGAACGCGGTCGATGCGTCGGTGCGCGTCGCGCGCGCCAGCAGCCAGCCGCCCAGCCAGCCCAGCACGACCGCAAACGCGATCGCCAGCACCACCCACGGCGCGAGGCGCACGATCTCGCGCACCACTTCGGGCGAGAAGTACAGGCCGAGCGCGACGCCGATCGCCCACTGCCCCACGTGTCGTGCCGCCGGCGGCGATTCGAGGCCGACGAACAGCATGCAGACCAGCGCGACGGCAACCAGCGGGCCGATCAGCCACGGCAGCGGTGTCCCAAGTGCGACGCAGACGAGGGCGCCGGCGACCGCGACCGTGATCGTTGCAAGGTAACGCAGCGCAGCCTGACCGGCAGTGCGCGGGAATGAAAACGCCGCGCTGGGCGCGGCGTCGGCGGTCGACGGATCGCCGGAATGCCGCTCGGTCATGCGCGGCGCCGCCGGAGCTTGATGATCCATGGCAGCAGCACGAGCGCGGCCGTCACTGCCAGCAGCGTTGCCGAAATCGGCTGCGTCAGGAACACCGTCGGATCGCCCTGGCTGATCGCAAGCGCCTTGCGGAACTGCGACTCGGCGAGCGGCCCGAGGATCAGTCCGATGACCGCCGGCGCTACCGGGAAACCCCAGCGCCGCATCAAAAAGCCGAGCAGGCCGAACACATACAGCGCGAGCAGGTCGACGACCGATTGATGCAGGCTGTAGGCGCCGAGCGTCGCGAACACGAGGATGCCGGCATAGAGGAGCGGCTTCGGGATCGACAGGACCTTCACCCAGAGCCCGATCAGCGGCAGGTTGAGCACCAGCAGCAGGACGTTGCCGACGTACATGCTGGCGATCAGCCCCCATACCAGCGTGGCCTGGGTCTGGAACAGCAGTGGCCCGGGCTGCAGGCCGTAGTTCTGGAACGCGGCGAGCAGGATTGCGGCCGTCGCCGACGTCGGGATGCCGAGTGTCAGCAACGGCACCAGCACGCCGGCCGACGCCGCGTTGTTGGCGGCTTCGGGACCGGCGACGCCCTCGATCGCGCCCTGCCCGAACTCCTCCGGGTACTTGGACAACTTCTTCTCCAGCGCATAGGAAAGGAAGGTCGGGATCTCCGCGCCGCCCGCCGGAATCGTGCCGAACGGAAAGCCGATGCCGGTGGCGCGCAACCAGGCCGGCCACGAACGCTTCCAGTCCTCGCGCGACATCAGCAGCGAGCCCCGCACCTGCTCGACGGTCTCGACCTGCCGGCTCTGGTAGGCCGCGACATACAGCGCCTCACCGACCGCGAAGAGCCCGACCGCGAGCACGACGACGTCGATGCCGTCCAGCAATTCCGGAACGCCGAACGCGAAGCGCATCTGCCCGGTCTGGTCATCGATGCCCACCAGGCCGAACAGCAGTCCGAGGAACAGCATCGTGAGGCCGCGCACCGTCGAGGATCCCAGCACCGCGGCCACCGTCACGAAGGCGAAGATCATCAGAGCAAAATATTCGGCCGGCCCGAACTTCAGCGCGATGTCGACGACGACTGGCGCGAGCACGGTCAGCAGCAGCGTCGCGATCGTGCCGGCCACGAAGGAGCCGATCGCCGCCGTCGCCAGCGCCGGTCCGGCGCGGCCGCGCTTGGCCATCTTGTTGCCCTCGAGCGCGGTCGCGATCGACGCGGACTCGCCGGGCGTGTTCAGCAGGATCGTCGTCGTCGAACCGCCGTACATCGCGCCGTAGTAGATGCCCGCGAACATGATCAGCGCGGCGGTCGGGTCGAGCTTCACGGTCAGCGGCAGCAGCATCGCGACCGTCAGCGCCGGCCCCACGCCCGGCAGAACGCCGATTGCGGTGCCGAGCGTCACGCCAATGAATCCCCATAGCAGGTTGAGAGGCTGCAGCGCCACGCCAAACCCGGACATCAGCGCC